>DDKG01000292.1 GCA_002339265.1 Massilia sp. UBA2604 | reverse complement strand
TCGTCGATCGCCGCCTTCGGCCCGACCACCCCGAGCGAGAACACGCCGCAGTTCACGATCATGGATCCGACCACGATCTACGGCATCAGCAAGCTGGCCGGCGAGCGCCTGTGCGAGTACTATCACAGCAAGTACGGCGTCGACGTGCGCAGCATCCGCTATCCGGGCATCATCTCTTATAAATCGCCTCCGGGCGGCGGCACCACCGACTACGCCATCGCGATCTTCCACGCGGCGCTGCGCGGCGAAACCTATGAATGCTTCCTGGGTCCGGAAACGACCCTGCCGATGATCTACATGCCGGACGCGATCCGCGCCACCATCGAGCTGATGGAAGCGCCCGCCGAACAGGTCGTGATCCGTTCGTCCTACAACGTGGCGGGCGTGTCGTTCAACCCGCGCGAATTGGCCGCCGCGATCTCGAAGGCGCTGCCGCAGTTCCGCATCGACTACAAGCCGGACAGCCGCCAGCAGATCGCCGACTCCTGGCCGAAGAGCCTCGACGACAGCCGCGCCACCACCGACTGGGGCTGGAAGTCGCGCATTGGCGTCGACGAGATGGTCGATTCGATGCTGAAGAATATCGACGTGGGCCTGGGCGTCGCGGCGTAATCCCGTCCGCGCACATCGGTAGGGTGGACGGATTCCCCGTCCACGCGGTGATCGTTATCGGTGCCGATCTCGCACCGGATGATCTGGCGGCCAACCATCACCGCGTGGACGGCATAGCCGTCCACCCTACGCGTAAGCCGCATATAACAATGAGACAGCGGCAAAGGAGACAACAATGGACATGAGTGTTTTTGACCTGTTCAAGATCGGCATCGGCCCTTCGAGTTCGCACACCGTGGGCCCGATGGTGGCGGCGCGGCGCTTCCTGCTCGAGAGCGGGATGCTGGAACAGGCGGTCGGCGTCGAAGCCCACCTGTACGGATCGCTGGCGCTGACCGGCATCGGCCATGCGACCGACAAGGCCGTGATCCTCGGCCTGATGGGCGAGACCCCGCAGGACGTCGACCCGGTCGCGGTCGAGGACAAGCTGGCGGAAGCCGAACTCGATGGCGTGCTGCACCTGCTGGGCACGAAACCGGTGCCGTTCAGCGCCAAAACCAACCTGGTCTGGCACAAGGCCTCGACCCTGCCCGAACACCCGAACGGCATGCGCTTCGTGCTCAATCTGCAGGACGGCAGCATCATCGAGCGCATTTATTACTCCGTCGGCGGCGGCTTCATCACGGCGGCCGGCGAAAGCCAGGCGCGCGCCGCCGAGACGCCTGCGGCGCCGCTGCCTTACCCCTTCGATACGATGGCCCAGCTGCTCGAGCACGGCCGCCGTCACGGCCTGAGCATCCCGCACATGCTGCGCGCCAACGAGTGCACGCGCATGAGCAGCGAAGAACTGGACGCCGGCCTGGACAATATCTGGCGCGTGATGCGCGAATGTATTTGCCACGGCCTGGTGACCGAGGGCCGCCTGCCGGGCGGCCTGGACGTGCGCCGCCGCGCGGCCGGGCTATGGAAGCAGGCGCAGCAAGCGCAACAGCAGCCGCTGAACGCCTTGCCGCATGACGCGGTGCAGCAGGTGAGTCTGTATGCGATGGCCGTCAACGAAGAAAATGCGGCCGGCGGCCGGGTCGTGACGGCGCCGACCAATGGCGCGGCCGGCATCATCCCGGCAGTGCTGCGGTACTACGCCGAAGATTGCCGCCCGAGCGATCCGCAGCGTGGCGTGCGCGACTTCCTGCTCGCGTCAAGCGCGATCGGCATGCTGTGCAAGAAGAACGCCTCGATCTCGGGCGCCGAAGTCGGCTGCCAGGGCGAAGTGGGCGTGGCCTGCGCGATGGCGGCGGCCGGCCTGGTGGCGGCGCTCGGCGGCAGCAACGAGCAGATCGAGAACGCGGCCGAAATCGGCATCGAACACCACCTGGGCATGACGTGCGACCCGATCGGCGGCCTGGTGCAGATTCCCTGCATCGAGCGCAATGGCATGGGCGCGATCAAGGCGATCACCGCCGCCTCGCTGGCGCTGAAGGGTGACGGCACCCATTTCGTCAGCCTGGACAGCGCGATCGAGACGATGCGCCAGACCGGGGCCGACATGCAGGTCAAGTACAAGGAAACCTCGCTGGGCGGGCTGGCGATCCACGTGGTGACGGTGAATCACGCGGCTTGCTGATAGGGTAGTGGCTGGGTAAAGGACTTGGATTCCCGCCTTCGCGGGAATGACGGGGTTGAGGCGAACGACAATGATTAGTCAGCCATCTGCTCAGCGTTAGCGGACGCACGTCATTCCCGCGCAGGCGGGAATCCAAGTACCCCAGCGCGCCCATCGCCCAATTTTATTCACCCAAACAACTTTTTTGCAGCACAGCATACATTTCGGCCCGCTCCCACTATAATAAAGTTTCAATGTGAGCCAACCGGATCTTCAAACTGTATGCATTATGTGTCCACCCGCGCGACGAGCGCGTCCGCAGCACGCAATCCCCAGCAATTCCTTGACATCCTGCTAGGCGGCCTGGCCCCGGACGGCGGCCTTTATCTGCCGGCCGAGTACCCGCAGGTCACCGGCGCCGAGCTCGACGCCTGGCGCAAGCTGTCCTATGCCGAACTGGCCTATGAAATCCTGCGCAAGTTTGCCACCGACATTCCCGACGCCGACCTGAAGGCCCTGACCGCGCGCACCTACACGCCGGAGGTCTACCGCAACGCCCGCGCCGACGAATCGAGCGCGGACATCACCCCGCTGCGCGTGCTGGAAGACGGCGCGCAGGGCAAGCTGGTGCTGCAGGCGTTGTCGAACGGCCCGACCCTCGCCTTCAAGGACATGGCGATGCAGTTGCTGGGCAACCTGTTCGAATACGCGCTGGCCAAGAACAACGATGAACTGAACATCTTCGGCGCCACCTCGGGCGATACCGGCAGCGCCGCCGAGTACGCGATGCGCGGCAAGCGCGGCGTGCGCGTGTTCATGCTGTCGCCGCACCAGAAAATGAGCGCCTTCCAGACCGCGCAGATGTTCAGCCTGCAGGACCCGAACATCTTCAATATCGCGGTGCAGGGCGTGTTCGACGATTGCCAGGACCTGGTCAAGGCGGTTTCGAACGATCTCGAATTCAAGGCGCGCCAGAAGATCGGCACCGTCAACTCGATCAACTGGGCCCGCGTCGTGGCCCAGGTGGTGTACTACTTCCGCGGCTACCTGGCGGCGACGACCAGCAATGATCAAAAAGTATCGTTCACGGTCCCGTCGGGGAACTTCGGCAATATCTGCGCCGGCCACATCGCCCGCATGATGGGCCTGCCGATCGACAAGCTGGTGGCGGCCACCAACGAGAACGACGTGCTGGACGAATTCTTCCGCACCGGCGTGTATCGCGTGAGGCAGAGCAGCGAGACCTTCCACACCAGCAGCCCGTCGATGGACATCTCCAAAGCCTCGAACTTTGAGCGCTTCGTGTATGAACTGGTGGGCCGCGATGCCGAGCGCACGCATGCGCTGTTCCGCAAGGTGGATACCCATGGCGGCTTCGACCTGTCCGGCGCGCCGGGCAGCGACGGCGACGAATTCAAGGATGTCTCGAAGTTCGGCTTCCTGTCGGGCCGCTCGACCCACGCCGACCGCCTGGCCACGATCCGCGACGTCGCCGACGACTACGGCATCACGATCGACACCCATACCGCCGACGGCATCAAGGTCGCGCGCGAACACCTGCAGCCGGGCGTGCCGATGATCGTGCTCGAAACCGCGCTGGCCGCCAAGTTCAACGAGACCATCCTCGAAGCGCTGGGCCAGGACGCCGAGCGTCCCGCCGGCTTCGAAGACATCGAGTCGCTGCCGCAGCGCTTCGTCGTCATGCCGGCCGACGTCGACCGCATGAAGGCCTATATCGCCGAGCACACGGGCCTGTGATGAACGCACCGGTACAGAAACCCCCCATGCTGTCGGTGCGCGAAGCGCTCGATTTTTTGCTTGATGCCGCACGGCCGGTGGAGGACGTGGAAACCATCCCGACCCTCGAAGCCAATGGCCGCGTGCTGGCTGCAGACCAGCTGGCGACGATCGACGTGCCGTCGGCCGACAATACGCAGATGGATGGCTACGCCGTGCGCGCGGACGATTGCGCGAGCGGCAGCGCCACCCTGAAGGTGAGCCAGCGCATCCCGGCCGGCAGCGTCGGCATTGAACTGGAACCCGGCACCGCGGCGCGCATCTTCACCGGCGCCCTGATTCCGCCGGGCGCCGATGCGGTCGTAATGCAGGAGCAGGCCGAGGCGGTCGGCGACAGCGTCACCATCCACCATGCGCCGCGCGCCGGCGAGTGGATCCGCCGCAAGGGCGAAGATATCAGCGCCGGCGCCGTGATCCTGCCCGCGGGCAGCCGCCTGCGCAGCCAGGAATTGGGATTGGCGGCCTCCGTCGGCCTGGCCAGCCTGCCGGTGCGGCGGCGCCTGCGCGTCGCCGTGTTCTTCACCGGCGACGAGTTGACCATGCCGGGCGACGTGCCGCCGGAAGGCTTGAAGCCCGGCGCGATCTACAACTCGAACCGGTTTACCCTGCGCGGTCTGCTGGAGAATTTCGGTTGCGAGATCAGTGACTACGGCATCGTGCCCGATTCGCTGGAGGCGACCCGCGCCACCTTGCGCGAGGCGGCGCGCGAGAACGACCTGATCATCACCTCGGGCGGCGTCTCGGTCGGCGAGGAAGACCATATCAAGCCTGCCGTGGAAGCGGAAGGGCGCCTGTCGATGTGGCAGATCGCCGTCAAGCCGGGCAAGCCGCTGGCCTTCGGCGAGGTGCGGCGCGAAGGTGGTTCTTCGTTCTTCCTGGGCCTGCCCGGCAATCCGGTATCGAGCTTCGTCACCTTCCTGCTGTTCGTGCGGCCTTTCCTGCTGCGCCTGCAGGGCGTGACGGGCCAGGTCGAGCCGCAGGGTTATACGGTGCGCGCCGACTTCGACCTGCCCAAGGGCGACCGCCGCAACGAATTCCTGCGCGCGCGCCTGAATGCGGGCGGTGGGCTGGACCTGTTCCCGAACCAGAGCTCGGGCGTGCTCACCTCGACGGTGTGGGGCGACGGCCTGGTCGACAACCCGGCGGGCAACCGCATCGCTGCGGGCGACCTGGTGCGCTTCATCCCGTTCGCCGAATTACAGCATTAGGAAAGACATGAAGATCAGTGTGAAATACTTCGCGGCGTTACGCGAAGCGGTGGGGACCGCGCAGGAGCAGCTGGACCTGCCGGCGGACGTGACGACGGTGGGCGCGGTGCGCGAACTGCTGCGCGCGCGCGGCGGCGTGTGGCTCGAGGCGCTCGCGCCGGAACGCGCGGTGCGCATGGCCCACAACCAGGTGATGTGCAGCGCCGGTACGCCAATCGATGAAGGCGCCGAAGTGGCGTTCTTCCCGCCGGTGACCGGCGGTTGATCGACACCGGCCCCGGTTCGAACGGGGCCGGCTCATCGATCACAAGGCTGCGATCGACTCCTCGGCCAACGCCATCAATTTCGCGCAATTGCTGTTACGCGCCGCGAAATCCTTCCACGCCGTATTGCGCGCCAACGACTGCCAGCCGCGCAGCGCCTCCGGATTGAGGTCGACTACCCGCGCACCGACGCCGCGATAGACCGAGACCACCGCCGCATCGTCGATGCGCGCCATCTTCATCGCGAACTGCTCCAGCTCGGCGCCGACCTTGACGATGGCTTCCTGCTGCGGTTTGCTCAGGCGCTCGAACACGGTGCGCGACATCAAGAGGGGCTCGAACATGAACCAGTACGAGCCGCCGCGCGCGGTGGTCAGCGAGCGCGCCGTCTCTTGCAGGCGGAAGGACATGAGGGACGTCGACGAGGTGAGCGCCGCGTCGAGCGCGCCGCTGCGCATGGCGTTGTAGATCTCGTTGGACGGCAGGCTGACGACGGTCGCGCCGGCGTCCTGCAGCAGCATGTCCATCTCGCGCGAGCCGCCACGCACCTTCAGGCCGCGCACGTCCTCGGGCGTGACGATCGGATCGCCGCGCGAGGCGACGCCGCCGGCCTGCCAGATCCAGCTGACGATCACCAGGCCCTGCTCGCCCAGGATGCGCGACAGCTCGCGCCCGACCGGGGCATTCTTCCAGCCATAGCCCTGCTCGTAGGAAGTGACCAGCGCCGGCATCAGCCCGATGTTCGCTTCCGGCGCCTCGCTGCCGGCATACGACAGCGGCACCAGGGCCATGTCGAGCGTGCCGCCGCGCAGCGCGCCGAACTGCGCGTTCGGCTGCATCAGGCTCGACCCCGGGTGGATCGAGAACTTCAGGCCGCCCCGGGTGCGCTTCTCGACTTCGGCCGCGAACATGCGGCACAGGCGGTCGCGAAAATCGCCCTGGGCGATGCTGCCGCCGGGGAACTGGTGCGAGATCTTGAGATTGCTGGCCTGCGCCCAGGCAGACTGCATCCATAGCGGACTGGTCGCGATCGCGCCCAGCATTGCCCTGCGGGTCGCAAGCGACCGGTTGATTACCGACATATACATCCTCCAAGATGTTTTAACGGACTGCCGGGTGAATCGTGGCTGACCTCGTCGAGCGGGCGCCATCGTTCACATTGGCGTGTACAAGAATATTCCTGCCACACCGCATGTCAAGCGGAATATTGCAGCTATGACAAAGGCATATGCATTCCAGCCCGGCAGTATTGCGCAGGCCAAGGTCACACGCCTTGATCCATCCTGGAGAATCTTCGGGTTCAGCGCGCCTTGTCGGTGATCGCCTGGCTGGCCGAGCGCCAGCGTGCGGCGACGAAAATGGCGGCCGCAGCGAGCGACCACAACAGGGTCGGGCCCCAGGTCGCGGCCAGGCTGTCGCCGCGCATCAGGTCGATCGCGCACAGCAGCAGGAACATGGTGCCGGCGGCCAGCAGGTACTGGCCGATCCAATGAAGCACAGGGCGGGATGCAGGACGCATGAAATTCCTTTCAACGGCGGTCGAGATAACGGCGCAGGATGCCGGCCAGCGCCAGCGGCTGGTCGATCATCAGGAAGTGGCGCGACGGCGCGATCGGAACCACCTCGACCGAGGGAATCTCTTCGACCAGCATCCGGTAGTGCTCGACCTTGTCGGCCACCGTCAGCGCATCCTGAGCCGCATCGTACTGGTAAAACGGCGCCACGACCAGCACCGGGGCGCTGATTTTCGACAGGCCGGGACGCAGGTCGAGCGCCAGCAGGTCGGCCACATAGGCGCCGACCGCCTCTCGGTCGCTGCGCAGCAGCAGCGGCGTGATGTCGTCGGCCTTGCCGATGTCGAGCACGCCCTGGCCGCGCATGTACTGGCGCTGCTCGGCGGCGTAGGCATCGGGCCGGCTGGCCGCCATGCGGTTGCGGACATTGATCGCGGCCTGCGGGCGCTGCTGCGGCGGCATGTTCTCGGTGCCGGGGAAGACCGGCAGCCCGTCCAGCGCCACCACGCCGCCGATGCCGTTGCCAAGGTCCTGGGCCACGGCATAGGCCAGCGTGCCGCCCAGGCTGTGGCCGATGATGACCGGCTTGTCCAGCTTGCGCTCGGCGATCAGGCCGCGCAGGGCGGCGCGTGCGCCTTCGAACGGTTCGCCGGTAGGCGCCGGGCGGCCGTCGAAGCCGGGCAGGGTGACCACGTACAGCGTGAATTCGTCCTTGAACTGGCGAATCGTTTCCTGCCACACCCATGGGCCGCTGGCCAGGCCGGGGACCAGGATCACGGGCCGGCCGCGGCTGCCGTGGCGCTCGACCAGCAGGCCGCCTGATTCGAAACGTTCGGCCGGTTCGATGGTGGCGGCGAAGCGGTTGGCGGCCGGCGCGGCGGGGCTCGGAACCTGTGCATGGGCCGGGACAATGGAGGCTGCGACGAGCGCAAGGACGAACAACAGGGAAGCTTTTTTCATGCGGTTTCCTGATCGGGTGAAAAGATGGCTTCGACCGGCAGGCCGAACAACCGTGAAATGGCGAAGGCGAGCGGCAGGCTGGGATCGTAGCGCCCGGTCTCGATCGCATTGATACTCTGGCGCGAGACGTCGAGGCGCTCGGCCAGGTCGGCCTGGCTCCAGCCGCGTTCGGCGCGCAGCGCGCGAATATGGTTCTTCATCGCCGGCGCAGCGCCTGCACCACGGTCACCAGCGCGGTGGACGCGGCCAGCACGATCCACACCGCGAACATCGACAGGCGCGGATAGCCGGCCGTCTCGAGAAAGCCATAGCTGAAGGTGAGGCCCGCGGTCAGGGCGGCGGCCAGCGCGAACGATTCGAGCAGGTTGCGGCGCAGGTACTCGTCGAGCCGGCCCAGGTGACGCGCAATGGCCCACAACATGAGGCAAAAGCCGATCATCGGCGACAGCAGCACCACGGTGCGCAGCACGCCTTCTTCCAGCGGCCTACCCAAGCGGATCGACACTACCAGCAGGATCGCATACACCGCGAACGAGAAGCCGAGTTCCCGCAGGTAGGCCTTGCCGGTGCGTTTTTCGTGCGTATTTGCTTTCACTATCCACCTCGCGATTAGTAAAGGATGCTTTACATCGTAGGCTGGTCGTGATCGCATGTCAAGCATCCTTTACATAGGCTTCGGCGCCGCAATCTCGACTACAATGCGGGTCCCTTGTTTCCGCACCTGCGTACCGCCATGATCCAGTCTTCCTCCTCCAAGCGTGTCGCCGTGATCGGCGGCGGCCCCGCCGGGCTGATGGCGGCCGAGGTGCTGGCGGCTGGCGGCGTGCAGGTCGACGTCTACGATGCGATGGCCAGCGTGGGCCGCAAGTTCCTGTTGGCGGGGAAGGGCGGCATGAACATCACGCACTCCGAACCGTATCCCGACTTCGTGCGGCGCTATGGCGCGCGGCAGGACGAAGTGGCGCGCTGGCTCGCAGAATTCGACGCCAACGCCGTACGCGCCTGGATCCACGATCTCGGCATCGAGACCTTCGTCGGCACCTCGGGCCGGGTGTTCCCCCTCGAAATGAAGGCGGCGCCGCTGCTGCGCGCCTGGCTGCACCGCCTGCGCGAGGCCGGCGTGCGCTTCCATATGCGCCATCGCTGGCTGGGCTGGCAGGACGGCCGGCTGCGCCTGGCCACGCCGGACGGCGAGCGGCTGGTTGATGCCGACGCCACGATCCTGGCGCTGGGCGGCGCCAGCTGGGCGCGGCTCGGCTCGGACGGCGCCTGGCAGCCGCTGCTGGCCGAACGCGGGGTGGCCATCTCTCCGCTGGCGCCTGCCAACTGTGGTTTCGACGTCGGCTGGAGCGAGCATTTCAGCGGCCGCTACGCCGGCGCGCCGTTGCTCACGGTGGCTGCTGGTTATCAAGAGCAGGATGGCGGGATCGCCTGGCGCAAGGGCCAGTTCGTCATCACCCAAGGCGGCGTTGAGGGCAGCCTGGTGTATGCACTGTCGGCGCCGCTGCGCGACCAGATCGCGAGCACGGGCAGTGCTACGCTCTGGCTCGACCTGGCGCCGGACCACGATGCCGAGCGCGTGTTCGACGAAGTGACGCGGCCGCGCGGCTCGCGCTCGATGTCCAGCCATCTGCAAAGCCGGCTCGGCATCAAGGGTGTCAAGGCCGGGCTGCTGCATGAATGCCTGTCGCGCGAAGACTATGCCGACCCTGCGCGCCTGGCCGCGGGCATCAAGCGCCTGCCGGTCAAGCTGCTTAGGCCGCGTCCGATCGACGAGGCGATCAGCAGCGCCGGCGGCGTGCGCTTCGACGCATTGGCGGATAGCACCAGCATGCTGTCCGCGCTGCCCGGCGCCTTCGTGGCGGGCGAGATGGTCGATTGGGAAGCGCCGACCGGCGGCTATCTGCTCACCGCCTGCTTCGCCAGCGGCCGCGCGGCCGGACGCGACGTTCTGGCGTGGCTGGCGGCTCCTGACCAGCGCGCCTGACCGGGCTTGACCTTGCCCTGGCGGCGCCGGGCATGCGTTTCAATGGTGCGCATGCCCTTCGTTGTTTGGCGTAGGCTGGATCGTTCTTCTCGCAGCCTTGTCCAGGAGTGCAGCATGTCCAGCACGACCACCGAGCCGAGCGATCAGGAGCCGTTGCGCATCCCTGTCGTCGAGGAGCAGCTTGCCGTCGGCACGCGCGTAGTCGACACCGGTCGCGGCGTGCGCATCCAAAAGACCGTCACCGAACATCCCGTCACGATCGACGAGCGGCTGCTGCGCGACGAGCTGCGCATCGAACGCGTCCCGGTCGACCGCATCGTCGGGATCGAAGAGACGCCGGGCCATCGCCATGAGGGCGACACCCTGGTCATCCCCGTGCTCGAGGAAGTGCTGGTGGTCGAGCGCAAGGTCCGCATCAAGGAAGAAGTGCACATCACCCGGGTCCGGCACGCGGAGCGTCACCTCGACACCGTCCGCTCAAGGCGGAACGGGTCGAGGTCGAGCGTTTCGACGAGGCCGGGGATCCGGGTGCCTGAAGTCATCACCCAAGGAGGTACATCATGCACCATACGCTAGTCGCGGTTTTCGACAACCGCACCGACGCGCAGAGCGCGTACGACCAGCTGCTGTCTTCCGGTTTCATGCGCGAAAGCGTGCGGCTGTCCGACGTCGATGTCGCCGCCGGCGGCGCGACTGCCACCGAAGGCATCGGCACAGGCATCAAGCACTTCTTCCAGGGCCTGTTTGGCGACGAGCACAAGCACCATGCGAGCCGCTACGAAGGCGCGCTGGCGCGTGGCCAGCATGTGGTGATGCTGAGCGCCGATTCATTGCCCGAGGCCGAACGCGCCGCAGGCATCGTCGAAGCTTTCGGGCCTGTCGACATCGACGAACATTCGGATGGCGTCGGCAGCGCCGGCGTGCAGCTGTCCGGCGCCGGATCCAGGCAGGGCGCGATGTCGGGCGCGGCGGTGTCGAGCCAGTCTGCGTCGGCCCAACGGCAGGGCGCGGCAAGTGGCGCCTCGCTGCAGCGCGACACCTCGGCCAGCGCGACCATCCCGGTGGTGGAAGAGCAGCTACGGGTCGGCAAGCGCGAAGTCCAGCGCGGCGGCATGCGCATCTTCTCGCGCATCGTCGAGACCCCGGTGCACGAGACCATCGGTCTGCGCGAGGAACACGTCGACGTCCAGCGGCGCGAGGTGGACCAGCCGATCAGCCCGAGCGACGCGGCGGCGTTCAAGGAACAGACCATCGAGATGCGCGAGCGCGCCGAGGAAGCCGTGGTCGAGAAATCGGCGCGCATCACCGAGGAAGTCTCGATCGGCAAGCAGGTCAGCGAACTCCAGCAGCAGGTCGACGACACGCTGCGCCACACCGAGGTCGACGTCGAGCGGCTCGGCACGGACCTGGGCGGCGACGATAACTACTACCGCGAGCACTTCAAGCTGACGTATGGCGCCAGTGGCGGGCTGTATGAGGACTATGCGCCGGCCTATGCCTATGGTTCGCAGATCGCCGGCAGCGGCAGGTACGCGGGCCGCCAATGGGAAGAGATCGAACTGGAATTGCGCGCCGACTGGGATGCGCGCCGTGGCGGCGTCTCGACCTGGGACAGGATGAAGTCGGCCGTGCGTCACGGGTGGGACCGCATGACGGGCAGATATGACGAGTAAGCCGACCCGGCGTGACATTCGGTGATGAACGTGGGGCGGGCGGCGCGGTAACATGGGCGTTTTGTCGCCTGGTCGCCCCATGACATCCATCCGTGTACTGACATTTGCTGCGCTGCTGGCGTTCTTCACGACGGCGGCTTCGGCCGCCATGCAGTGCGGCGAGCCGTGCAACACCCTGGTGCGCGACGCCCACGTGCTCGAGGGGCAGGGCAAATACCAGGCGGCGCTGGACAAGTACCAGGCCGCGCAAAAGGCCGATCCACAGGCCTCGCTGCCGCTGTCGCTGCAGGCAGGCCTGATGTTCAAGCTGTCCAGCGTGGCCCCGAAAGACAAGGCGCCGCAACTGCGTGCGACGGCGCGCGCGCTGGCCGAGCGCGCGACCACGCTGGCTTCCGACGACCCGGTTGCGCACGAGGTCTTGCGCATGCTGGACGACGACGGCGTATCGCCCCTGCATGCGCCGAATCCACAGGCCGCGAAGCTGCTGGCCGAAGGCTCGGCTCTGTTTGCGCAGCGCAAGCCGAAGGAAGCCCTGGTCAAATACGAGGCTGCGATGGCGGCCGACCCGAAGGCGTCGAGCGCCTGGGTCGGCGCCGGCGACTGCCATTTCGTGCAGGGTGATTGGCCGCGCGCCGAAGCGCTGTTCCGGCGCGCCACCGAGATCGAACCCAATAATGCGCAGGCGTGGCGCTTCTTGTCCGATGCGCTGCTGGCGCAGGGCCAGCGTGGGCTGGCCGAGGCGGCGTTGTATTCGTCGATCACGGCCGACCCGTCGCAGCGTCCGAGCTGGGGCAAGTTGGCCAGGCTGCGCGCCGCTGCCGGCCTTCCGCTCAAGGCGCTGGCATTCAGGCGCGGGGTGCGGGTGGTTCAAGGGGCGGACGGCAAATTGTCGATCAACGTCGACCAGTCGACCGCCGAATCGAGGGACACCCCCAACTACGCCATCCGGCTGATGCTGGCGATGGCCGAGCTCAATCTGCGCAAGAACGATGCCGCCAAGGCCGGATCGCCGTACGAGATCGAGCTGGAGGCATGGCGTACCGCATTGAAGGTCATGGACGAAACAAACGCGGCCGGCGGCCAGCGCGTGACGGATCCCGCCCTGTTGCAAATGCAGTCGCTGGCGAAGGATGGCCAGCTGGAACCGGCGATCCTGCTGCTGATGTTCCGCCAGTCCTATCGGCCGGGGCTGGAAGCTTGGCTGGGCGCCAATCCGGGCGGCGTCAAGCTGTTCATCGATCGCTACGGCCTGCAGCCCTGACGAACGGCTGCGCGTGCCGGCTTTGGGTATAGTGCGGCCATGCCTTCACCCGAAAAATATCCCACTACGCCAGACGGACGGTATTTCGTCGTCTCGGGGCGCCTTTGGCGAGCCAGCAATCCCAATCTGGCGCCGGAGGAACGCCAGCAGTTGGTTGACCGATTGATGAAGGCGCGCAGGGAAGTCGCCGCCGCCCTGAAGGCGCGGGATGGCAATGCCGAGCGGGCGGCGCGCAAGGCGGTTGATGAGGCCAAGCGGGCATTGGGAGAGCGGGGACCGGTGTGGTGGGACGATGGTGCGCCGGATTTCAATCGGCGGATGGTGGGCAATACGCCCTATGCGGCATGGTTTTCGGCGCTTTCGCGTGCTTGACGATGACTGTTACTTGCCTTGCCGGCAGGAAATTCGCATACTGAGCCATACTGGCTGTCCGCAATCGGTCCAGGCCGTGTAAAA
>DDKG01000293.1 GCA_002339265.1 Massilia sp. UBA2604 | reverse complement strand
AGCGTAACTGGTACTGGTCGAGCGAGCCGCACGCCACCCGCGCGCAACTGGTCTGGGGCCAGAATTTCGCGAGCGGCATCCAGACCATCTATGGCCGGCCCTACCGCGGCCATGCGCGCGCGATACGGCGCATCAGCACGGCGGCCTGAGCCGGCAGCGCTGAAGCGTCGGGAGGCATCGGGTTCAAGGCTTCGGCACGCTCGAACGGCCGATGTCCTGCTCCATATTGGCCAGGTACCAGGCGGTCGCGGTCATCAGCGCCACATGGCGACGCAGGATGTCGGGATCGACCTTGTCCAGGGTGTCGGCCGGCGTGTGGTGATAGTCGAAATAGCTCGAGGTGTCGACGATCGGCGCAAAACTTGGCACGCCTGCGCGTTCCAGGCCGGCCAGGTCGCCGGTGGCCAGCACATCCTGGCGCTGGAACACGTTGGCGCCGATCGGCTGCAGCGCCGCTTGCAGCGGAGCGAACAGCTTGACCGACTGCGGCATCACGCTGGCGCGCAGGCCGAAGGGGCGGCCGACGCCGTTATCGCTTTCGATCGCGCCGAAGTGCTTGCCCGCGTTCGCCTGTTCGGCGGCGAGGTAGGTGCTCGCCCCGCGCTGGCCGTTTTCTTCGTTCATCCAGGCGATGAAGCGGATGGTGCGGCGCGGACGGTAGTCGAGCTTCTTGAGCACGTCGAGCACGGCCATCGCGCTGGCGACGGCCGCGGCATCGTCGTGGGCGCCCGGCGACAGGTCCCAGGAATCGAGGTGGCCCGAGACGATCACGATCTCGTCCGGCTTCTCGGTGCCTGGCAAGTCGGCGATCACATTGAAGCTGTCGGCGTCCGGCAGGTTTTGCGGAGTCAGCACCAGCTTCATGCTCAGCGGGCCGCGCTTGGCCAGGCGCGCCATCAGCAACGAGTCCTCCGCCGTCACGGCGGCGGCCGGGATGCGTGCATTCTCGAGCAGGCCCGACGAACCGGTATGCGGCAGGCGATAGGCCGCGCCGCCGACCGAGCGCACCAGCGCGCCGACCGCGCCGAGCTCGGCCGCCATGCGCGGGCCGTTGCGGCGGTAAGCTGAACCCTGTCCATAGGCGTGGCCGGCCAGGCCGCGGTCGGCCATGTGCTGGTCGAAGGCCACGTCGAACAGGACGATCTTGCCCTTCACTTCGGCGGCGCGGGTCTTGAGTTCGTCAAAACTCTTGAGCACCAGCACCGGCGCCACCAGGCCTTCGGCCGGCGTCGCGCCCGAACCGCCCAGGGCGGCCAGCACCACGCGCTGGGTCACACCCTGGGGACGGCCGGTGTACTCGACCAGCTCGCCGGTCTCGATGCCGCGCACCCAGTGCGGCACTTTTACCGGCTGCAGGGTCACCTTGGCGCCGAGCTTGCGCATGGCTTCCGCCACTTGCGTCACCGCCGCCGCCGCGCCGGGCGATCCGGACAGGCGCGGACCGATCAGGTCGGTCATGTCTTCGGTGCGTTGCCAGGCGTAGTCGCTGCTCATCGCCGTGTCGCGGATCTTGGCGAGTGCGGCAGGATCGTTGCCTGGGCTGGCGGCCAGGGCCGGGACGCTCAACAGCGCGGCGGCGATGACGCTCATGATGGGAAGGTGGCGGAAGCTGCGGTTCATGCGGGAAACCCTTGCTAGTTCGAAAGGATTCAAACAATAGCGCATCCGGCAACTTTTCGCCCCAAATTTTTTGCTCTACGGGATATGCGATACCTGAGGCATGAGCGCCTGGCTCAGACCGGCACGAGGCGCACCAGCGTGATTTCGGATGGCGCGCCGAAACGCTTCGGCGGTCCCCAATAGCCGGTGCCGCGGCTGGTATATACCCACATATCGCGCACACGATTGAGTCCGGCAACGAAGGGCTGTTGCAGCGGCACGAATAAATTCCACGGGAAGAACTGGCCGCCGTGGGTGTGGCCCGACAATTGCAGGTCGAAGCCCGCCGCGGCGGCCTCCGGCGCGCTGCGCGGCTGGTGGGCCAGCAGCACCTTCACGCCGGCCTCGGGCGGTGCGCCACGGATGGCGCGTTGCGGGTCGCTCTTGTGCTCGGCGTGGAAATGGTGGGCCGTGTAGTCGGCCACGCCGGCGATCACGAGGGCGGCGCCGCCACGCCGACGCACCACGTGCTCGTTCATCAGCACCGTCAAGCCGAGGCGCCGCACTTCGGCAATCCACTCCAGCGCGCCGGAATAATATTCATGGTTGCCGGTGACGAAGAACACGCCGTCAAGCGCCTTCAGGCGCGCCAGCGGCTCGGTGTGGACTGCCAGGCGCTGCACGCTGCCGTCCACCAGGTCGCCGGTGACGGCAATAGCGTCAGCGCCGAGCTTGTTGACCTTGTTGACGATGGCGTTCAGGTAGGCCCGCTTGATCGTGGGGCCGACGTGGATATCCGAAATCTGGGCGATGGCGTAGCCGTGCAGCTCGGGCGGCAGGCTGCGGATCGGCACGTCGACCCGCACCACCCGCGCCACCCGGCGCGCGTTGACGTAGCCGACCACGGTCACGGCCAGCGCCATCAGCGGGACGGCCAGCGCGCTGGCATGGATGATCGCCGGACTCAAGACGCCGAAAGGCAGCAGCGCTAGCAGGACCAGGTCGCGCAGCACGGTGGTGACCAACAGCGACGAGAACAGCCCCATTGACAGCAGGCCGAGCCAGGCAACCAGGTTCGACCAGCGCCGCCGGCGCAGCGAGGACGACATCAGCCCGACCGGCACCAGCGCCCCGAGCACGACCAGCAGGACGACGCCGACGGCGTTGCCGGCCGGGCCAAGCCCCAGGTCGGGCAGCAGGCGCATGCCGATATAGACCAGCAGCAGGACCAGCAGGGACAGGACGACGACGAAGCTACGGCTCGGGCGCATGATGGCGTTCGGAGAATGGTGGTCGTGCCTAGATGGGGCGCAGGCCCGCGCTTGCAAGGTGGAATGTTACTGGCTGAGATGCAGTTGTAAAAAACTGTATTAACGAATGGCACGATCCGACGCCGGGAATATAGTACGTCCATGCCCGGTGCCGTAGTCATCATCCCGATCTCCGCCAGGGTAAGAGGAAAAACCATGTTCAAATCGACAACCCTTGGTGCTGTGCTGCTGGCCGCTGTCGCGGTATCGCCGGTGGCAATGGCCGGTGATCGTGGTACGAACACGGCCGTTGGCGCGGTGCTCGGCGCCGTCGTCGGCCACACGGTCGGCGGCACCGGCGGCGCCGTCGCCGGCGGCGTGATCGGCGCGGCGGTGGGCAACTCCATCAATACCCGCGACGACCGTCGTCATTACGGCCACCGCGGCGGCTACTACCAGTCACAACCGGTGTACGTGCAGCAGCGCCCCGTCTATGTCCAACCGCGGCCGGTCTATGTGCAGCCACGCCCGGTGTACGTGGAATCGCGTCCGGTGTATGTCCAGCCCCGCCCGGTGTACGTGCAGCCGCGCCCGGTCTACGTCGAGCAGCGCGGACGCGGCTGGGATCGTCATGACCGGCACGACCGCCATGATCGCTGGGATCGCGACGACCGCCGCGGCCACGGCCACTACCGCTAAGTCAACAAGCCGCGCACTGCGCGGTTTTTTCTTTTCTCCTCCCCTCCGCTAGTTCCCCGCATCGGCGCCATGCGCCAGGTTCGGGGGACACCATGTACGAAGCAGGCACCGTCATCTCGCTGGCCGGCGGCCAGTACCGCTTGCGCGAGGCGCTGGCCGGCTCGGCCTACGGCGTCGTGTGGCGCGCCGACAGCCTGCACGCCAACGGTTGCGTGGCCCTCAAGCTGGTCAACCTGGAACAGATGGAGCGCGCCCCATCCTTTCTACGCGCGCGCTGGCTGGCCAGCGCCAGCACCGAGATCGCCTTCCTGCGCGGCCTGGCCCCGTGGGATGGCCGCCACATCGTGCGCCTGCTCGACAGCGGCGAGCACGCCGGCATGCCGGCGATGGCGCTCGAGCTGCTCGACGGCGACCTGGCCGGCCACCTGACCCGGGAAATGGCGCTGGGTCGCACGACCGCCCCACACCGCGCCCTGGCCTGGATCGGCCAGGTCAACCAGGCGCTGGCCAAGGTTCACGCCAGCGGCTGGCGCTATCTCGACCTCAAGCCGGGCAACCTGCTGCTCGACGGCGCGAACGATGCCGTCAAGCTGGCCGATTTCGGCACCAACCGCCGCCTCGACGACCTGCGCGCCCACACCTATGCCGGCACCGCCAACTGGCAAGCCCCGGAACAGTTTTTCCCCGACGCCGACGGCTACGTCACCGAGGCGCGCACCGATTATTTCGCCCTCGGCGCCCTGCTCTATTATCTCGTCTGCGGCCGCCTGCTGCGCTACAGCAGCGCCTGCGGCCAGGCCTGGCAGGCGCATGGCCGCGACGCGGCGGCCAGCCTGCTGGCCGAACGCCAGGCGCGACCGCCGGTGCTGCACTCGGACGAAGCCGCGCTGTTTGCCAGCCGCCTGGGCCCGGCCGCCGCGCCCGGCCTCGCGCTGCTGCGCGCGCTGGTCGCCGAGCGTCCCGCCGACCGTCCGCGCCACGCGCTGGACATCAGCCGGGGGCTGGCGGACACCGTCTCCGCCCTGAATTCGGCGCAATTCCGGAGCGCCGCATGAGGTGGGACAAGAAGCGGGACAAGAAGGGGGACAAGAAGCGCCCATCGTTCGGCGCGAGTCTCGCCTGGATCCTGCTCGCGCTGCTGTGCGCCGTGCAGCTGCTGGCGCTGATGAAAGCGCCGGCCGCCTGGACCCCGGCCGAGATCGCAGTAACCCTCGCCCCCGGCGAATCGGTCATGCTGGGCCGCCAGGAACTGGGAGCGCCGCGCGCCGCGCCGCGCCAGCTGGTGCTGCGCCGCGATGGCAATGGCGACTGGCTGCTGCGCAACGCGGAGCCGCTGCAACCCGTCGTGCTGCGCCGTGGCGAGGCGCGCCAGCGCAGCAGCGACCTGCCGCTCGCGGCCGGCCAGCGCATCCAGGCCGGCGCGCTGCAATTGCAGGTGGTCGCGGCCGAAGCGGGACGCGTCACCCTGCACGACGGCCAACAGACCTGGGACTACGATGGCGCCACCGTGCTGCGCGACGGCCAGCCGCAGCCCGCCTGTCCCGATACCTCCCTGTCGGCGCGTGCGGTGGCGGCCTGGAACCGCTGGCTGCCGCAGGGCGCCAGCCTGGCCCGTCCCCTGAGCCTGGGCGGCCTGCTCTACTGCGGCAACCGCATCGCCGCCGCCGCGATCGAGCCCGGCGAGGCCCTGCTGCTGCGCCAGGCAGACGGCCGCATCGCCCTGTCGGCGCGCGGCGCCCAGCCGGTGCTGGTGTCGAACGGCGCCGGCTGGATCGACGCCGCCCAGCGCGAACTGCCGCTGGCGGACGCGGATGCGTTCGCCGTCGGCCGCACCCTGTTCACCCTGGAGCACGACGGCGCCACCCTGCGCCTTGCGCCGTCGCGCCAAGTCGCGCTGTCGCCGGCGCCGTCGAACGGGTTGCCGGGCGCGGTAAGCTGGCGCTGGGAGCGGCGCGACCATCTGGCCCTGCCCGCGCCACCGCTGCTCGCCTGGGCCGCCGCCTGCCTGGTCCTCCTGACCTGTCTCGCTTGTATCGCGCCGATGCTGCGCGCGCGCAGTGCAGGCCGTGAGCTCGTGCGCCCGCTCGCGGCGGCGGTGCTGGCCTCCAGCGCCATGCTGCTGCTGGTGACGCAGCGCACCGTCGGCGCCCCCGGCGCCGTCATCACCCTGCTGCTGGCCTGGGCCACGCTCTGGCTCACCCTGCTGTATCCACGCCGCGCCGGGCTGCTGGCGTCGAGCGCCGTGCTGCTGCTCGGCGCCGGCCTGCTGGTGCAGCTCGAAATGGGCCTGGGGGCCGACGACACTGCCTGGCTGCGCCACTTCCAGAACACGGCCGCGCTGCTGGGGCTCGGCTTGCCGGCCGCCTTGCTGCTGCTGTCCTGTTTCGCGCGCGGCGCCGTGTCGCGCCCGGTGACCGAGCGGGTGCTGCTGGTGTTCGCCGCGCTCGCGCTGGG
>DDKG01000290.1 GCA_002339265.1 Massilia sp. UBA2604 | reverse complement strand
CTGCTCGTCGTGGGTCGAAATCACGCAGGTGACGCCGGCGGCGTGGAAGGCGCGCAGCGCGTCCAGCACCTTGTCGGCCGCGACGCGGTCGAGATTGGCGGTCGGTTCGTCGGCCAGGATGATCTGCGGCCGGTTGACGATCGCGCGCGCGACCGCCACCCGCTGCTGCTCGCCGCCCGACAGTTCGAGCGGCATCGCCCTGGCGCGGTCCAGCAGGCCGACGCGGTCGAGCGCGGCGCGGGCGCGCTGCGCGGCGTCCGCGGTGCGGGCGCCCGTCACCAGCAGCGGCAGCATGGTGTTGGCCAGGATGTTGCGGTCGTTGAGCAGGCGCTGCTGCTGGAAGATGATGCCGATATTCCGGCGCAGGAAGGGAATCCCGGCCGGCTTGATGCGGCCGATGTCCTGGCCGTTGACGATCACCTTGCCGCTGCTGGGACGCTCGACCGCCGCCACCATCTTCATGAGGGTCGACTTGCCGGCGCCGGAAGGGCCGGCCAGGTAGACCAGCTCGCCCTTGGCGATGTCGAGGGAGACGTCGTGCAGCGCATACGCGCCGCGCGTATCGCCGTGGGTGTACTGTTTGGATACCGACTGGAATGCGATCATGGGTCCCTTGCCTGTCAGCCGAGCAGCGCTTCGACGAATTCTTCGGCGTTGAACGGCTGCAGGTCTTCCAGCTTCTCGCCCACGCCGATGAAGTACACGGGGATCGGACGGGTGCGGGCGATTGCCGCCAGCACGCCGCCCTTGGCGGTGCCGTCCAGCTTGGTCACGACGAGGCCGGTCAGCTGCAGCGCATCGTCGAAAGCCTTCACTTGCGCCAGCGCGTTCTGGCCGGTGTTGCCGTCGATGACCAGCAGGGTCTCGTGCGGCGCGCCATCCATGCCCTTGCCGATCACGCGCTTGATCTTTTTCAGCTCTTCCATCAGGTGCAGCTGGGTCGGCAGGCGGCCGGCCGTGTCGACCATGACCACGTCGGTCCCGCGCGCCTTGCCCGACTGGACCGCGTCGAAGGCGACGGCGGCCGGGTCGCCCGACTGCTGCGAGATCACGGTGACGTTGTTGCGCTGGCCCCAGACCATCAGCTGCTCGCGCGCGGCGGCGCGGAAGGTGTCGCCGGCAGCCAGCAGCACCGACTGGTCGAAGCTCTGCATATGCTTGGCGAGTTTACCGATGGTGGTGGTCTTGCCGGCGCCGTTGACGCCCGAGATCATCATCACCAGCGGTTCGTGGCGGCCCAGTTCCAGCGGCTTCTGCAGCGGCACGAGCAGCTCGATCATCAGCTCCTTGAGCGCGGCCTTGACGGCGGCGGCGTCCAGCAACTTGTCTTCCTTGACCTTGCGCCGCAACGCGTCCAGCAGGTGCTGGGTGGCGTCCATGCCGGCGTCCGACATCAAGAGGGCCGCCTCGAGTTCCTCGTACAGGTCCTCGTCGATGCGGGCGCCGACGAACAGCAGCGACAGGTTGTTCGAGGTCTTGGACAGGCCGGCCTTCAGGCGCGCCATCCACGAGGTCTTCTTTTCAGCCTCGGTGGTGGGGCGTTCGGCGGTTTCGGGGAACAGGTTGGCGCCTTCGTGCAGGACGCTGGTTTCAGCGGCGATGACGGGAGCGGCAGGGACAGGAACGGCAGCGGCAGGAGTGGCAGGAGCGGACACCGGCGCAGGCGGCGCGACCGGCACGACCGGTTCCGGCGCCGGTGCCTCGGGCGCTTTTTTTCTCTTGAAGAAGCTAAACATAGTGTCTGGTGGCGGGACTGCGTGCGGACGCCGGCGGGGCCGGCGATGAAAAAACTAGCGAATATTTTACCAGAGCAGCAATACGAAACCGGTTTGAGCACGAGCGTGCCCGCGGGCGCCACCACGCCCGCGGACGGCGGTCATTTTTTTGCGCTTTCCGCCTGCTTGCGGATCGTCTCCAAGGTGGCGTTCGGCGTGATCAGGTTGCCGTCGTAGCGCAGCTCGATCACGGCGGGCAGGTTCTGTTGTTCCGCGTGCTCGAGCGCGCGGCGCAGCGCCGGCGCGAAGTCTTCCGTCTTGTCGACGACCTCGCCATGGCCGCCATAGGCGCGCGCGAGAGCCGCGAAGTCCGGATTGTGCAGGCCGGTGCCCGACACGCGGCCAGGATAAGTGCGCTCCTGGTGCATGCGGATGGTGCCGAACATATTGTTGTTGAACACCAGGATCACGACGCCGGCGCCGTACTGGACGGCGGTCGCCAGTTCCTGGCCCGTCATCATGAATTCGCCGTCGCCGGCGAAGGTCACCACGGCGCGCTCCGGCCACACGATTTTGGCCGCCACGCCGGCCGGCACGGCGTATCCCATCGCGCCATTGGTCGGCGCTAATTGAGTGCGCATGCCGCCGTAGCGGTAGAAGCGGTGGGCCCAGGAGGCGTAGTTGCCGGCGCCGTTGGTGATGATGGCGTCGTGCGGCAGCTGGTCCATCAAGTCCTGCACCACCTGCCACAGGTCGAGCGGCACGCCTTCCTTCAGCAGCGCGGGCTGGGCCTGCCAGGCAGCCAGCTCAGACTTGGCTTCGGCCACGCTGTCTTGCCAGGCCGACGCGTCGCTTGGCTCCATCGCGGCCAGCATGGCGCAGGCTTGCGGCATGCCGCTGGCGATCATCAATTCCGCCTGGTAGACGCTGCCCAGTTCTTCCGGGTCCGGATGGATGTGGACCAGGCGCTGGCGCGGCACCGGCGAATCGAGCAGCGTGTAGCCGCCGGTCGTCATCTCGCCCAGGCGCGGGCCGATGGCGATCACCAGGTCGGCCTCTTTCACGCGCGCGGCGAGTTTCGGATTGATGCCGATGCCGACGTCGCCGACGTAGTTCGGGTGGGCGTTGTCGAGCAGGTCCTGGAAGCGGAAGGTGCAGCCCACCGGCAAGTGGTTGGCTTCGGCGAAGCGGGCCAGGTCGGCGCAGGCCTGCGCGTTCCAGGTGCCGCCGCCCAGCAGCACGATCGGGCGCTGAGCTTCTTCCAGCATCGCGCGCAGGCGGGCGATCTGCTCGTTCGACGGCGCGCCGTGCGACGGCTGGTAGGGGCGGGTGTTGGCGACTTCCGCGGTCGATACCAGCATGTCTTCCGGCAGCGCCAGCACCACCGGGCCGGGACGGCCGCTGGTGGCTACCTGGAAGGCGCGCGCCATATATTCGGGAATGCGGTCGGCGCGGTCGATCTGGGCCACCCATTTCGCCATCTGGCCATACATGCGGCGGTAGTCGATTTCCTGGAAAGCTTCGCGGTCGACGAAGTCGTTGCCGACCTGGCCGATGAACAGGATCATCGGGGTCGAGTCCTGGAAGGCGGTGTGCACGCCGATCGAGGCATTGGTGGCGCCGGGACCGCGGGTGACGAAGCAGATGCCGGGCTTGCCGGTCATCTTGCCGTAGGCCTCGGCCATGAATGCCGCGCCCCCTTCCTGGCGGTTGATCACGAAACGGATGTTCGAGTCGTGCAGCGCATCGAGCACGTCCAGGTAGCTTTCGCCGGGGACACCGAAGGCGGTGTCGACGCCGTGGACGGCAAGCGCGTCGACCAGGAGCTGGCCGCCGCTGCGGGATGGGTGCGGGGAAGGGGAGGGCATGGGGGCTGTCGTCCTTGTCAAAGAGGCTTTCCCGGCATTCTAGGTGAGCGGCCCGGGAACGGCTTTTGAAATGGCGACATCAAATTACAGAAAAAACGGCGCAGCGGCGGCCGCGATCCGGATCCTGTCGGTATCCGGCCGCCACCGCCGATATCGCGCAATCGGTTACAATGACACCGTGAAGCAGGCCAGACAGTCGCTGGTCCACGCCGCAAGGTCGTGGACGGGAGGAAGGTCCGGACTCCACAGAGCGGGGTGACGGTTAACGGCCGTCCGCCGAAAGCCGCCTGGCGCAAGCCAGCGGTATAAGGCGAGGAATAGGGCCACAGAGACGAGCGTATTAAGTTACGGTGAAACGCGGTAACCTCCACCTGGAGCAATTCCAAATAGGCACGCGTTGATGTTGCTCGCGGAGCGTGCGGGTAGGAAGCTTGAGCGCTGGAGTAATCCAGCGCCTAGAGGAATGGCTGTCCATGCGCCGCCGCAAGGTGGCGTTACACAGAATCCGGCCTATCGGCCTGCTTTACACATAATTCCCGGCGTACGTCATCTGCGTGCGTCATCGACGGTCGACCGGACCGCTAGCCTCGCGTTCCGCGCCGGCCGCGCTGTCCGGAGACACGATTGACTCAATACATCCTCGCCCTCGACCAGGGCACGACCAGCTCGCGCGCCATCCTGTTCGACCGCGCCGGCATGCCGGTCGCCAGCTGCCAGCGAGAGTATCCCCAATATTTTCCCCAGCCCGGCTGGGTCGAGCACGACCCGCTCGACATCTGGCACAGTCAGCTCGCCTGCGCACGCGAAGCGCTGGCGCAAAGCGGCGTCAAAGCCTCCCAGGTCGCCGCGATCGGCATCGCCAACCAGCGCGAGACCACGCTGCTGTGGGACCGCGCCACCGGCGCACCGGTGGCCAATGCCATCGTGTGGCAAGACCGGCGCACCGCCGGGGCCTGCGACCGCCTGCGCGAAGCGGGCCGTGCTCCACTGATCCAGGAACGCACCGGCCTCGAGATCGACGCCTATTTTTCCGCCACCAAGCTGCAATGGCTGCTGGACCACGTTCCCGGCGCGCGCAGCCGCGCCGAGAAGGGCGAGCTGGCCTTCGGCACCGTCGACAGCTGGCTGGTCTATCGCCTGTGCGGCCGCCACGTCACCGACACCAGCAATGCCGCGCGCACGATGCTGTTCAATATTCACAAGCTGGCTTGGGACGACGACCTGCTGGCGCTGTTCGACATCCCGCGCGCGCTGCTGCCCGAGGTCGTCCCCAGCGCCGGCACGGTCGGGCTGGCGGCCGAGGAGTGGTTCGGCCATGCGATCCCGGTCGCCGGCATCGCCGGCGACCAGCAGGCCGCCACCTTCGGACAGGCCTGCCACCGCAAGGGCCTGGTCAAGAATACCTACGGCACCGGCTGCTTCATGCTGATGCATGCGGGGGACACCGCGCCGGTCTCCCACAACCGCCTGCTGGCGACGGTCGGCTGGACGGTCGGGGGCCGCACCGATTACCTGCTCGAGGGCAGCGTCTTCATGGGCGGCGCCACCGTTCAATGGCTCCGTGACGGCCTGGGCATCATTCGCCAGTCGAGCGATGTCGAAGCCCTCGCCACCAGCGTGCCCGACAGCGGCGGGGTGATGCTGGTGCCGGCGTTCACGGGTTTGGGGGCGCCGCACTGGGATCCGTATGCGCGCGGCACCATCGTCGGCATGACGCGCGGCACGAGCGCTGCCCACATCGCGCGCGCCGCGGTCGAAGCCATCGCCTACCAGAGCGCCGAGCTGCTGGCCGCGATGCAGAAGGATGCCGCCTGCGCCGTCACCGAGCTGCGCGCTGACGGCGGGGCCGCCCGCAACGACTTGCTGATGCAGTTCCAGGCCGACCTGCTGGGCGTCGAGGTGGTGCGTCCGCGCGTCACCGAGACCACGGCCCTGGGCGCGGCCTACCTGGCCGGCCTGGCCTGCGGCTACTGGGACTCGCTGGAAGCGATCGAGGCGCAATGGCAGGTCGAGCGCCGCTATGCGCCGCGCATGGACGCCGGCCGCCGTGACGAACTGCTGGCGCGCTGGGCGCGGGCGGTCGCGCATGCGCGTTCCTGGGCCACGCCCGACAGCTGATGCGTTTCCGAGCCGGTTTGTAGTATTTCGACCACAGCGTTGCATAAAAACAGCAAAATTGAAACAGTCAGCAAAATTGATGAAACCAGTTTGATTCCGTACGGAAACGAGGTATCATATTTTCCGAGTTGAGCAATTCTGTGCGCATCATGGTGATCGCGCCCTCGACCCACCGGAGAAAATAAAATGATGTCGACCTCGAACCGTAACCGCGTATTGGCTGCTGTCCTGGCCGCTGTCATGCCTTTCACCACCGCATACGCCGCCAGCCCGGCCACCGCCAAGTTCGACGTGACGATGAGCGTCGTGGCCGACTGCACCGTCACCGCGACCAGCCTCGACTTCGGCCAGACCGGCCTGATCACGTCGGCCAAGAACGGTCAATCGAACTTGACTGTGACATGCACCAACACTACGCCTTACAATGTGGGCCTGGATGCCGGTACCGGCGCCGGCTCGAGCGGCACGACGCGTTTCCTGTCGGGCAGCAGCGGCGCGAATACCGATAAAGTGAAGTTCAACCTGTACCGTTCGCCGGGCGCGGGCCTGTGGGGCAATACCCAGGGCACCGACACCCTGGCCGGCACTGGAAACGGCGACAAGCAGACCCTGACGGTGTACGGCGAGATCCCGGTGCAGAATGCGCCGACGCCGGACAACTACAAGTCGCAAATCACGGCATCCGTTTATTTCTAAACTGGAGTGTGCATGCGGAGTCTTCGCCGCGCCGCCATCGCAGCGGCCCGCTTTACAGCCTTGTCCCTGGTCCTGGGCGCCGGCACGCTGGCGCAAGGCGCCAACCTGCAGATTTCGCCGGTCTCGATCAGCTTCCAGCCGGGCCAGAACGCGGCCGGCATCCAGCTCCAGAACAATGGCGATACGCCGCTGTACGGCCAGGTGCGCGTCTATGCCTGGGACCAGCGTGACGGCAACGACGCCCTGAGCCCGACCACCCAGCTGGTGGCCAGCCCGCCGGTGA
Source organism: Massilia sp. UBA2604 (assembly GCA_002339265.1). GTDB lineage: Bacteria > Pseudomonadota > Gammaproteobacteria > Burkholderiales > Burkholderiaceae_D > Telluria. Next base: position 1,356 of record DDKG01000290.1, on the reverse strand, counting down.
TCGAGGTCGCCCCCAACAGCACCCAGACCATCCGCCTGGTGCGCCGCGCCGGCGCGCAAGCCGCCCCCGGCGGCGCCGAGCAGACCTACCGCATCCTCATCGACGAACTCCCGCGTGGCGACGACCAGCAGGGCAATGTCGCGATCCGCCTCCAGTATTCGGTGCCGGCCTTCGTGCTGCCGGCCGACGGCCAGGCCGCGCCCAAGCTCGAGTGGAGCACCTTCCAGCGTGACGGCGCCTGGCACCTGCGCGCCTTCAACGCCGGCAACCTGCACGCCCAGATCGGCGCCACCAGCGTACGCATCGGCGGGCGCGACGTCGAACTCTCCAAGGGCCTGCTGGGCTACGCGCTGCCGAACCGTGCCCGCGAATGGCAGTTGCCGGCCGACGTGGCGTCCGGCCTGCCGGCGCCGCTGGCGATCCAGGCCACGGTGAACACCCGGCCCCAGTCCGCCAGCGCCGCCGTCGCCAGGGACTGATTCACCGTGCAGCACCTGACCCGCCGCCCGCGATGGCGGGCGCTGCGCTCGTCCTGCCTGCTGGCCCTGAGCCTGACCCCGATCGCCGCCGCGGCGGCGCAGGTGGCGCAGCCGACGCCCGTGCCCGCATCCGCGGAGGCGGCGCAGCCGGTCGAGCTCTTTCTTGAAACCAGCATCGACGGCCAGCCGACCGGCCAGATCGTGTCCGTGTTCCAGCTAGGGGCAACTTTGCGCATGACGGTCGAGAGCCTGCGCGAGCTGGGCCTGGACCCGGCCCGCTTCGGCGTGGCCGGGCGCAGCGATTTTTCGCTGGACGAGGTGCGCGGCATGCGCTGGGCGTATGACCCGGCAAGGCAGGCACTCGCCCTGACGCTTACCGACGCCCTGCGCGAGCAGCGTGTGCTGAGCGCGCGCACGGTACGCCAGACCGGCCCGGCCCAGGCCAGCCGCGGCATGCTGCTCAACTACAACCTGTTCGGCCAGAGCAGCTCGCGCTCGCTGGCCGGCACGCTCGACCTGCGCTATTTCGACCGCCATGGAACCCTCAACAGCACCGGCGCCGCCATATTGCGGGGAGAAGGGCGTGGCTATACCCGCTACGACACCAGCTGGGTGCGCTCGTCGCAGGACAATCTGTCGACCTGGCAGGTGGGCGACACCGTTGCTCCGGCGCTCAGCTGGACCCGCGCCATGCGCCTGGGCGGCATCGAATGGCGCCGCAATTTCGAATTGCGGCCCGACCTGGTGACCTTTCCTGTGGCCTCGGTCGCCGGTTCGGCCGTGGTGCCCAGCAGCGTCGACCTGTATGTGAACGGCGTGCGCCAGTTCAGCACCATCGTGCCCACCGGCCCCTTCCTGGTCGACCAGGTGACGGGCC
>DDKG01000291.1:19015-36075 GCA_002339265.1 Massilia sp. UBA2604 | reverse complement strand
TCCCTGGGCCATGCTGTGGCCGGGATTCTGGCTATCCTTCGGCGCCGTGGCCGCCATCCTGTACGCCTGCAGCGGGCGGCTCGGAGAGCGGACGCGCGGCTGGCGCGCGGGGCTGCTGGTGGCGGCGCGCACCCAGTGGGCCGTCACCATCGGCCTGGCGCCGCTCACGCTGCTGCTGTTCGGGCAGATTTCGCTGGTCAGCCCATTGGCGAACGCGGTGGCGATTCCCGTCATCAGCCTGTTCGTGACGCCGCTGGCGCTGGTCGGCAGCATCCTGCCGTCGCCGCTGGCCGACCTGGTGCTGGGCACGGCCCACCTGGCCATCGAACTGCTGGCCTGGCCCCTGCAGCGCCTGGCCGCGCCCGAGCTGGCGGTATGGACGGCGCCGGCGCCGTCGCCCTGGATCCTCGCGCTGGCGCTGGTCGGCACCGCATGGATGCTGGCGCCGCGCGGCTGGCCGCAGCGCTGGGCCGGCCTCGCGGCCTGGACCCCGCTGCTCACGCAGATGCCGACGGCGCCGCCGCCGGGCGCGTTCACCGTCACCGCCTTCGACGTCGGCCAGGGGATGGCGCTGCTGGTCGAAACCCACCAGCATCGCCTGCTGTACGATACCGGGCCGCAGTACGCGCCCGGCGCCAGCGGCGCCACTCGCGTCATCCTGCCTTACCTGCGCGGCCGCGGCATCCGGCGCCTCGACAGCCTGGTGGTGTCGCACAGCGACCTCGATCACGTCGGTGGCGCCGACGCGGTGCTGGAGACACTGGAAGTGGAGGAGGTGATGTCGTCCCTGCCGCGCGGGCATCCCCTGCTGCGGACTGCCGCCCGGCGCCGGCCCTGCCTCGCCGGCCAGGGCTGGGACTGGGATGGCGTGCGCTTCGAGATGCTGGCGCCGGATCCGGCCAGCTACGCCAACCCGCGCCTGAAAGCCAATGCGCGCAGTTGCGTGCTGCGGGTCAGCGCGGGCGGCAAGGCGATCCTGCTGGCCGGCGACATCGAGGCGGCGCAAGAGGCGGCGCTGCTGCGCAGCAGCGCCGATCGACTGCGCGCCGACGTGCTGCTGGCGCCGCACCACGGCAGCGGCACCTCGTCGACCGCGGCGTTCCTGCAGGCGGTGGGGCCGACGCTGGGCATCTTCCAGGTCGGCCATCGCAATCGTTACCGCCACCCCCAGAAAAAGGTCTACGAGCGCTACGCCGAACACGGGATCCGCCGCCTGCGCACCGACGAGCGCGGCGCCGTCACGCTGCGCTTCGGCCAGGAGCTGCAGGTCGAGACTTATCGTGAGACGCGCGCCCGTTACTGGCACGGCCGTTGACGCGCTTGCCGGCCTTACGCCTGCGGAAGCGTGATCGTCACCTGCAGCCCGCCACCGTCGCGGTTGCGGGCCACGATCTCGCCGCCATGGGCCTGCACCACGCGCTGGGCGATCGCCAGGCCCAGGCCGTGGCCGTCGACGCCGGTGCGCGAGGCGCCGGCGCGGAAGAAGGGCTGGAACACCGCCGCCAGGTCCGCCGGCGGGATGCCCGGTCCCCGATCGAGCACGTCGATGCGCGCCAGGCCGCCGCCGGCGCTCAGCGCGACGGTCACGATGCCGCCGTCGGCGCCGTGCTTGGCGGCGTTGCGCACCACGTTCTCCAGGGCGCTCCACAGCAGGTCCGGGTCGCCGGTCACGCCGACGCTGCCCTCGGCCTCGATCAGGATGCGGGTGGCGCTGGACTGGCCCTCGCGCCCCTCGTGCTGCGCGGCCTCGAAACGGGCGTCGGCCACGATGCCGTCAGCCAACTCGGTCAGGTCGACCGGCTCGCGCCGCAGCGCGTCGGGAAGGGCTTCCAGGCGCGACAGCGTCAACAGCTCGCCGACCAGCTTGTCCATGCGGTTGCTCTCGCGCTCGATGCGTTCGAGCGTGGTCGCGAACTTGTCCGGCTGCTGGTGCGCCAGCCCGACCGCGGCCTGCATGCGCGCCAGCGGCGAGCGCAGCTCGTGCGAGACGTCGTGCAGCAGGCGGCGCTGGCCATCCATCAGGGCGCGCAGGCGTCCGCTCATGCGGTCGAAGTCGCGTCCCAGGTCGGAGAGTTCGTCGCCGCCCTTGGTGGCGCGGCCGAAGCGCGGCGCCAGGTCGCCGGCGGCCGCGGCCTCGAAGGCGCTGCGCAGGGCGCGAATCGGACGCGAGAAATACCAGGCCAGCAGCGCCGCGAACAGCAGGCTGGCCACGACGGCGGCGCCGATCACGACGGTCTGGCCGATGCGGCGGCGCGCGCCGGGGTCGAGCGCCGGCGTCAACGGGTCCGGCGGGCCGCCGCGCAATCCCTCCGGCCGTCCCGACTGGCGTGGGACGAAGGCCAGATAACGCTCGCCGCCGGGTCCGACCAGATGCCGTGCGCCGCGCCAGGCGCCGCGTTCACCGCTGCCGAGCTGGCGCTCGGCTTCCTTGCGCAGCTCGGCCGGCACCGCGCGCCCGAGCAGGTCGCGCTGCGCAGAATCCAGCACATAGAGCTGAGGACGGCGCATGTCCGCCAGCAGGCCGCGCAGCGCAGCCTCGCCGCCGTGGCGCAGCGTAGCAGCCGCCGCGTCGAGCGCGACCGCGGCCGGCGGACCGGAATCGAGGCTCGACGTAGCTTTCTGGCGCGCCTGGTCGCGCAGCCAGAAGGCGCCGCCGATGGCGATGGTGGCGCTCAGCTGCGCAAGAAAAATACAGAGGAAAAACTTCCAGAACAACCGTCCCATGCTACTCCTTGATCAGCTGGTAGCCCTGGCGGTAGATGGTCTGCAGGCAGGAACGACCGTCCGCCAGCGGTCCGAGCTTGTGGCGCAGGCTGCTCAGGTGGACGTCGATATTGCGGTCGAAGCGTGCCAGTGGCCGCCCGAGGCCCTGTTCCGACAACTCGTTCTTGCTGACGGGTTTTCCAGCATTCCGCGCCAGCACTTCCAGCAGGTTGAATTCGGTGCTGGTCAGGTCGAGCGGGGCGCCGTCCCAGGTCGCGCGCCGTCCCTCGGGATGCATGGTCAGCTTGCCGACCGTGAGGGCCGCGCCGGGGATGGTTTCCGGCTGCGCCTGGGTGCGGCGCAGGATGGCGCGCACGCGCGCGGTCAGCTCGCGCGGGGTGCAGGGCTTGGCGACGTAGTCGTCGGCGCCCAGTTCGAGGCCCAGGATGCGGTCGGCGTCGTCGCCGCGCGCGGTCAGCATCAGCACCGGGATGCGGCTGGCGGCGCGGATCTGGCGCAGGGCGTCGATGCCGCTCGTGCCGGGCATCATGACGTCGAGGATGGCGATGGTGTGGCGGCCGCTGAGCGCTTCGCGCGCGCCATCGTCACCATTGTGGACGCAGGTGACCCTGAAACCTTCCTGTTCGAGGTATTCGGCGAACATGCCGACGAGTTCGACGTCATCGTCGATAAGCAATACATGGTTCATGGCGACAGGATAACGCAGTCGCGCGCCGAGGTCTTTTCCGCAGGGCGCGGCTTTACCCGGATTTACGTCCCTTAGGCGCGTTTTACACCTGCCCGCCACACAATGGCCGCTCCAAACTACCGGAGGATCCACGATGACCCTGCACACCACACTTTCCACCCTGCGCGCGGCCGCGCTCCTGTCCACCTGCCTGCTGGCCGCTCCCGCCGTCCTTGCGCAAGCGATGCCGCCCGCCGACGGCCCCGGCATCGAACAAGGGGATGGCCCGTTCGGTCCACCGCGTCCGGCATTCGGCCCCGGCCTGCATGCCGGTCCGCCATTCCTGCGCGGTCTCGCGCTGAGCGAGGCGCAGCAGGACCGCGTGTTCGCCATCCTGCACGCGCAAGCACCCAAGTGGCGCGAACTCGAGAAGGCCGAGCGCAAGGCCGGCCAGGCGCTGGATGAACTGGCGCGGGCGCCGCAGCTCGACGAGGCGCGCGCCTCCGCCAGCGCCCAGGCCCTGGGCCAGGCGATCGCCGACCAGGAATTGCTACGCCTGCAGACCGACGCCCAGATCAAGGCGCTGCTCACACCAGAGCAGCGCGCGCAGCTCGACCGGCCGCGCGTCGAAGGCCGCAGCAAGGGCAGGGCCGACAGGAAGGCCGCGCGGCCCAAGCAGGAGGCGGGCAAATGAACGTGCCGGCAATCCTCCCGGGCGCGCACGGCCACCATGACGATCATCATGAAGGTCTCATCGCCGACCTTGCGCGCCTGCTGGCGCGCCCGGCCACGCGCCGCCAGTCGCTGCGCTGGCTGGGCCTGGGCCTGGGCGCGGCCGCCATGCCGCTGGCCGGTTGCGGCGGCAGCGTGGACGATGGCTACGGCATCTCGACCTCGACCACCACGACCGGCAGCGGCACGGGTGGCGCTACGGCGGGAGGAAGCGCCGCCTGTTCCGTGATCCCCGAGGAGACCGGCGGCCCCTATCCGGGCGACGGCACCAACCGCAACGCCAACGGCGTGGCCAATGCCCTGACCCTGTCCGGCATCGTGCGCGGCGATATCCGCGCCAGCGTGGGCGGCGCCAGCGGCGTGGCCCAGGGTGTGCCGCTGGTCATCCGCCTGAAGATCGAGAACGTGGCCCAGGGCTGCGCCGCGGCGGGCGGGGCGGCCGTCTACCTGTGGCATTGCACCCGCGAAGGCGGCTACTCGATGTACTCGAGTGGCATCGGGGACGAGAACTACCTGCGCGGCGTGCAGGAGGCCGACAGCGACGGCTGGGTCACGTTCACGACCATCTTCCCGGGCTGCTACGACGGCCGCATGCCGCACGTGCACTTCGAAGTCTATCCAAGCCTGGCCAAGGCGAACAGCGCGTCGAACCGGATCAAGACCTCGCAGTTCGCCTTCCCGTCGGCGACGCTCGACGAAGCCTATGCCAGCAGCGGCTACGCCAGCAGCGTGCGCAACCTGGCGCGCATCAGCTATGCGTCCGATAATGTCTTCAGCGACGGCACGGCGCTGCAGATGGCGAGCGTAACAGGCAATGCGGTCCAGGGCTATACCGCCGAGCTGCTTGTAGGCGTTTACTTCTAAAGGCGGACCACGCTGCGGTGCTGGACATTACAATGGGGCGCTCCTGCATTCGATCGCGCACGTCCCATGTCCAGACCCCTGCTTCATTTCGCCCATGGCAACAGCTACCCGGCCGGCACCTACAACCGCCTGCTGGCGCAGCTGCGCGAGCACTACGACGTGCGCACCCTGGACATGCATGGCCACGATCCGCGCCATCCGGTGGGCGACGGCTGGGGCGCGCTGGTCGACGAACTGGTCGAGCACCTGGAAGGCTACGGCCAGCCGGCGATCCTGGTCGGCCATTCGCTGGGCGGGATGCTGTGCATGCTGGCGGCGAAGCGCCGCCCCGAGCTGGCGCGCTGCGTGGTGATGCTCGATTCGCCGGTGGTGGCGGGCTGGCGCGCGCTGGGCTGGCGCCTGGCCAAACTGGCCGGCTGGGGCGAACGCCTGTCGCCGGCGCGCTTCGCCCGCAAGCGCCGCGAGCTGTGGCCCAGCCGCGAAGCCGCCTTCCAGCACTTCAACGCCAAGCCGATCTTCCAGGCCTGGGCCCCGGGGGCGCTCGACGACTACCTGGAGCACGGCCTGGCGCCGCATCCGGACGGCGTGACCCTGCGCTTCCGGCGCGACGTGGAATCGGCGATCTACCAGACGCTCCCGCACCATATGGATAGCGTGCTGCGCGAACCGTTCCCGGTGCCGGTCGGCTTCATCGCCGGCACTCGCTCGGAAGAGATGCGCCAGGCCGGCATGGATGCGACCCGCAGGCTGGTGGGCGAAAACCTGGTCATGATCGAAGGCGGCCACCTGTATCCGCTGGAAAAACCGCAGGAAACGGCGCGCCTGGCGCACGCGATGGTCAAGCGCCTGCTGGCCGCGCCCTCGCGGCCCTAGCTTGCTAGCGGTCCAAAGGCTTCGACATGTTGTCGAAGGAATCGCGGGCGTCGCGCGCGCCGACGGTGTGCACGGTGCGGTCGCCGCTGCCCTTTTTGCGAATCCGCGAGCCGGTCATGGTTTCGTCGTCGGCCTTGGATGCGAGGGTGGGCGCCGCTGCGGCGGGCGCCGTGGGCTGCTCGCTGGTAGGTGCGGTGGTGCAGGCAGCGAGGGTGAGTACGGCGGCGCCGATCAGGGCCTTGGACAGGTGCGACATGGGGACTCCATAAGGTGTATTGACTTATGGTATTCAGAATCTCGCCGCGCCGCAATCAAATATTCCAGGCGCATGGGCCAGTACCCGCACCAGCGCCGCCATTTCGCGTAAAATCGCGGGATTTTCTCCCTGCTGGAAACCAATAATGACTATCAAGAGCGACAAATGGATCCGCCGCATGGCGGAAAGCACCGGCATGATCGAGCCGTTCGAGCCGAAGCAGGTCCGGGAGCAGGACGGCCGCCGCATCATCTCCTTCGGCACCTCGTCGTACGGCTACGACATCCGCTGCGCCGACGAATTCAAGGTGTTCACCAACATCAACAGCACCATTGTCGACCCGAAGAACTTCGATTCGAACTCCTTCGTCGACGTCAAGAGCGACGTCTGCATCATCCCGCCGAACTCGTTCGCGCTGGCGCGCACCATCGAATACTTCCGCATCCCGCGCAACGTGCTGACCGTCTGCCTGGGCAAGTCGACCTATGCGCGCTGCGGCATCATCGTCAACGTGACGCCGTTCGAGCCGGAATGGGAAGGCTACGTGACCCTGGAGTTCTCGAACACCACCCCGCTGCCGGCCAAGATCTACGCCGGCGAAGGCTGCGCCCAGGTGCTGTTCTTCGAAAGCGACGAAGTCTGCGAGACCTCGTACAAGGACCGTGGCGGCAAGTACCAGGGCCAGCACGGCGTGACCCTGCCGAAGACCTGACCGCTTCTCTGCTCGACCTTCAGTTTTCCTGGCGCGCCCGCTGTCCCGGGTGCGCCAGATGTCCCAGTTTGTCGGGATTGCGCATCACGTAGATCGCCTTGACGCGCCCGTCGTCGATCTCGAGCGCCATCGTCTGCAGCATCGCGTCGGGTTCGAGCGTGATCCGCCCCGGCAGGCCGTCGATGCTGGGCGACGCCAGCAGCTCGGCCGCATCCCAGGCCGCCTTCACCTTCTGCGCCAGCAGGAAGCGCAGCACCTTCTCTTGCCCGAAGATCGGGTTCATCGCGGCCGGACGCTTGCCGCCGCCGTCCCCATAGAACACCACGTCGCTCGACAGCAGTTGGGTGAGCTGGGCCACGTCGCCGCTGCGCGATGCGGCGAAGAAGGCGGCGGCGATCTCCTGCTGGCGCGCTGAGGCCACCGGGAACCGCGGCCGCGCGCCGGCCAGGTGGGCGCGCGCGCGGCTGGCCAGCTGGCGGCAGGCCGCCGGCTCGCGCCCGATCGCCGCGGCCACCTCGTCGAATTCCATGTCGAACACGTCGTGCAGCAAAAAGGCGGCGCGCTCCAGCGGCGACAGGCGTTCCATCGCCAGCATCAGGGGCAGGGTGATGTCGTCCGCTTCATCCCCGGCCGGATCGATGAAGGGTTCCGGCAGCCAGGGGCCGATGTATTCCTCGCGCTTGACGCGCGCCGACTTGAGCACGTCCAGGCACAGGCGCGTCACTGTGCGCACCAGGAAGCCTTCCGGTTCGCGCACGGCATCCTGGTCGGCGCCGTGCCAGCGCAGCCAGGCATCCTGCACCACGTCCTCGGCCTCGGCCACCGAGCCGAGCATGCGGTAGGCGATGCGCTGCAGGCGCGGGCGGCGCGCAATGAAGAAAGAGGCGGAATCGAAGTCGATGGCGTTCATGGACTGCGATGATACGCCAAAAAAAAGGCCCGGATTCGATCCGGGCCTCTCTCGGCGGGCAGAGGCCCGGCCTCGGGTGTTACGCGTCCTGCATCACGCAATCGACGAAGTAGCCGCGCTTGCCGTCGACTTCGCGCTTGACCAGGCCATGGACGTCGGTCTCGAAGCCCGGGAAGCGCTCGTTGAAGTCGCGCGCGAAACGCAGGTAGTCGACGATGGTCTTGTTGAAGCGCTCGCCCGGGATCAGCAGCGGGATGCCCGGCGGGTAAGGCGTCAGCAGGATCGCCGTGATGCGGCCTTCCAGCTCGTCGATCGCGACGCGCTCGATTCTCCGGTGCGCCATATTGGCGAAGGCGTCCGACGGCTTCATGGCCGGTACCATGTCCGACAGGTACATCTCGGTCGTCAGGCGCGCCACATCGCGCGACTTGTAGAAGGTGTGGATCTCGGTGCACAGGTCGCGCAGGCCACGCGTTTCGTAGCGCGGATTCGCCGAGGCGAACTGCGGCATCACGCGCCACATCGGCTGGTTGCGGTCGTAGTCGTCCTTGAACTGCTGCAGCGCCGTCACCAGCGTGTTCCAGCGGCCCTTGGTGATACCGATGGTGAACATGATGAAGAACGAGTACAGGCCGCACTTCTCGATGATGACGCCGTGCTCGGCCAGGTACTTGGTGACGATCGAGGCCGGGATGCCGGTGTCGCCGAACTGGCCCGACAGATCCAGGCCCGGGGTCACGATGGTGGCCTTGATCGGGTCGAGCATATTGAAGCCCGGCGCCAGCTTGCCGAAGCCGTGCCAGTTCTCTTCGGCGCGGATCATCCAGTCGTCCTGGGTGCCGATGCCTTCTTCCGAAAACTTGTCCGGTCCCCAGACCTGGAACCACCAGTCGTCGCCGAAGTCCTCGTCGACCTTCTTCATCGCGCGGCGGAAGTCCAGCGCTTCCAGGATCGATTCCTCGACCAGGGCGGTGCCGCCCGGCGCTTCCATCATCGCGGCGGCGACGTCGCACGAGGCAATGATCGAGTACTGCGGCGAGGTCGAGGTGTGCATCAGGTAAGCCTCGTTGAAGGCGTCCTGGTCGAGCTTGACCGATTCGGATTCGCGCACCAGCACCTGCGATGCCTGCGACAGGCCGGCCAGCAGTTTGTGGGTCGACTGGGTCGAGAAGATCATCGACTCCTTGGCGCGCGGGCGATCCTGGCCGATCGCGTGCATGTTCTTGTAGAAGTCGTGGAAGGTTGCGTGCGGCAGCCAGGCTTCGTCGAAGTGCAGGGTGTCGATCTTCCCGTCCAGCATTTCGCGCAGGGTCTCGACGTTGTACACCACGCCGTCGTAGGTCGACTGGGTGATGGTGAGGATGCGCGGCTTCTTGTTCACCGCGTCGCGCGCGAACGGATTGGCTTCGATCTTGCGGGCGATCGACTCGGGCGTGAATTCCTCGAGCGGGATCGGCCCGATGATGCCCAGGTGATTCCGGGTCGGCATCAGGAACACGGGGATCGCGCCGCACATGATGATCGAGTGCAGGATCGATTTGTGGCAGTTGCGGTCCACGACGACGATGTCGCCGGGGGCCACGGTCGAGTGCCACACCATCTTGTTCGAGGTCGAGGTGCCGTTGGTCACGAAGTAGCAGTGGTCGGCGCTGTAGATGCGCGCGGCGTTGCGCTCGGACTTGGCCACCGGGCCGGTGTGGTCGAGCAGCTGGCCGAGTTCTTCGACCGCGTTGCAGACGTCGGCGCGCAGCATATTCTCGCCGAAGAACTGGTGGAACATCTGGCCGATGGGGGACTTCAGGAAAGCCACGCCGCCCGAGTGGCCCGGGCAGTGCCACGAATACGAACCGTCGTAGGCGTAGTTGACCAGCGCGCGGAAGAACGGCGGCGCCAGGCTGTCGAGGTAGGCCTTGGCCTCACGGATGATGTGGCGCGCCACGAATTCCGGGGTGTCCTCGAACATGTGGATGAAGCCGTGCAGCTCCTTCAGGATGTCGTTCGGGATGTGGCGGCTGGTGCGCGTCTCGCCGTAGATATAGATCGGGATATTGGCGTTCTTGTGACGGATTTCCTTGACGAAGGCGCGCAGGCCGGTCAGTGCGAAATCGGTCTCTTCGAGCGAGCCGCCGCCGAATTCCTCGTCGTCGATCGACAGGACGAAGGCCGATGCGCGCGATTGCTGCTGGGCGAACTGGGACAGGTCGCCATAGCTGGTCACACCGACGACCTCCATGCCTTCCTGTTCCATCGCGGCCGCCAGGGCGCGAATGCCGAGACCGGAGGTGTTCTCCGAGCGGAAGTCCTCGTCAATGATGACGATGGGGAAACGAAATTTCATGGACAGCTCCAAAACGAAGCGCCGTGGGAGCGGCAGGTCCTCTCCGGATCGTTCAGGAGGGGCTGGCCGCCGCGCACGGCACCGTAGAAAAATGAGAAGCGGATTTTCGCAGAAAACGCGGGTCCCGGTGCAAGTTTTTTTGCTAGGTTAGCCACTGTTCCGGAAGGGTGGCGCACTCCAGCGGCTCAGCGGCCGCTCAGCGGCTACTCACGCGCTGACCGACGCGCCGCAGCGCTTCGGTCAGCACGGCCGCGCCGAGCGCGCTGGCCAGCGGAACGAGCGACCAGGCGGGCGAGATGCCATGCATGAAGGCGAACAGGCCCAGCGTGATGCCGAAGGCCGCCACCGCCCCGGTGAGCGTGAGCAGCCAGGTGCGGCGCGCCAGCAGCGCGATGGCGGCCAGCGAGATCGCGATCTGCTGGGCCACCGAGGCGGCGGCCCACTGGCGCTGGCGGTGCAGGGCTTCCTCCGAGCGCAGGTTCGAGTCGTTCGACGCCGTTTCCCAGCGCTCGGCTTCCTTGCGGATGACTTCCTTCTCGTTGCGGTAGCGCTCCGCTTCCTCGCGGTAGCGCACGCCGTCGACGCCGGGCAGGGTCGCGGCCAGCTCGGCCAGGTTCTGGCGGCTTGACTTGGCCTGGTAGTGGCTCCAGGCATTGGCGGCGCTGGTTTTTTCCATCGCCGCCTGGGTCTTGTACAGGCTGGCGTCGTTGTGCGACGAGGTGCCCAGGAAGGCGAACAGGGTGCCGAGCGTGGCCAGCACCGCGATCAGTACCGCGATGCGGCCGGCGAAGCCGTCGCCGCCGCGCGAGCCCGGTGGGCGTGCTGCGTCGCTCATTGCGCCGCCTCGCGCCGCGTGTAGGTCACGAAGGCGTAGTCGAAGCCATTGGCCGCGCTGTGGTGGGTCTCGCGCGCGGTCTCGCGCCACACGGCCGCGTCGATCGGCGGGAAGAAGGTGTCGCAGGCGAACGCGCGGTCGATGTGGGTGACGATCATGGCCTCGGCGATATCCATGGCCTGAGCGAAGATCTGGGCGCCGCCGATGATGCTGGCCGGCGCGCCGCCGAGCATGGCGATGGCCGCTTCCAGCGACGGCGCGCGCTCGGCGCCGTCGTGCGACCACTCGGCGCTGCGCGTGACGACGATATTGCGGCGCCCGGGCAGGACGCGGCCAATCGAGTCGAATGTCTTGCGGCCCATGATCACCGGTTTGCCGAGCGTGACGCGCTTGAAGTGGGCGAAATCCTCGGGCAGGTGCCAGGGCATCTTGTTGTCGATGCCGATGCCGCCGTTGGCGTCGATGGCGACCACCAGGGTCAGTTGTGCCTCGCCATTCATACCGCCACCGGCGCCTTGATCGCAGGATGCGGGTCGTAGCCGGTGATCTCGAAGTCCTCGAAACGGTAGTCGAACAGCGAGTCGGGCTTGCGATTGATCTCCAGGCGCGGTAGCGCGCGGGTCTCGCGCGACAGCTGCAGATCGACTTGTTCCATGTGGTTCGAATACAGGTGGCAGTCGCCGCCGGTCCAGACGAAGTCGCCCACTTCAAGGCCCGCCTGCTGGGCCATCATGTGGGTCAGGATCGCGTACGAGGCGATATTGAAGGGCACGCCCAGGAAGATGTCGGCGCTGCGCTGGTACAGCTGGCAGGACAGCTTGCCGTCGGCCACGTAGAACTGGAACAGGGCGTGGCAGGGCGGAAGCTTCATCTGCGGCACGTCGGCCACGTTCCACGCCGAGACAATCATGCGGCGCGAGTCCGGCGTGGTGCGGATCTGTTCGAGCACTTGCGTGATCTGGTCGATGTGTTCGCCGGAGGGCGTCGGCCAGTTGCGCCACTGGTAGCCGTAGATCGGTCCGAGATTGCCCTCTGCATCGGCCCATTCGTCCCAGATGCTGACGCCGTTTTCCTTCAGGTAGGCGATATTGGTCGAGCCCTGGAGGAACCAGATCAGCTCATGGATGATCGACTTCAGGTGCACCTTCTTGGTGGTCAGGAGCGGGAAGCCCTCCTGCAGGTCGAACCGCATCTGGTAGCCGAATACCGAGCGCGTGCCGGTGCCGGTGCGGTCGGTCTTGATGGCGCCATGCTCTTTCACATGGCGCATGAATTCGAGATATTGGCGCATTCTGTTAGTGGGTTGGGCAATCTGTCATTTTAGCATCTGGCGCCAGGGCTGCGGCGAATCGCCGCAGGGCTTCGCGCACCATATCGTCGGACATCGACAGCAGGTTGTCGCCGACGTAGATCTCGACGATGCTCGACGCCGGCAGCGCGCCATGCATGGCGCGGTTGAACATCCAGATGCCGTGGTCGCGCGCCAGCGCATCGCGCACCGCCAAAGCGCGCTCGCGGTCCACCGGCAGGTGGATGTGCAGCATGTTGGCCTGGGGCGCGGCGGGATTGACGCGCAGTTCGGGATGGGCGCGCAAGGCCTCGTACAGAAAGCGGGTGCGCTCGAAGTACGCCGGCATCGCCGCAAGCCGCTCGTCGAATTGCATCGCCGCCGCCACGATATAGGGCGAGCGATGGATGACGTTGCCGCCCTGGCGCCGGAACCATTCGGCGCAGCGGTCGACGAAGGCGCGGCTGCCGAGCAGCATGGCGCCACCCAGCCCGCCGATGCCCTTGTACAGCGAGACGTAGACGGAATCGAAGCCAGCCGCGATTTCGGCCACGCTGCGGCCATAGCTGGCCGCCGCCTCCCACAGGCGCGCGCCGTCCATGTGCAGGTGGATGCCGCGCGTGCGGCAGTGGCGCTTGATCGCCTCCAGCTCGTCCCAGCTGGAGAGCTGGCCGCCGATTTCGCGCATCGGAATCTCGAGGCCCACCGCGCCGAGCCGGTCCGGCACCGCCGCCAGGTCGGCCTCGAACCAGGGACGATGACGGTCGCCCACCGACAGCGCCTGGAAATGGTCCAGCAGCTGGTAATTGGAACGTTCGTGAACGAAGATGTGCGAGGTCGGATGCAGGGCCACCAGGCGGCTGTCCCGGTCTCGCGCCCCGAGGCGCAGCGCCGTGACCTGGGCCATGGTGCCGCTGATGCAGAACACGGCCGCCTCGAAGCCCAGCAGGGCGGCCACCTTGTGTTCGAAGTCCTGGATCAGCGCGCCGTTGCCATAGACGTCGTGGTCGACGTCGTGCTCCTCGCACCAGGCGGCCATGGCCGCGAACAGTTCGGCGGGACGGCGCTGGCGATGGCCGGGGAAGATGGTGTGGCAGCGGCGCTGCAGGTCGGTATCTGGCAAAACGGGCTCCTGGAAGGCGAGCCCGTTACTGTACACCGCCGCCGGCGCGGTTCAAAGAACCGCGTGGACGATCAAAGAGCGATCAATTCCCGATCAGCGCGCGGCGGGAAGGAGCGGCCAGCGCAGCGTCTTCGCGCTCGTCGGCCAGGCGGAAGCGGCGCACCGAACGCGCCAGCGCGTCGGCTTGCTCGTGCATGGCCTGGGCAGCGGCGCTGGCTTCTTCGACCAGGGCGGCGTTTTGCTGGGTCACGGTGTCCATCTCGACCACCGAGCGGTTGATCTCTTCGATGCCCTGGGTCTGCTCCTGGCTGGCGCTGCTGATCTCGGACATGATGTCGGTCACGCGCTGCACGCTGTCCAGCACTTCCTGCATCGTGACGCCGGCCTGGTTGACCAGCTGGCTGCCGGCATTGACTTCGCTGTTGGAGGCTTCGATCAGGCCCTTGATTTCCTTGGCGGCGGCGGCCGAACGCTGGGCCAGGTTGCGCACTTCGCTGGCCACGACCGCGAAACCGCGGCCTTGCTCGCCGGCGCGCGCCGCTTCCACGGCGGCATTGAGCGCCAGGATATTGGTCTGGAAGGCGATGCCGTCGATGACGCCGATGATGTCCGAAATCTTGCGCGAAGCCTGGGAGATCGAGTCCATGCGCGCCACCACCTGCGACACGGTGCTGCCGCCTTTCTGGGCCACTTCCGAGGCGCTGCGGGCCAGCTGGTCGGCCTGGCGTGCGTTGTCGGCGTTCTGGCGCACGGTCGTGGTCAGCTGGTCCATCGACGAGGCGGTGGTGGCCAGGCTGGCGGCTTGCTCCTCGGTGCGGCTGCACAGGTCCAGGTTGCCGGTCGAGATTTCCTGCGAAGCGGTGGCGATGTGCTCGGCGCCGTCGCGCACCTGGCCGACCACGCTCGACAGGCGCGCGCCGATCTCGTTGATGGCGCCGGTCAGGCGGCCGATCTCGTCGTCGCGGCGCGCCGTCACCTGGGCGGTCAGGTCGCCGTCGGCGATGCGGGTGGCGACCGCCTGCACCTCGGCCAGCGGACGGGTGACGGTGGCGCGCACCAGGAAGTACAGCACGGTGGCCAGCACGGCCAGCGCAGCCAGGCCGAACACGATGAAGCGGTTGCGCAGTTCGGTCGCGGCGGCGGTGATCTCGTCGCGATAGGTGCCGCCGGCGATGACCCAGTTCCAGTCCTTCATTTCCGAATAGGCGGCGAACTTTTCGCGGGCGAGGCGCTCGCCCGGGTTCTGCCAGTCGTAGCTGATCGTGCCTTCCTTCTTCTCCAGCATTTCCTTGACGAAGAGGTGGCCGTCGGCCGACTTGCTGTCGAGGATGTTCTCGCCTTCCTTGTTCGGGTGGACGATCAGGTCGCCATAGGTCTTCGGCGCCGACGACAGCACGTAGAAGTAGCCGGTCTCGCCGACCTTGACGGCGCGGATGCGCTCCTTGAGGGCGGCCACGTCGGGCGTGATGTCGACCCCGACGTAGAGCGCGCCGACGATCTTGCCGGCCGCGTCTCGCACCGGCTCGTACTGGGTGATGAACTGCTTGCCGAACAGGGTGGTCAGGCCGACGTAGGTGCGCCCGGCGCGCAGCGCCGGGTAGGCCGGCGAGGCCTTGTCGAGGGCGGTGCCTACCGCGCGCTCGCCGTTTTCCTTCTTGACCGAGGTCGTCACGCGCACGAAGTCCTCGCCGGCGGCGGCGAAGATGGTGGCGTTGCCGCCGGTGCGTTCGGTAAAGGCGTCCGGGGCGCTGAAGTCGAGGTTGAGCGGATGGCTGGCCACGCTCAGGGTCGGCACCTGGCGTCCACCGACGTCGACGGTCGCCGCTTCATCCAGCGCGAACTCGCCCGGCAGGCCGGCGCGGAAGATGCGGCCGAAGCTGACCGCCTGGCTGCTGACGGTCTTGTTGAACAGCTCGACGGTGCTGGCAACGCCGTGCAGCTCGTTCCTCACGCTGTCTATGGCGCGCCGTTCCAGCATACCGGACGTCAGGACGGTGATGGTCGCGATCAGGGCGGCAATGATGGCGCCGGCCAGCAGGAAAACGACGGCGCTGATGCGCGTGCCAACATTCCAGCTGGCCGGGCTAAATTTACGGTTACTCATGTATTGTGAGGAAAAATAGAGGGATATAACCCACGATCATACCTCGCAAACTTTTCATATCGCAACAATTAGTGAGTTTTGGAATGCTACTCGGTATCCCCGGCACAACAGCTAGATGGATTGCTACGTAATACTACGGATTGCTTTTCCAGTCGGCGTGTTTATGCCGCCACCGGCGCATGGGTCTGGAACTGCAGCGCCGCCAGGTTGGCATACACGCCGCGCAGCGCGATCAGCTCGGCATGAGTGCCGGATTCGACGATCTTGCCTTCGTCCAGCACGATGATGCGGTCGGCGCGCTGCACGGTCGCCAGGCGGTGGGCGATGATGATGGTGGTGCGGCCGACCATCGCCGCCTCCAGTGCGCGCTGGACCAGGCGCTCGGATTCGGCGTCGAGCGCGCTGGTGGCTTCGTCCAGCAGCAGCAGCGGCGGGTTCTTGAGCAGGGCGCGCGCGATTGCGATGCGCTGGCGCTGGCCGCCCGACAGGCGTACCCCGCGTTCCCCAAGGAAGGACGAGTAACCCTGCGGCAGGCGCTCGATGAAATCGTGGGCCGCGGCCATGCGGGCCGCCGCGATCACCTCGTCGTCGCTGGCGTCGGGCCGGCCGTAGCGGATGTTTTCCATCGCGTCGAGCGAGAAGATCACGGTATCCTGCGGCACGATGCCGACCGCACCGCGCAGCGTCTGCAGGGACAGGTCGCGCACGTCGACGCCATCCAGGAGAATGCTGCCGGACTGCGGATCGTAGAAGCGCAGCAGCAGCTGGAACAGGGTGGTCTTGCCGGCGCCGGAAGGACCGACCACGGCCACCGTTTCGCCGGGGCGGATGTCGAGCGCCAGGTGCGACAGGGCCGCCTCATCGAGCCGCGACGGATAGGCGAAGGTCACGTCGTCGAGCGTCACGCGGGCGCCGTTCTCGGTGCGCGCGGGGAGGGCCTTGGGCTGCAGCGGATCCTGGATCTCGGATTGCGCGCCGAGCAGTTCGAGCAGGCGCTCGGTGGCGCCGGCGGCGCGCTGGGCGTCGCCCATCACTTCCGACAGGGCGCCGACCGAGCCGGCCACGATGCCGGCGTACAGGATGAACTGGCCCAGGTCGCCGCCGGTCATCGTTCCCTGGAGCACGGCGTGGGCGCCGAGCCAGAGCACGAACACGATCGATCCGAACACCAGCACGATGGCCAGCATGGTGAGCGTGGCGCGGGCGCGGATGCGGCGCATCGCGGTGCTGAAGGCGCCTTCGACTTCGGTGCCGAAGCGGCTGGACTCATGGCCTTCGCGGGTGAACGCCTGCACGGTCGGCATTGCGTTCAGGATCTCGCCGGCCACCGCCGAGGCGTCGGCGATGCGGTCTTGCGAATCGCGCGACAGCTTGCGCACGCGGCGGCCGAACAGCACGATCGGCAGCACCACCAGCACCAGCAGGCCCAGGATGATGGAGGTCAGGCGCGGGCTGGTCACGAACAGCATCACCAGGCCGCCGAAGAACAGCAGCGTATTGCGCAGCGCCAGCGAGATGCTGGTGCCGACCACGGTCTGGATCAGGGTGGTGTCGGTGGTCAGGCGCGACAGCACTTCGCCGGTGCGGGTGGTCTCGAAGAATTCGGGGCTTTGGCGCACCACGTGGCCGTAGAC
>DDKG01000291.1:16481-18820 GCA_002339265.1 Massilia sp. UBA2604 | reverse complement strand
GTGGCGCCGGCGGCGAACAGCAGGGCGATGCCGGCCAGCAGGAACTGGCGGCGGTAGGGTCGCAGGAAAGGACTCAAGCCCCTGAGGGTGGCCAGGCTGCTCTTGCGGGATGTGTCTGGGTCGGTCTTGCTGGTGTTACGGGTGGTCATCGTGTTTTGGTGTGTCGGTCATTCTTATTATCGTTATTTCAAATCAAAGCTTCATGGGCTGCACGTAGCCGGTCATCTCGAGGTAACCGCGGCCCACCTGGCGCCCGCCTTGCTGGATCGTGACCGCGCCTTCCCAGTACACGGCGCCGGTCGAGCGGCGCGAATCGAGTTCCTGGTCCTGCTGCAGCGGTACTACCTGCCAGCTTTGGCCGCCCGTGGTGATCGTGGTCGCGATCGGATAGGTGGCGCCGGTGCGCGGCGACTTCCAGTGCGTCTGCGGCGCGAACGTGATCTGCTCGGGCGCGTAGTGCACCACCTTGCCGGCCTTGTCGCGCCGGGTGGCGTGCGCCCATAGTTTACCACCTTGGCGGTCGCGGATCTGGAAAGCCATCAGGGCGCCGCCGTCGTCGAGGTTGGCGCCGACCCAATCCCAGCCCACGGCGTCCGGCTGCAGCGCCTCGCTCGACCATTCGTGGTCGAGCCACGCGCTGCCGGTCACCTGCGTGGCCGCCATGCCGGCGCGGCCGACCGTGCCGGACACTTCCAGGTGCGGTTCGCTGTAGTAGTAGCTCGCGTTCTGGGCGCTGGGGCCCTTGCGCGAATAGCCGCCCTGGCCCTGCACCAGCACCGGCTGGGTGGGCTTCAAACGCAGCTCGAGCGTCAACTGGTTGGAGCGGATGGTGACGCGGTAGACGCCGTTGGCATCGCGGACCATGCGCCAGTCGTCCAGTTTCAGGTCGGTGTTGCCGGGCCGGGCCCAGGCCATGCTGAAGCCTTCGCGCGCGCTGCGCTCGTCGTGCACCAGGCGGCCGACGGAAGGATCGGACAGGGCCGCATGGCCGATCACCAGCTGGCGCGGCGCGAAGTGGCTCGGGTTGGCGTTATCGGCGCCGGTGCGGCTGCGGAAGAACGTGACCTGGAAGCCGAGCGGGCGCTTGTCCGGCGTCTCGACCCAGCCGGTGACGTACCACCATTCGGTGCGGAATTCCGGATGGGCGCCGTAGTCGCGCGGGAACGACAGGGCGGCGCCCGGAGTGACGGGCGCATACACCTGGGCCACGGAATGGGCGGACAGTGACAGCAGCAACAACAGGCACAGAATAAAACGCATTACCAATCCTCTCTGACCGCGCGCACCGGGCCGCCGGACAAAGCCTGGCGTCCCGAGACGAGTGCGGTAGCAACCGATGCAGCGACCAGCACCGCGGCCACGCTGCCAAGCAGGGGCCAGGGCAGGTGCAAGCCCATGGTCCAGTGGAAGGACTGCGGGTTGATCACGTACACCAGGATCAGGCTGATCACCAGCCCGAGCGCGAAGCCGGCGACGACGCCGAGGCCTGTCAGCAGCCCACCTTCGAAGGCGAGCAGCTGCAAGACCTGGCGCCGGGTCACGCCGACGTGGCGCAGCATACCGAATTCTCGCGCCCTTGCCAAAGTCTGGGCCGAAAAACTCGCCGCGATGCCCGACAGGCCGATGGCGATCGCGATCGCCTCCAGTAAATACGTCACGGCGAAGCTGCGGTCGAAAATCTTGAGGCTCGTGGCGCGGATGTCGCCCGGCCGCATCGTGTTGAGCGACGGTCCGAACGGCAGCGCGCGCAGGCTGCCCTCCAGCGTCGTAGCGTCCACGCCGCGCGCGGTCCACAGGGCGGCGTCGGTGACTTCGCGTTCACCCGTCAGGCGGCGGTAGTCCTGCAGCTGGATCACGACCGAGCCGCCCTGGTTGGCATAATCGCGCCAGGCGCCGGCGACGAAGAATTCGGCTTCGGCGCCGCCAATGGGCAGGCGCAGGCGCCCGCCGACACGCGCGCCGTACAGGTCGAGCATCGCCTCCGACACCCAGGCCGGACGGCTGCCTGCCGGGATCGGCGCCGTGTCGCCCACCAGGTACAGCAGGCGCGCCGGATCGGCGGCGTCGATGTCCCGGGCGATGACGACGATCGGTGGCCGTTCGGGCGACAGGGACACGCGCCGGGTGCGCAGGAATTGCACCTTCTCGACGCCGGGCAGGTTCGCCAGCGCGGCTTGCTGCTCGCCATTGAGGAAGCCGGTGCCGCCGGCGTCGACCGTGCGTACGTATAGGTCGGCCGGCAGGATGTGGCCCATCCAGTCGTCGACCGAGACCCGGAAGCTCGACACCATGATCCCCATCGCCACCATCAGGCTGAAGCTGGCCAGGATGCCGCCCAG
>DDKG01000291.1:0-16351 GCA_002339265.1 Massilia sp. UBA2604 | reverse complement strand
GCGGAAGGTCAGCGCCGCGAAGCGCGGCATCAGGCCGATGCCGCCGACCAGCAGCAGGGCGATGGCGAGATAGCCGAACAGCGGCAGCTCGAACACCGGCGGCGCGAAGGAGAATGCGGCCGCCAGCAGCAGGCACACCAGCGACGGCCAGACCCGCGCCAGGCGCGTGAGCGGCGCCTCGTCGGCCCCCGACTTGATGGCCACGGCGGGCCGCGCGCGCGCGGCTTCCCAGGCCGGCGCCAGGCAGCCGAGCAGGGCCACGCCCAGGCCCAGCGCGAAGAATACGAGCGCCGCGCCGGGCGTGAACGCGACCTGCGGGCGGATGCCAGGGAAGTAACCGGCGCCGAGGTCGCCGCCAAAGAAGTGGAGGGCGGCGGCGGCCAGCGCATAGCCGGCGCCGATGCCGAGCAGGGAGCCCAGCACGCCCAGGCTGCCGCCTTCGAGCAGCACCTGGCGCAGCAGCTGGCCGCGCTCGAGGCCCAGCACCCGCAGCAGCGCGAACTGGCTGCGCCGGCGCATCACCGACAGCGCCTGCGTCGAAAACACGAGGAAGGCGCCGGTGAACAGCGCCACCAGCGCCAGGACCGTCAGGTTGACCCGGTAGGCGCGGCTCATATTAGAGGTGCGGCTTTCCTGCTCGGCGTCGTTCGGCTGCCCGACCGTGAAGCGGCCCGGCCAGGTCTTGTCGAGTTGCGCTGCGAGATTGCGCTGGAAGGCGGCGCGATCGACGCCGTCGCGCAACTTGAGGTCGACCCGCGACAATTGGCCCAGCCGGTTGAGACGCCACTGGGCGGCGCCGATGTCCATCACCGCCAGGCGCTGGCCGGCGCGCGCCCGTTGCACCGGACCGGCCACGCGCAGGCTCACTTCGCCGGTGCCAGCACGCAGCACCACGGTGTCGCCGCGCCGCTTGCCGAGCCAGGCCTCGGCCGCCGGCGACAGGAACAGCGCGTCGTCGGCCAGGATGTCGAGCCGGCGGCCTTCCTCCGTCATCCCGAGCAGGTCGGGAGAAATGGCGCCGGCGCGGAATGGGTCGATGCCGACGATGCGCAGCGGTCCTTCGGCTCCCGGCACGCCGGCCTGGACGTCGAGAATCGGCGAGGCCAGCGCCACCTCGGGATGTTCGGCCAGGAAGGGATAGACGGCTTCGTCGAACAGCGGCTCGCGGCCTTGCACCTGGATGTCGGCCTGGCCCGACAGGCTCTTGACCGCAGCCGAGAATTCGTTGAAGGCGGCGGCGTTGATCAGGTGGATGGCGAAACCCATTGCCACCCCGACCGCGATCGCGGCGACGGCAACCAAGGCGCGCACCGGATGCGCGCGCCACTCGCCGAGCAGCAGCCAGCGTGACAGCTGGCTCAGGCTGGGCATTCCACCGCCAGCGTCTCGGCCTGGCGCCGCACCTTGATCCGCGCCGCGTCCTTCGCGTCGCCGCGGGTGCGCGCCAGGTCTTCCTCGAGCCACTGGCGCTGCAGGCGCAGCTTGTCGCAGCGCTTGCGCAGGGCGAGCGCCGCGCGCCGCGAACGTTCGGCGTCGCGTTCCTCGCGCAGGTTCTGTTCGGCGCGCTGCTTGTCGATATCCAGGGCCATGTCGCGCGCGCGATCGAAGCGCGCCAGCGTCTCGGGATCGGGCGGCGGCGCGGCGCGCACGGGCAACTCGGCGCCAGCGCCCGGGCAGGGACGGTCGGCGTAGGTCACGCGGCCACCTTCATGGCATTTGTAGATAGCGCCCGCGGCCTGCGCGTGGCACAGGATGCAGGCCGTCGCGATCGGCAATAGACGTAGCATGCACGGCTCCCGGTCATAGTATCTTCCCGGGATTCATGATGCCGAGTGGGTCGAGCGCGGCTTTGATGGCACGCATCATGCCAAGTTCGACCGGCGACTTGTAGCGCGCCAGTTCTTCGCGCTTGAGCATGCCGATCCCGTGTTCGGCCGAGATCGAGCCGCCGAAGTTCGCCACCAGGTCGTGCACGATGCGGTTGACGTCCGCCTGGTGCGCCAGGAAGGCGTCGTGCGCGGTGCCGGCCGGCGGCGCGACGTTGTAGTGGAGGTTGCCGTCGCCCAGGTGGCCGAAGGTGACCGGCTGGCAACCGGGGAAGGCCGCCTGCAGCGCGGCGTCGGCGCGCGCGACGAAATCGGGAATGCGCGAGACCGGCAGCGAGATGTCGTGCTTGATGTTCTTGCCGGACGCCGCCTGCGCCAGCGGGATGTGCTCGCGCAGCCGCCACAGGTCCAGCGCCTGCTTGTTCGAGGTCGCCACGACGGCGTCGCGCGCCACGCCGGCCTCCAGCGCCGCGCCTAGGCTTGACTCCAGCAGTCCGTAGGCATGTTCATCGGATTCATTGCTCGACAGCTCGACCAGCGCGTACTGCCGATGGCGATCCGCGAACGGCCTCGGCAGGTCAGGAAACTGCGCCGCGACCAGGTCCAGGCAGAATGCGGACATCAGCTCGAAGCCGGTCAGCGCCGCCCCGCAGCGGGCCTGCAACAGGCCGAGCAGCTCGACGGCCTGGCGTGGCGAATCGAGGGCGACCAGCGCCGTGAGCGCGGCGCGCGGCGCCGGATACAGTTTCAATACTGCCGCCGTGATCACGCCCAGCGTGCCCTCGGCGCCAATAAAAAGTTCGCGCAGCGCATAGCCGGTATTGTCCTTGCGCAGCCCGCGCAAGCCATCCCAGAGTTCGCCCTGGGCATTCACGACTTCAAGTCCCAGGCACAGCTCGCGGGTATTGCCGTAGCGCAGGACGGCGGTGCCGCCCGCATTGGTCGACAGGTTGCCACCGATCGTGCAACTGCCTTCGGCCGCCAGCGACAGCGGGTACAGCATCCCGGCATCCATGGCTGCGGCCTGGATGTCGGCCAGGATGCAGCCGGCTTCCACCGTCATGGTGCGGTTGGCAGGGTCGATGGCGCGGATGCGGTTCAGGCGCCGCAGCGACAGCACGATGGCCTGCCCAGAAGTGTCGGGCACGCTGCCCATGACCAGGCCGGTGCGGCCGCCCTGCGGGACGATGGGCACACGGGCCGCGGCGCAGGCGGCGACGATCGCGGCCACCTGGGCGGTGTCGAACGGCAGGACCACCGCCAGGCCGCGTCCGCTGTAGCGGCCGCGCCAGTCCGCCATGAACGGCACCATCTCCGCTTCGTCGGTAATGACGTGGGCGTCGCCGACGATCGCGCGGCAGCGTCCCAATAAATCCTCAGCCATGCGGCACTTTGACCTTGTCCAGCAACTCCTTGGCCAGGCGCTGCGCTTCTTTCTTGTAGGGCCGCAGGTAGAGCAGGGCGCAGAAGTAATACACCACGACCAGGGCGATCTCGCCGATGGCCATATGGCGCGAGGCCGCGCTCTGGTCGGCCCAGGCGCGCACCACGCCTTCTGCAAAATAGATCAGGATCAGCATCGACGACCATTGCAGGGTGTACAGGTCGCGCTTGATCACGCCGCGCAGCGGCAACAACAGGGGCAAGGCCTTCAGGGCCAGCAGCCAGCTACCGGGCTGCAACGGCGCCACATAGGCTTCCCAGGCGACCAGCCAGCCGATCAGCCAGATCAGGCTGGCGATCGCTCCTACGTGAAAGATTTTTTTGCCTGTTCCCATCAGCGGCTTCCCTGCAGTTTCAGGGCCGCCTCTGCCAGGCGGCGACCGAGCGCAATCGTCAGCGTACGCTCTTCTTCGGTGACGGGGCGCTTGCCATCGACGCCGGCCCAGTGGGTCGCACCGTAGGGGCTGCCGCCGCTGGCGGTGTTCATCAATTCAGGATGGGTATAGGGCAGGCCCATCACCATCATCCCGTGGTGCAGCAAGGGGATCATCATCGACAGCAGGGTCGCTTCCTGGCCGCCGTGCAGGCTGCCGGTGGAAGCGAACACCACCGCCGGCTTGCCGGACAGCGTACCATTGACCCACTCGGTCGCGGTGCCGTCGAGGAAGTATTTCATGCTCGCAGCCATATTGCCGAAGCGCGTGGGCGAGCCCAGCGCCAGGCCGGCGCATTCGCGCAGGTCGTCCAGCTCGACGTAGGGCGAACCCTGGTCGGGAATCCCGGGCGCCGTCGCCTCGGCCACCGACGAGACCGGCGGCACGGTGCGCAGCCGGGCTTCGGCCCCCGGCACGCTGTCGATGCCCTGGGCGATCAGCTCGGCCAGTTTGCGGGTGGCGCCATGGCGCGAATAGTAGAGGACGAGGATGCTCAGTGGGGTCGTGTTCATCCTTGGTATTATAGTGCGCTTTGTTGAAATGACATGCTTGTGACGATGACGAAACCGGTGAATCCAACACCATGCTGAACAAGACCGCAAACGGTTGGTCGCGCGCCGGCGAGTCCGCCGACGGCGGCGCCGAGCGCAGCCTGACCTGGCCGGAAGCGCGCGACCTGGTGCGCTTCGCCGTGCGCCGCCTGCGCGAAGAGCGCCTGCCGCAGGTGGCGGGCAGCCTGACCTTCACCACGACGCTGGCCCTGGTGCCGCTCCTGACCATCGTGCTGGCCATCTTCACGATGTTCCCGGCCTTCGGCCAGGTGCGCGAGATGATCGACGCCTGGTTCGTGCAGAACCTGATGCCGAAGGCGATCGCCAGCACCATCAGCGGCAACCTGACCCAGTTCGCCGACAAGGCCAAGGGGCTGTCGGCCCTGGGGGCGGTGGCGCTGCTGTTCACCACGGCGGCCACGATGAGCCTGATCGAGCGCGTGTTCAACCAGATCTGGAGCGTGCGCCAGCCGCGCCCGCTGCCGCAGCGCCTGCTGGTCTACTGGGCCTTGCTGACGCTGGGACCGCTGCTGTTCGGCCTGTCGATCAGCTTCACGTCGCAATTGGTGGACGTGACGGGCGGACTGGAGCGCGACGCGTCGCTGCTCGGCACCCTGTTCTTCACCCTGGCCTCGGTGGCGGTCACCACCGCCGGCTATACCTTGCTATACGTTGTGGTGCCCAACCGCAAGGTCGCCTGGCGCGACGCCTTCTGGGGCGCACTGGCGGCGGCGATCGCCTTCGAGATCGCCAAGCGCGGCTTCGGCCTGTTCATCCGCCAGTTCCCGACCTACGCCATCATCTATGGCGCGCTGGCGGCGCTGCCATTGTTCCTGGTCTGGATCTATGTGACCTGGATGATCACGCTGGTCGGCGCGGTCCTGACGGCAGCGCTGCCGGTGGTCAAGCACGAGCGCTGGTGGTATCAGCCGGCGCCGGGCGGCGCCTTCGTCGATGCGATGTCGGTGCTCAAGGTCTTGTACGGCAGCGCCAAACTGAGCGGCAATGCGCTGGTGGCCGGCAGCACGATCCGAGATCACACCCGGATCGGCTACGACGAGATGGGCCGCTTGCTGGACCGGATGGTGGCCGAGGGCTGGGTCGGCCGGGTGCAGGATGAGGCCCCGGCGCGGGTTGGCTGGCACTTCCACCGGCGTGGCAGCCAGGAGAACTGGGTGTTGCTGGCCGATCCAGGCAGCTTGCGCCTGGCCGACGTCTATCGGCTGTTCGTGTTCGATTGTGCGGCGGCCGAGGCCATGCAGCGCGAGGAGGGTGGGCCGGACACGCCGCTGGCGCTCGACGTCGGCGACCTGGCGCGCCAGGTGGAAGAAGCAGTCGAGGCCAGCCTGGACCAGACGCTGGCGGCGCACTTCGGCGACCCGGAAGAAGCGGTGATCGCCGCGCTTTCTTGATTCAAGCTATGTTTTGCAAATTAAGGACCGCACGCCATATTGCCTGCGACAAAAGTCACGCTTAGGCTGGAAGCAATGTCTGGAAATCAATTCCGGGCATGTTTCCAAGCCAGGAGTGATCATGAAAACTATTCGATATCCTTCCCTCGCGAAGCCCTTCGGCGTCCTGACGTTCGCGCTGCTGCTCACCGCCGGCGCCGTCCAGGCCGCCGAGCCGATCTCGCCGATCGTGGCGGTCAAGGTGACCAACCCTGCCAAGGTCGACCTGGGCAAGAAGCTGTTCTTCGATCCGCGCCTGTCGCGCTCGGGCTTCATCTCCTGTAACTCTTGTCACAACCTCAGCATGGGCGGCTCGGACAATATCACCTCGTCCATCGGCGACCGCTGGCAGAAGGGCCCGATCAATTCGCCGACCGTGCTCAACTCGAGCCTGAATCTGGCGCAGTTCTGGGATGGTCGCGCGAAGGATTTGAAGGAACAGGCCGGCGGACCGATCGCCAACCCCGGCGAGATGGCGTTCACCCACGACCTGGCGGTGGACATGCTGCGCTCCATCCCGCAATACGTGGCCGAGTTCAAGGCCGTCTTTGGCCACGACAAGCTGAGCATCGATGAAGTCACCTCCGCCATCGCCGCCTTCGAGGAAACCCTGGTCACGCCCAATGCGCGTTTCGACAAATGGCTGCAGGGCGACAAGACCGCGATCAACGCGCAGGAACTACGCGGCTACGAGCTGTTCAAGAGCAGCGGCTGCATCGCCTGCCACAACGGCCCCAACGTCGGCGGCGCCTCGTTCCAGAAGATGGGCCTGATCGAAGCCTACAAGACGACCAATACGGCCGAAGGCCGCTTCGCCGTCACCAGGCAGGACATCGACCGCTTCTACTTCAAGGTGCCGACCCTGCGTAACGTCGAGCTGACCTATCCCTATTTCCACGACGGCGCGGCCGACACGCTGGCCCAGGCGGTGGACACGATGGGCCGCCTGCAGCTGGGCCGCAAGTTCACCGATGCCGAGATCGTCGACGTCGTCGCCTTCCTGAAGACGCTGACCGGCGACCAGCCGCGGGTGGTGCTGCCGATCCTGCCGCCGTCGAGCGACAAGACCAAGCGGCCTCAGCCTTTTGACTGAACCGCCGTTTGCGTTTCATGCGCGAAGCCGAGCAGGGCGTCGAGCACCGCCACCGGCGCTTCGCTCATCATCGCGTGGCCGGCATCCACGCTGACGATCCTGGCGCGCGTGACCGAGCCGGTCAGGAGCTTTGCCGAGCGCGGCGGCGTCATCATGTCCTTGCGGCCCTGCACGAACAGCGTCGGGCAGGTGATCGAGGCGGCAGCGGCCTCGCCATTGGCATACGCGTTGCAGGCAGCGAAATCCGTATGGAACAGCAGTGGCGCGCCGCGCGCCGCGATGCGCTGCATCAGGCGCCGCGCCGTGTTGGTCACCGAGGCGCCCGGGCCGGCGGTCGAGGGGCCCGGCAGCCATGAAGAATGCGACCAGGCGGCGACCATCTCGATGGCCGCGTCCTGCTCGTCGCGCGCGGCGTCCAGCAGCGTATCCGAGACTTTCATCGGGAAGGTGGCGCCCAGTAGGGCCAGGCCGCTGACGCGCTGCGGCGCCAGGTGGGCCGCCTCCAGCGCGATGAGGGAGCCCATGCTGTGCCCGGCCAGCAGCGCGCGGCTGGCGCCGGCCGCGTCGAGGAGGGCCAGCGCCCACGCCGCCATGGCCTCGACCGTGGTCAAGGGCGCGCCGCCGCTGCGGCCATGGCCGGGCAGGTCCGGCGCCAGCACCGCGTAGCCGCGATGGGCCAGGGCGCGGCTCTGCAGCGCCCAGACCGAGTGATCGTTCTGGGCGCCGTGCAGCAGCATGATGACGGGCAGCGCGGGGTCAAAGGCCTTGCCGCCGGTGTAGCAATAGACGTGATGCGCGTGGACGGTGAGCAGCATTTTACGCCCCCTTCGCGGCCAGTTTCAGGCCGCGCTTGAGATCGTCGATCAGGTCGTCCGGGTCTTCCAGACCGACCGACAGCCTCAGCGTTCCCTCGCTAACGCCGCTGGCCGCCAGATGTTTGGCCGGCACCCGGAAGTGGGTGGTCGACGCCGGATGGATGACGAGCGATTTGGCGTCGCCCACGTTCGCCAGGTGCGAAAACACCTGCAAGCCGTCGGCGAAACGGCGGCCGGCGGCGCGATCTCCCTTCAGTTCGAAGGTGAAGACGGCGCCGCAGCCTTTCGGCAGGATGCGCCGCGCGAGCAACTGGTCGGGATGGCTGTCGAGCTCCGGATAGGACACCGAGGCCACCATCGGCTGCGCCGCGAGAAACTCGACCACGCGGCGGGTGTTGGCGACGTGGCGTTCCATGCGCAGGCCGAGGGTCTCGATGCCTTGCAGGATGGCGAAGGCATTGTGCGGGCTCATTGCCGCGCCGAAGTCGCGCAAGCCTTCGCGCCGCGCGCGCAGGGCGAAGGCGCCGACGGTCGACTCTTCGCTGAACACCATGCCGTGAAAGCCGTCGTATGGCTCGCACAGGGTGGCGAAACGTCCGCTCCGTTCATGCGCCGCCTGCCAGTCGAACGTGCCGCCGTCGACCAGCAGGCCGCCGATCGCGGTGCCGTGCCCGCACAGGAATTTGGTGGCCGAGTGGAACAGCAAGTCGGCGCCCAGGTCGAAAGGGCGCTGCAGATAAGGGGTGGTGAAGGTCGAGTCGACCATCAGCGGCAGGTCGTGCGCGTGGGCGAGCACCGCGATCGACGGGATGTCGAGCACGTCGAGTCCCGGATTGCCGAGCGTTTCGCCGAACAGGAGCTTGGTCGTCGGCCGGATCGCCGCGCGCCAGGCATCGAGGTCGCGCGGATCGACGAATGTGGTTTCGACCCCGAACCGGCGCAGCGTGTAGGCCAGCAGGTTGTGCGAGCCGCCGTACAGCGCGCGCGAGGCCACGATATGGTCGCCGGCTCCTGCCAGGGTGGTCAGGCCGAGGTGCAGCGCCGCCTGGCCGCTGGCGGTGGCGATGCCGGCCACGCCGCCTTCGAGCGCCGCGATGCGCTCTTCCAGCACCGCATTGGTCGGATTCGAGATGCGCGAATACACATGGCCGGGCTGTTCCATATTGAACAGCGCGGCGCCATGGTCGGAATCGCGGAAAGCGAAGGACGAGGTGAAATGGATGGGCGTGGCGCGCGCGCCGGTGGCAGGATCGGGGGCGCTGCCCGCATGCAGGGACAGGGTGTCGAAACCGGGTGGTCGGGGACCGCTCATGCTGGGCTCACATTGATAGGGATGGCGCATCCTAGCAGTTATGGCATGTTGCGCAATCTGCGCTGCACCATCATATGGCCAGGCGCGCACCATGATGCAGCGCAACGCTGGATTTTTTGGCGAGCATAGGCTACAGTCGGTGTTATGCCTTATACAAATTTATCCAGCATCAGCAATATTGACGAAGCGGGGGTGGCGAACATGAAAGTTTCGGAAATCCTGCAAGTGAAGGGCAACATCCTCTACACCGTAACGCCTGACCAGCCGCTGGTCGACGCGGTGACCACGATGTCCGAGAACGATATCGGTTCGCTGGTGGTGATGGAGTACGGCGACCTGGTCGGCATGCTGACCTTCCGTGAAGTGCTCAAGTCGCTGCACGCGAACGGCGGCTCGGTCGGTTCCGGCACCGTGCGCCGCCACATGGACGACAGCCCGATCACCGTGACTCCGGACACCGAAGTCAACGAGGTGCGCCGCATCATGCTCGAGAAGCACGCGCGCTACCTGCCGGTGATGGACGCCCGCACCCTGCTGGGCGTGATCTCGTTCTACGACGTCGCGCGCGCGGTGCTGGAAGCGCAGAGCTTCGAGAACCGCATGCTCAAGGCGTATATCCGCGATTGGCCGGCGGAGCAGAACGCGCCGGATTGAGTAGTGTTGGCTTTAATTGGCCGTCGTTCCCGCGGAGGCGGGAACCCAAGTTTGCTCGAGCCGTCGCTTCGTTTGCTCTCGCCTCAGTGCGAAATAACTTAGGTTCCCGCCTCCGCGGGAACGACGTTGGTCGAGTGTGCCGATGACGATGCCGATCCCGGCATCGTTCACGCCGCGCGCGTCACCGGCTTCCCCGCCAACCACTCCAGCAACGCTTCCGGCGACAGCGGTCGTGCATACAGGAAGCCCTGCGCCAGCGGGCAGCCGAGCTGGCGCAGGATCGAGGCCTGGCGCTCGTCCTCGACCCCTTCGGCGATCACAGACAACCCCAGATTACGCCCCAGCTGCACCACCATCTGCGCGATGCTGCTGCCGCGCGCCGAGCCCGTGATCTCGGTGACGAAAGTGCGGTCGATCTTGAGCCGGTCCACCTGCAGCCGCTGCAGGTGCGACAGCGACGAGAAGCCGGTGCCGAAATCGTCGATCGCGATCGACACGCCGGTGCGCTTGACCTGGGCCAGCTTCTCGACCAGCAGCGCCGGCTCTTCCATCGCCATCGATTCGGTGATCTCCAGCTCGATGTAGTCGGGCGGCGCGCCCGTGTCCAGCAGCGCGCGGCGCAGCATGTCGACAAAGTGCGGATGCCTGAACTGCACCTGCGAGACGTTGACCGACATCGTGAAGTCGCGGTGGCCGGCGGCGCGCAGGCGCATCAGTTCGGCGCAGGCCTGGCGCAGCACCCATTCGCCGATCTCGACGATCAGGCCGGAGTATTCGGCGATCGGGATGAAGCGGTCGGGCGGCACCAGGCGCCCGTCATCGAGGCGCCAGCGCAGCAGCGCCTCGGCGCCGAACGGGCGGTTGGTGGCCAGGTCGACCTGCGGCTGGTAGTGCAGGAACAGCTGGCCGCGCTGGAAGCCGCTGCGCAGCGCGTGCATCATGCGCACCCGCTCGCGGATCTCGACGCCCATGCTGCGCGAAAAATAGAAGTGGCCGGCGCGCTGCTGCGACTTGGCGCGCTTGAGCGCGATGTCGGCATCCTTGAGGGCGTCGGCGCCGCTGCCGTCGTGTTCTGGCAGGCGCACCAGGCCAAGCGTTGCGGACACCTGGACGTCCTGGCCGTCGATGCGGAACGATTCGCGGAACAGGGCCTGGATCTGGGCCGGCTGCACCGCGTCGGCGTCGCCCAGCACGCAGAAGATGTCGCCGCCGATGCGGCCGATCTCCAGGCCGGGAGCCAGGCGCGACGTCAGGCGCTGGCCCACCGCCACCAGCAGCAGGTCGCCGAAATGGTGGCCGAGGGCGTCGTTGGTCTCGGCAAAATGGTCGAGGTCGACCAGGGCGAAGACCGAGCTGGTGCGGCGCGGGCCGGCCAGGATGGCGTCGAGCAGCTCGACCATGCGGGTGCGGTTCGGCAGGCCGGTCAGTGGATCGTGAAAGGCCGACTTGTTCAGGCTGGTGACCAGTTCGCAATTGTCGAGGCACACCGCCACCATGCCGCAGAACACCTTCAGCAGGCGCCGCTCGACCTCGTCGATCGGGCGCTCGAGGGGAATGCAGGCCACGAAATCGCGTCCCGCCTTGCCAGGAAAATACATATTCAGCAGGCCGTCATCGACGCCGCACTGGCGCTGGAGCAGGGTGCGTTCGGCGGCGACCGCGAACTGGCCGCTCAATTCGCGGCCGTCGAGATTGTGGCAGGCGCCGGCGGCGGCCACCGCGCGCAGGGTGTCAAGCCGGCCATGGCCGCTGTCGCGGGTGCACAGCACGCCCTCCGGCGGCTGGCCGACCAGGCGTCCGGCCTGGGCCAGGATGCCGGCCGCCACGTCGCGCACGCCGTGCAGGGCCATCAGCTCGGCGCAGGCGGCGACGATGCGCTCCATGCCGATCCGGTTGGCGTCGAGCGCGCGGATCTGCTGGTAGGAGCGGATCGCGGCCGCCACCGTCGTGTACAGCTTGGTGCGGGTCAGCTCGGACTTGGTGCGGTAATCGTTGATGTCGTAGCCGCGGATGGCTTCCATCTCGGGCGCATAGCCGGGCTGGCCAGTGCGCAGGATGATGCGCACGTCGTGCAGGCCCAGCTCGTCGCGGATGCGGCGTACCAGCAACAGGCCGGCGTCGGCCCTTTCCATCACCACGTCCAGCAGGACGACGGCGATCTCGGGTTCACGCGCCAGCAACTCGAAGGCTTCGCTGGCGGAATACGCGTGCAGGAAGACCAGCGGGCGGCCCTGCATCTCGACGTTGCCGAGAGCGAAGGTGGTGGTCGAATGCACGTCGGCATCGTCGTCGACGATCAGGATTCGCCATGCCGGACTTGGAGATGCGGCAGCGGCGGCTTCGTCGGCAAAGACGAGGTCGTCGTTCACGAGGCGATCGATGGTGCGGTCATCCTCCAGTGGTACCGAGGGCTTGATCGATGCTGGCATGTGCTACGTCTCCAGGTTGGCTCGGCATGGATAACTTCAGTATATATGCAATTGTAAAAAGGAAAGAGCACGAACCGGCGTGCCCATGAAAAAATATCCACAGGGCAACATTTTTGCGACAGTCGATCGCGTAATGTTCGTTTCTGCTTGCCAGATCGCCTGTTAAAATGGTAATTCGATCAATCCGAACTTTTCATTCCCATGTCCGGCAATACATTTGGCAAGCTGTTTTCCGTCACCACCTTCGGCGAATCGCATGGTCCCGCGATCGGCTGCGTCATCGACGGCTGCCCGCCCGGCATGACCCTCTCCGAGGCCGACATCCAGCCCGAGCTGGATCGCCGCAAGCCTGGCACCTCGCGCCACGTCACCCAGCGCCAGGAGGCGGACCGGGTCGAGATCCTGTCCGGCGTCTACCAGGGCGCCACCACCGGCACCCCGATCGCGCTCCTGATCCGCAACGAAGACCAGCGCAGCAAGGACTACGGCAATATCGCCGAGAGCTTCCGCCCCGGCCACGCCGACTATACCTACTGGCATAAATACGGCGTGCGCGACCCGCGCGGCGGCGGCCGTTCGTCGGCGCGCCTGACCGCGCCGGTGGTCGGCGCCGGCGCCGTCGCCAAGAAGTGGCTGCGAGAAAAATACGGCACCGAGGTCATGGGCTATATGAGCGCGCTGGGCGACATCGCCGTGCCCTTCGAGGGGTGGGAACACGTGCACGCCAATCCCTTTTTTGCCGCGACCGGCGACGCGGCCCTGTTGCAGCGGATGGAAGAGGCGATGGACCAGCTGCGCCGCGACGGCGACTCGATCGGCGCGCGCATCGACGTGGTGGCCTCCAGGGTGCCGGTAGGCCTGGGCCAGCCGATCTACGACA
Organism: Massilia sp. UBA2604; assembly: GCA_002339265.1. Taxonomy (GTDB): domain Bacteria; phylum Pseudomonadota; class Gammaproteobacteria; order Burkholderiales; family Burkholderiaceae_D; genus Telluria. The sequence goes on along the minus strand of DDKG01000291.1, from coordinate 3,463 downwards.
AGCTCGATGCCGAGATCGCCTATGCGATGATGGGGATTAACGCGGTCAAGGGCGTGGAGATCGGCGCCGGCTTCGCCTCGGTGGCGCAGCGCGGTTCGGAGCATGGCGACGAGCTGACCCTCGAGGGCTTCGTCGGCAACCACGCGGGCGGGGTGCTGGGCGGGATCTCGACCGGCCAGGACATCACGGTGTCGCTGGCGATCAAGCCGACGTCCTCGATCCGCGTGCCGCGCCGCTCGATCGACAAGGCCGGTAATCCAGCCACGGTCGAAACCTTCGGCCGCCACGACCCTTGCGTGGGCATCCGGGCGACGCCGATCGCGGAAGCGATGCTGGCGCTGGTGCTGATCGATCACGCCTTGATGAACCGGGCGCAGTGCGGCGACGTGCAGGTGCCGACACCGAAGTTAAAGTAACGCCGCGGCCAACAATATTGTTGGCCTTCGCACGTCGTTCCCGCGGAGGCGGGAACCCAAGTGTGCTTGCGTTGCCGCGATTGCAAACAAATGTGGCTGCGCTCAAGCCTTGGGTTCCCGCCTTCGCGGGAACCACGTGCGGGAGCTGACGGCAAGAGAAGAACCCGCAGGCCTACACCCGCGTCACGATCGCTTCCATCTGATGCCGCCGCTCCACCGTGCGCACCACCAGCGCGCGCAGGTCGTTCAGCAGCGAGAACTCGGTCTGGCTCAGGATCACCTGCGGGAAGGTGTCGTCCCAGTCGCCATAGATGAAGCCCGCCGGCTGCCCGTGGGCCGACAAGGGGATGATCACGAAGCAGCGCGCCTCGGCCAGCGTGCCTTTCCACCAGCCCGGCAGCTTGGTCGCGAACTTGGTGTCGTGCGCATTCTCGATGAAGATCACCCGGTCGCTGCCCAGCGCGGCGTGGAACACGTTCGGTTCGTAGACGTCGTCGAACGCCAGGTTCGGCAGCATTGCCTTGACGTCCTCGCCCAGCCCCAGGCGCGCCGAATAGCGGCCCTCGCGCCGGTTCCGAAGAAACGCAAACGAGCGCGTGAACGACAGGCCCTTGTGCATCGTCTCGAGCGCCATCGAGATCATCTGGCCGGTGGTGGCGGTGGCGTCGGCATCGCGCATGTCGGCCACGCCGCTCATCAGGATCTTGTTGCCGGCGATGCGCTTGCGGGTGGCCGCGGCCTGCTGCGCGCGTTTTTCGGCCGGCTTGGCCAGCGGCGCGATCGACAGGTCGGATGCCGCTTCGGCCTTGGCCTTGTCGATCGAGGCCAGGATGCCGCTCGCCGGCAGGCCCAGCATCGGCGCGAAGCTTTCGGCCAGTTGCGCGACCTTCTCGGCGCCGGCCGCATCGTCGGCCCACAGGGCGTCGGCGGCTTGGGTCGACATGCTGCCCAGGGCGGCCAGCCAGTCCTCATGCGCGAAGCCTTCGAAGCGCTCGCCCGGCTCGACCCGGCGCATGCCGGCCACCAGGTTGCGCGGCAGGCCCCAGTGGGCGGCGGTGGCGCGGCCCACTTCTTCCAGCGACAGGCCGAGCACCTCGTGTGCCGCGCGCTCCTCAAAGCCTTCGCCAGCCGCCTCGCGCATGCGCGCCCAGCGCTCGGGCATGTAGAAGGTCAGCATCATGCGGCCCAGCGAATGCAGGATCGAGCACACCACGGCTTCTTCCGGGTCGCGCGAGCGGGCGTCGGCCGCCAGCTGCTGCGCCACCATCCCTGCCAGCACCGCCTTTTCCATCTCGACGTGGGCGGCCTCGGTGTCCGGGCTGCTGCGGCTCAGTTCCTCGATCAGTTTCAGCCCCAGCGCCAGGTGGCCGATCGACTCGGTGCCCAGCACCAGTACCGCCTTGGAGATGGTGTTGACGTGCTGGCCGAAGGCCGAATACATGCTGCTGTTGGCCAGGCGCAGCACCTTCTGGGTCAGTACGGGGTCGGACAGCACCGTCTGCGTCATCGAGAAGTCGCGCTCGTCCTCGCCGCGCATCGAGGCCAGGATCGCGTTGATGGCCTTGGTGAAGCCCGGCATGTCGCCCTGGCGCCGGATGCGCTCCCACAACAGGGCGAGGGTGGCTTGCGACTTCGCCGAGTGCGTGGTGGTGGCCGGCGCAGTGGCCGCGATGCTGGCTTGAGTGGTCATGATTTTCCTGACCGGTGGTCGGCCGGCAGAAGAGCGGTGTAGAGATTTTCCTTGAGCGCCGTGACGGCCACATTGGCCGGCATCGGCTTGCCCGTCAGGTAGCCCTGGACGTAATGGCAGCCCTGGTCGTCCAGCCAGGCCAGCTGCTCCTCGGTCTCGACGCCTTCGGCCACCACCGACAGGGAGAGGTGTCCGGCCAGGTCGAGTATCGCGCTGCAGATGGCCGCGTCCTTGGTCGACGCCGGCAAGTCCTTCACGAAGGCGCGGTCGATCTTGAGCACCGAGATCGGGAAGCGCTTGAGGTAGGCCAGCGACGAATAGCCGGTGCCGAAATCGTCGATCGCGATGCGCGCGTGGCGTTCCACCATGCGCGCCAGGATGTCCTCGGCGTGCGCCGGGTCGACCATCAGGGTGCCCTCGGTGATCTCGAGCACCAGCTGGCGGCCGTCGAGGCCGGACAGCGCCAGCGCGTCGTCCAGCACGGTGAGGAAGCGGTCGCTGCGGAACTGGCGCGGGCTGATGTTCACCGAGATGTACAGCTCGCGCCCGGCCACTTCCTGGAACTGGCGGATCTGCATGCAGGCTGCTTTAAGGGCCCAGGCCCCCAGCAAGTTGATCAGGCCGTTGTTCTCGGCGATCGGGATGAAGCGCACCGGCGGCACCATGCCCAGGGTCGGGTGCTTCCAGCGCATCAGGGTCTCGAAGCCCTCGATGATGCGGCTGCGCGCGTTCATGATCGGCTGGTAATAGAGCAGGAATTCACCCTCGCGCACCGCGTTGAACATGGCCGCTTCGAGCGAGATGTCGTGTTGCGGCGGGCCCTGGTCGCTGGGGCTGTAGACCACGGCGCGGCCCTTGCCGGTTTCCTTGGCGCGCGACAGGGCGGCGTCGGCCAACGTCACCAGGCGCACCTCGTCCTCGGCGTGGTCCGGATACACCGCCACCCCGATCGAGGCGCCCAGGTAGATCGTGTGGCCGCCGGCCTCGAACGGCGATTGCAGGGTGGCCATCAGGCGCCCCGTGACCAGCTTGATCTGCGGCTCGGTGAAGGTCCCGGGCAGCACCGCCACGAATTCGTCGCCGCCGACCCGGGCCAGGGTGTCGCTGTCGCGCAGCGTGCGGCGCAGGCGCACCGCCGCCATCTGCAGCACGGTGTCGCCCAGCGGGTGGCCGAGGCCGTCGTTGACCTTTTTAAAACCGTCGAGACCGATGGCGGCGACCGAGAAGCCGTGGCCCGAGCGGCGCGCGTTGGCGATCACCATCCGTATCCGGTCCGACAGCAGCACCCGGTTGGGCAGCTCGGTCAGGGCGTCGTGGGTCGCCATGTGGCGCAGGCGCTCTTCGGTCGCATGCTGGA
>DDKG01000288.1:26043-27729 GCA_002339265.1 Massilia sp. UBA2604 | reverse complement strand
ATTTCGACCCACGACGAGCAGGTGCTGGCAGGCAGCACGCGGGTGATCCGCCTCGAGCAGGGCCAACTGGTCGGAGGTGCGGCATGAGCCCGTGGCTGCGCCAGCACCGCTTCGCCCTCGGGGCCGCGCTGTCGACGGTGCGCAAGTCGCCCGGCAGCTTCCTGTTCAACGTGCTGGTGGTCGCGCTCGCGCTGACCCTGCCGTTCGCGGGCATCACCCTGCTCGATAACGTCCGCCCCCTGTCCGAGCAATTGTCGGTTGATCCAGAGATCAGCCTGTTCATGCGCGACGACGCCAGCCGCGCCGACGCCGAAGCGCTGGCGCCGCGCATCCGCCAGATCGTCGCCGCGCAGGGCAAGCAGGAGGCGGAAATCGCCTTCGTGCCGCGCGAGCGGGCGCTCGCTTCGCTCAAGGAACGCAGCGGCCTGGGCGACGTGCTGGAAACGCTGGGCGACAACCCCTTGCCGGACAGCTATGTGATGAAGCTGGGCGGCTTTGCCAGCGCCGGGGCCGCCGACCAGGTGGACCTGATCACCGAGCGCCTGGCCGAACTGCCGGGCGTGGAAACGGTGCAAGTGGATTCGGCCTGGGTCAAGCGCCTGGCCGCGATGCTGGCCATCCTGCGCCTGGCGCTGCTGTTGCTGGCGGCCACGCTGGGCATCGTCGTCATTGCGGTGGTGTTCAATACGATCCGCCTGCAGGTGCTGACCCAGAAAGAAGAAATTTCGGTCTCCAAATTGCTGGGCGCGACCAACGACTTCATCCACCGCCCGTTCTTCTATACCGGCGCGCTGCTCGGCCTGTGCGCCGGCGCGGTAGCGCTGGGTGCGGTGACCCTGGCCCTGCGCCCGCTGAATGGCGCGATCGGGGAATTTGCCCGGCTGTATGGCTCGAATTTCCAGCTAACACCGTTGGGTGGACTGGAAATCGGCGGCCTGCTGGCGATCAGCGCCGGACTGGGCCTGGTCGGCGCCCTGCTGTCGGTGCGACGGCACCTGGCGCGCCAGCGGTGAGCGCTCCTACAATCTTGCAGTGAAAAAAATGCATGAGATGGTGTTGAAAACGCGATAAGCGTCACCATGTGTGGTAACAGGGCGAGGCGGCCCTCCTGTGTGGCTGCCTGCCCCTTTACTGGATATGCCCGTCTCGCATGACACCGCAATGAATCCTACGGCCTAGCTGCCATCCCCTACGCTCCCACGCGCAAAAGTCCTACAGGCTGCGCCGTGGCTACGTGCGCCATTCAACAGAGTACGTGCCACTCCGGCCGTAACCTGTGTCTAACGTTATTCCAGTCATTCCTGGCTCACTTTTGAGCCGAATCAACTGGGCATGCAATACCTGCTCTACAGTGGAACCGTCGGCAATTCGATTCCCGAGAGCAATACTTTGAACAATCTTAAGCGCCGGGACCTGTTCTGGCACTCACCTCGGTGGAGTGCTAATATATGGTCCAAGGCAATCGAAATTCAAGTCACGTATCCAGGTAACAAGCCGTAACACCAATGCCGCAAGGCAATTCGTTATGGCATATTAAGGATGCAGCAAGATTACTACGAGGGAAATGAATATGTCCGCACAATCCGCATTGGTTCCGACCGGCAGTCGTGCTCTGGGACTGGGTTTCACCGGCAATCTGGGCAATATCGACGCCTATATCTCGGCCGTCAACCGCCTGCCGATGCT
>DDKG01000288.1:698-25833 GCA_002339265.1 Massilia sp. UBA2604 | reverse complement strand
CTGCCGCACGCCGACCTGATCCAGGAAGGCAATATCGGCCTGATGAAGGCGGTCAAGCGCTTCGACCCGAACCAGGGCGTGCGCCTGGTGTCGTACGCCATGCACTGGATCAAGGCCGAGATGCATGAATACATCCTCAAGAACTGGCGCCTGGTGAAGGTCGCCACGACCAAGGCCCAGCGCAAGCTGTTCTTCAACCTGCGCAGCAACAAGACCGGCCTGGACGCGATGTCGCCGGGCCAGGTCGACGACCTGGCCAAGCTGCTGGGCGTCAAGCGCGAGGAAGTGATCGAGATGGAAACCCGTCTCTCGGGCCGCGACATCGCGCTGGAATCGCCGACCGACGACGAAGACGACAAATTCTCGCCAATCGCCTACCTGTCGTCGGACCAGCAGGAACCGACCAAGGTGCTCGAAGCCGAGCAGGTCACCCGCCTGCAGTCCGAAGGCCTGGAAACGGCGCTGGGCAAGCTCGACCCGCGTTCGCGCCGCATCATCGAGGCGCGCTGGCTGGCCAACGACGACGGCTCGGGCGCCACGCTGCATACGCTGGCCGAAGAGTTCAGCGTGTCGGCCGAGCGCATCCGCCAGATCGAATCGGCCGCGCTCAAGAAGATGAAAGGCGCGCTGGCGGCTTACGTGTAAGCCGGTCCGCCCTCCTCCAAAAACCCGCTACGGCGGGTTTTTGCTTTTCTACTTCACCGGCATGAAGAACGGCTTGTTCTTGTCCTTGAGCAGGAAGACGAGGAACTTGGCCGGCTTCGTCTTGCTCGCGTTGCGGCCCACCGTGTGCAGGTCGCGCGGGCTTTCGTAGAAGGTCTGCCCGGGGCCCAGCGTGTGCTCCTTCCCGCCCTTCACTCCCATCACGATCGATCCCTCCAGCACGTAGATGAAGCCGTGCGCATCGTGGCGGTGGATGGGGTCGCCGCCGCCCGGCGGATACACGACGGTGATCATCAGGACTTCCTTGCCCGGATGGTCGTCCAGCGCTTTGCTGAACAGCTCATTGACGACCGGGTCCAGCGCCACGGCCCAGGCCGGCGCCGCCAGTGGCAGGGTCATCAAGAGGCCGGCGGCGCCGGCGAATTTTCTGAGGCGTGACATGGTCTCTCCTTCAATACAAACGTGAACATGATGTCCAGTGTAGGGCGCGCCCTGCCCGCGCAACAGTCGCGCACCGGGCCCCAGACTGCTGCCGCGAAAGCAACAATCCTGTCCGCCGCCGCTTGGCGCGATTCGGCTGTTATTTGTCATTTACGAAAAAGATCGTGCGCCACTACCATGACGAGATAACACAGCCACACAAGTCTCCAGCAAGGACTGAGAGGAAGCCATGAAGAACGAACGCTTCGCGATCGGTGAATTCATCCACGCATCACCGCCAGCCATGCCGGCCGCGTCCGAAGTGGACGGGCTGGCCTCGAGCTTTTCCACCACCTATGCCGGCGTGCTCGCCTTCATCGCCGTGGTCCACGAAGGCTCGTTCGCCCGGGCCGCCGAACGCCTCGGCATCGGCCGCTCCGCCGTCAGCCGCAGCGTGCAGAAACTCGAGTCGCAGCTCGATACCCGCCTGTTCCTGCGCACCACGCGCAGCACTTCGCTCACCAGCGAAGGCGAGCTGTTCTACGCCAACTGCAAGCCCGGCGTCGAGCGCATCGTGCAATCGGTGGAAGAGATGCGCGAGCTGCGCTGCGGCGTGCCGCGCGGCCAGCTGCGCCTGCACGCGGCGAGCGACTTCGGCCGCAAGATCGTGGCGCCGCTGCTGCGCGGCTTCCATGCCAGCTACCCGGACATCCGGCTCGACCTGATCCTCGACGACAGCCCGCTCGACTTCATCGCCGACCGCATCGACGTGTCGTTCCGCAACGGCCGCCTGGACGACAGCCAGCTGGTGGCGCGCCAGCTGATCCCGATGCAGATGCTGGTCTGCGCCTCGCCCGCGTATGCCGGCGTGCATGGGTTGCCGCACACGATCGACGAGGTGGCGCGCCACCGCTGCGTCAACCTGCGCCTGCCCTCGGGACAGGTGTGCGAATGGGAATTCAAGGAAGACGGCCGGCGCCGCACGCTGCTGCCCATGGCGAACCACAGCTTCAACGACGCCGAGCTGGTATTGCAGGCGGTGCTCGACGGCGCGGGCCTGGCGCAGATGGCCGGCTACCAGGTGTGCGAGCACCTGCGTGCGGGCCGCCTGGTCGCCTGCCTGCCCCAGCACGCGCCGGACGACCGCGGTCACTATATCTGCTACCTGAGCCGGCACCACCTGCCACTGCGCACCCGGGTATTCATCGACTACATCACGCCGCGCATCCGCGCGCTCGACCTGCACTGCCTGACCGGCTTCAGCTGACGATTGTTGCGCGCCGGGATACATGACGGTGCACGCCGCGGCGCTAGCTGCCGGCGCCGCGTCTTCCTACACTGGCCGAAAACGACTCCAGGAGACCGCGTTGAAAAAAAGGCTGGCGCCCCCGCCCATCACCCTGCTCGACAAGTACACCGGCGACGATTTCCACCCCCTGTACTCGACCACGGTCAGGGTCAGCGGCGGCGAGGCGGCGCACGGACGCGCGTCCGGCATCGCCCGCTCCGACGACGGCAACCTCGAACTGGCGCTGCGCCTGCCGGCGGCGCTGGGCGGGCCCGGTGGCGGCACCAATCCCGAGCAGCTGTTCGCCGCCGGTTTCGCCGCCTGCTTCCATGGCGCGCTCACCCTGCTGGCGACGCGCGCCGGCATCGCCCTCGAAGATGCGACCGTGGACGCCGCGGTGACCTTCGGCCGCGACCCGGTCGACGGGCTGTACACCCTGATGGCCGAGGTCCGCATCGACTTGCCCAGGGTGCCGCGCGCCACCGCCGAGGAGCTCATCCGCAACACCGAGCGCATCTGCCCCTACGCCAAGATGGCGCGCCAGGGCATCGTGTGCGTGGTGGCGCTGGTGCGCTGAGGGTTGGCCGACGATTGGTGCCTGGCGTGCACCAGCGTGCCGCCCCGGACGGGCCTACCGCAGCGTTTGTCCCCCTCCTACACTCGATACCGGAATGCGATATTCGCCCACGGACCCAGCCGCACTGGGACTCGAAAGGACATCATGAAAATCATCGTCATCGGCGGCACCGGCCTGATCGGCAGCAAACTGGTCGCCATCCTCAAGCAGCGCGGTCACGAGGCCGTGGCCGCCTCGCCGAACACCGGCGTCGACACCATGAGCGGCAAGGGCCTGGACCAGGCGCTGAACGGCGCCGACATCGTGGTGGACGTGGCCAACTCGCCCTCGTTCGCCGACGACGCGGTAATGGACTTCTTCACCACCTCGGGCCGCAACCTGCTGGCCGCGGCGAAGAAGGCCGGGATCAGGCACCACGTCGCGCTGTCGGTGGTCGGCACCGAGCGCCTTGCCGCAAGCGGCTACTTCCGCGGCAAGATCGCGCAAGAGGCGCTGATCCGCGACTCCGGCCTGCCCTACACCATCGTGCACTCGACCCAGTTCTTCGAGTTCCTGGGCGGGATCGCCGCCTCGGCCGGCGACGGCGACACGATCCGCCTGTCGCCCGCGTACATCCAGGCCATCTCGTCAAGCGACGTGGCGCTGGCCATGGCCGACTATACGCTGGGCGCGCCGCACAATGGCGTGGTCGAGATCGCCGGACCGGAGCGCGTCCGCCTGTCCGACCTGGTCCAGCACTACCTGCGCGCGAAGAACGATCCGCGCCAGGTCGTGGCCGACGTGCATGCGCCTTATTTCGGGGCCGAACTGCAGGACGACACGCTGGTGCCGGGCGCCGCGGCGCGCCTGGGCACGGTCAAGGTCGATGACTGGCTGCAGGCGCAACTGTAGCGGCCAGGCGCTGGCGGTAGGCGGACGGCGAGGCGTGCAGGTGGCGCTGGAAGGTCTTGCGCATGCGTCCCTCGTCGCCGAAGCCGCACAGCAAGGCGATCTGGTCGACATGGCGCTCGGAATCCTCCAGCAGCCGGCAGGCTGCTTCCACCCGGAAGCGCTCGACCGCGCGCGCCGGCGTCTGTCCGGTCTTGTCCTTGTACACGCGGCTGAAGTTGCGCGGACTCATGCGCATGCGCGCGGCCAGCACCTCGACGCTCAGGTTCGGCTGGTCGAGGTTGGCCAGGATCCACATATGCAGTTCGTCGAACAGCGGGCCGTCGCCGGCCTGGGCCTGCAACATCCAGCTGAGCTGGGGCTGGCGGCTGGGGCGCTTGACGAACACCACCAGCTCGCGCGCGACGGCCAGCGCGACCTCGCGGCCGCAGTCGTCTTCCACCATGGCCAGCGCCAGGTCGATGCCGGCCGTGACGCCGCCCGAAGTCCAGGTGTCGCCGTGCTGGACGAAGATCGCTTCGCGGTCGACCTCGACCAGCGGATAGTTATCGCGCAGCAGGTCGTAGGTCAGCCAGTGGGTGGCGGCGCGCTTGCCATCGAGCAGGCCGGCGGCGGCCAGCACGAAGGCGCCGGTGCAGACCGAGGATACGCGCCGCGACTGGCCGGCGCGTACCCGCAGCCAGTCCACCAGGGCCGCCTCGCGCCGTACGGCGTCGACGATGTCGGGCGCACCGGGCACGACCAGGGTATCGACGTCGGCGGGGGCGAAGTCGGCCAGCCGCTCAGTCTGCATCGCCACGCCCTCCAGGGTCTGCACCAGGCCGCCGTCGAGGCTGACCATATGGCGCACATAGCCCGGCAGGCCGCGCTCCTCCATCACTTTCGAGGCGCACCAGAACACGGTCTGCGGACCGGCGATGTCGAGCATGCACATGCCGGGAAAACCGACAAACAGGATCAGGCGCGGCGCAGAAGCGGAAAGCGTGGACATGGATGACGAATGTTCGGCTGCCGGCGCACACATGCGCCGGGTCGTCCATGGTACGGCGCGCTCGTCCGGCAGGTCAATCCATCCTTCGGCCAGCCAGCCGCCTACAATGCGCGGTAGCGGAAGTCGGACAACGTGACCGCACCACTGCCGGCGCAATAGACACCGACCTTCAGGCTCAGGAAGCCGCCGAACACATTGTGGTGGATGCCGGACACTTCCATCCGCGTGCCGTGCAGGGTCCAGGTCTTGCCGTCGTCATGGGAATAGCGCCAGGTGACGACGTGGTCGTCGTTCGTCACCCGCACCCGCACCGCCCTCGTCTTGCGCTTGCCGCGCGCCCAGCCCTGTTCTTCGGCGTACTGGAAGGTCTTGACCTCGTCGCGCGTAAAACCGATGCCGACGAAGGCTTTCTGGCTGTAGAACAGCAGCAGGCCGGCCTCGGCGTCTCCCTCCAGGGACAGCGTCACCTCGGCCTCGTAGGTGCGGTCGCCGACGCCGCAGGTCAGCGGCCGGCTGTCAGCCGGCGACGCGCCGCGGCCGGCGATCCGCAATCCGTCGCCCGTATAACGCGCGCGGCCCATCTCGTCCGGCGCCGGATCGTGAAAGGCCCACTGCACGCCGAAGCGGTTGCGCCTGAAATCGTCCGCCAGGGCATGGCCGGCCGGGCCGGCCTTCCCTCCCTTCGGCATCGGCAGCGGCCGCGACAGGTCGCCACCCAGGGCGCGGAACCAGCCGTCGTCGGTCCACTCGACCGGTTCGAGCAGGGTCTGCCGTCCCAGGGTGCGGTAGCCGTTCTCGTAGCCGTGGTAGATCACCCACCAGTCGCCGGCCGGGCCCTCGACCAGGGTCGCATGGCCGCGCGACCACCACGGCTCCGCCGTGCTCAACGAACGCACCAGCGGGTTGTGCGGGCAGTGTTCCCACGGCCCGTGGACCGAGGTCGAACGCGCCGCGATCACCATATGGCCGGTGACGGGGCCGGCGGTGCCGCCGACCGCCGTCACCAGGTAGAACCATTTTCCGCGCCGCAGGAGCTTCGGTCCCTCCGGCGCGAAGTTTTCGACGATCCAGTCGGCCGGATAGCGCCAGGGTTCATAGGCCTTCTCGAGCTGGCCATCGGTGGCCAGGCCGTCGTCGCTGAGACGGATCTTGCGGATGCCGTTGACGAACAGGTAGCGCTTGCCGTCCTCGCCGACCACGTGGCCGGGGTCGATGCAATCGGGGATCTTGAGGTCGACCGGGTCGCTCCACGGCCCCTCGATGCGGTCGGCCCAGATCGCGTAGATCGACCACGGCTTGCCGTCCGGGGCCGCCGGGATGTAGATGAAGTAGCGGCCGTCGTGCTTGCACAGGTCGACGGCCCAGATCGTCCCCAGCGGTTTGCTCAGCGCCGGCGCCAGCGGGCGCCAGTTGACCAGGTCGGTCGAATGCCAGATCACCAGGCCCGGGTAGGAATAGAACGAGGAATACGTCAGGTAGTAATCCTTGCCGTCGTTCAGGACGGTCGGATCGGGATGGTCGCCGGCGATGATCGGGTTCAGGTAAGTGCCGTCGCCCTGGTCGGCCTGGCGCTGGCCTTCGATGCCGCGGCGCCAGGCCGGCGCCGCGCCGCCCGGCGGGCAAGCGGCCGGCGCCGCCACCGCCGACAGCACCGGCAGGCTGGCGCCCGCCAGCAGGATCTTGAAGGCGTCGCGGCGCGCAGGGTTCGTCATGTCGTGGTCTGTATGGTGGCGGAGTGGACAGCATAGGAAATGCCAGGCCGCGCGGCCAGAGGCAGTGACGGATTTTGCTGCGCCAATGCGGAAAGTTGTACGAATCTTGCAGCCAGTGGCATGCCTTCACACCGGCGCCGGCGCGTTTTCGGGGCCCGCCAACGGATTCTTCTTCCTTTGGCTAGAATGAATGCTTTGTCACGGCAAGTTCAAGGAGAGCACATGGCTGAGCAAGCATCCTACGTCCCACCGAAAGTCTGGACCCCGCCCGCCTCGTCGGGCGGCGCCTTCGCCAGCATCAATCGCCCGGTCGCCGGTCCGACCCACGACAAGGAACTCCCGGTCGGCAAGCATCCGCTGCAGCTGTATTCGCTGGCCACGCCGAATGGCGTGAAGGTGACGATCCTGCTGGAAGAACTGCTGGCCGCCGGTCACACGGGCGCCGAGTACGATGCCTGGCTCATCCGCATCAACGAGGGCAGGCAGTTCTCGAGCGGCTTCGTCGAGGCCAATCCGAATTCGAAGATCCCGGCCCTGGTCGACCGCAGTGGCGCCGAGCCGGTGCGCGTGTTCGAATCCGGCTCGATCCTGGTCTACCTGGCCGAAAAATTCGGCGCCTTCCTGCCCAAGGACGGCGTAGCGCGTGCCGAGACCATGAACTGGCTGTTCTGGCAGATGGGTTCGGCGCCTTTCGTCGGCGGCGGATTCGGCCACTTCTATGCCTATGCGCCGGAAAAGCTGCAATACCCGATCGACCGCTATGCGATGGAAACCAAGCGCCAGCTCGACGTGCTCGACCGCCACCTGGCCGACAAGCGCTTCGTGGCGGGCGAGGAATACACGATCGCCGACATGGCGATCTGGCCCTGGTATGGCGGCCTGGTTCTGGGCCAGCTGTATGACGCGGCGGAATTCCTGTCGGTGCACGAATACAAGCACGTGAAACGCTGGGCCGACGAGATCGCCGCGCGGCCGGCCGTCATCCGCGGACGCAAGGTCAACCGCTCGTTCGGACCGGAAGCCGAACAGGTGCACGAGCGGCACGACGCGGCCGACCTCGACTAATCGTTATTTGAAGCGGACGCGCGCCACCACCGGATGATGGTCGGATGGGGTGCGCCCGCCCAGCGAATCGCTCAGGGCCGCATACCTGAGCACGTCGAAGTGCGCGTCGACGAAGACATAGTCGATGCGGTCGCGCGTCAAAGCGTCGAGACGGAAGCCGTTATAGGTGCCGACCGGCCCATAAGGCGGCGCCTGGCTCACCTGGTAGGCGTCGCGCATCGACCTGGCCATCGCCTGCATCTGCGGCGTCTCGGGCGTCGAGTTGAAGTCGCCCATGCAGATGGCCGGTTCGCCGCGGCTGATCTCCGCGATCTTGCTCAGCAACAGGTCGGCGGACGCGCGGCGGGCGATGACGCCCTCGTGATCGAAGTGCGCCGAGAAGACGTACAGCATCTTGTTACTGCTTCGATCGCGCAGCTTGGCCCATGAAACGATGCGATTGCAGCACGTCGCATCCCAACCGAGCGAAGGCCGGTCGGGCGTCTCGCTGAGCCAGAAGTCACCCTTGCCCAGCAATTCGAAACGGCTCTTGCGGAAGAAGATGGCCGAATGCTCGCCGGCCTGTTTGCCGTCGTCGCGGCCGACGCCGACATGACCGAATTCCTCCATCGTCGCCAGCTCGGCGACTTGGTTGGCCAGCCCCTCCTGGGTGCCGACGATATCGAACTCGTGGTAACGGATCAGCGCCTTGACCATCTCCTTGCGCGCCGGCCAGGCGTTGGCGCCGTCCTTGGGATTGTCATAGCGCAGGTTGAAGCTGGCGACGTTCATCGGCGCGGCCAGCGCCGGGGCCGTGCCGAGCAGCGTGGCAAGCAGGACGAGAAGCGAAAGGAGCAATTTCATGCGGATGGGTCCGGGAAAAATATCAGCCTGGTCGAGTTAATCACATTTCACCAGCCGCATCACGCAATATGCATGCAAACCGGGGCAGTTTACGTTCTTTACTAAACAGCCACCGCCGTCGCGCCATCGAGCAGATAGCGTCGCGCCATCATCAGCGCCATTTCCTCGGCCGGCACCGGCCGCGCGATATAGAAACCCTGCACCTCGTTGCAATCGAGGTGGCGCAATATCGCCAGTTGCTCCTCGGTCTCGACGCCCTCGGCCACCACCGACATCCCCAGCGCATGCGCCATCGAGACGATGGCCTGGAAGAACACCTTGCCCTCCTTCGAGTTGGCCAGTTCGGTGGTGAAGGCGCGGTCGACCTTGAGCACGTCCATCTTGAGGCGCTGCAGCTGCGACAGCGACGAGTAGCCGGTGCCGAAATCGTCCACATGCAGTTTCACCCCGAGCGCGCGCAACGCCGCCAGTTCGGCCAGGATGTCGTCCTGGTCGCCCATCATCGCCGACTCGGTGATCTCGACCTCGATCAGGCTGGCCGGCACCCGGTGCTTCACCAGCGCCGCGCTCAGCTGGCGCTGCACGCCGCCGCGCAGGAACTGCTTGGGCGAGACGTTGATCGAGACCGGTACCAGCGCTACGCCGGCCTCGCGCCAGGCGGCCAGCTGCGCGCAGGCCTTGTCGATCACGGTCTCGCCGATGCGCACGATCAGGCCGGTGGCTTCGGCCAGCGGGATGAATTCGCCCGGCGCCACCATGCCCAGCGACGGATGGCGCCAACGCACCAGCGCTTCCATGCTCAGCAACTCTCCGCTGCGCGCATCCACGCGCGGCTGGTAGTACAGCACGAACTGGTCGCCCTCGAGCGCTTCGAGCATGTTCTGCTTCAGGCGCGCCCGCGAATTCAGCGTCGACGACAGTGACGGGTCGAAGAAGCGGTATTGGCCCTTGCCTTCGTTCTTGCCGACGTACATGGCGATATCGCTGTGCTTGACCAGGGTCTCCGCATCCAGCCCGTCGCGCGGGTACATGCTGATCCCGATCGAGGAACCGACCGCATGCAGCTCGTCGCCGATCAGGAACGGCACCCCGAAGGCTTCCACGATGCGCGAGGCCACCGAGGCGGCCTGGCGTTCGCCGTCGCAGGGCGACAGCAGGACCACGAATTCGTCGCCGCCGAAGCGCGCCACCCCGTCGCTCGGACGCAGCAGCGACAGCAGGCGGCCGGCGGCGGCCTTCAGCAACTGGTCGCCGGTGGCATGGCCGTGGGTGTCGTTCACATGCTTGAATTCGTCCAGGTCGATGAACAGCAGCGCGGCGGCCGTGCCGGCGCCCTGGGCCTGGGCCAGCATGGCCGGCATGCGTTCCAGGAAGGCGTGGCGGGTGGCCAGGCCGGTCAGCGAATCCTCGTTGGCCAGGCGTTCGAGCTGGGCCTCGTGGGCCTTGCGCTCGCTGATGTCCTGCAGGGTCACCGCCAGGCCGTTGCCGACCCGCACCAGGCGCCGGCGGCCCCAGCTGATGTTGAGCCGGTTATCGCTCGGCATCTTGCGGTCGTCTTCGTGGAAGCCGGTGTCCATCGCCTTGCGGTAGGTGGACAGCAGTTCTTCGCCGAACAGCCCGCTGTCGATCTCGGTCAGGCTCGATCCGACCAGTTCGTCGCGCGTCATGCCGTAGAAAAAGGCGCCGCGTTCATTGCAGTCGACGATGCGGAAGTCCAGCA
Source organism: Massilia sp. UBA2604 (assembly GCA_002339265.1). Lineage (GTDB taxonomy): Bacteria > Pseudomonadota > Gammaproteobacteria > Burkholderiales > Burkholderiaceae_D > Telluria. Next base: position 15,666 of record DDKG01000288.1, on the reverse strand, counting down.
CCTGGCCGTCGCGCGCGCGCACCGCCGCCGCCATGTAGAAGCCGTCGTTGCCGCTCTCGGTGGCGGTGCGGTAGGCGCGCCGCACCTCGTCCTGTTCCTTGTCGCGCGCGACGGCGCGGCGCGCCAGCACCGCCCCGGCCGCGCCCAGCAGCAGCAGGCACAGGGTGGCCATGATCGCGCGGTCGCGGCTCTCGATCCAGTAGCCGTTGCTGGCCGCCAGCGCATCGTGTTGCGGCAGTCCGACCAGGGCCACCAGCGGATAGGCGGGCGATTGGCGCCAGCCCAGCACGCGCGACTGGCCGTCGGCAAAGCCGCCCTCGCCCTCGACCAGGCGCACGCCCTGCTCGCCCGACCAGATGGCGCCGCGGCGCGGCAGCGCCACCGCATCCACGAACGATGTGCCGTTGCTGCGCTGCTCTACCCGCAGCCGTCCTTCGCTGCCGGCCAGCGCCACGATGCCGCCTGCGCCGATGGTGGCCGGGCTGACGAAGGACGTGAAGTAACGGGCGTCGATCGCCATCAGCACCACGCCGTCGAATTCTTCTTCACGCGTTTCGAGGCGGCGCGTGAACAGCACCACGTCGTCGGCGCTGCCGAACTGGGTCGGCGCGGTGCCCACCCGCAGGGCGGTCGAGTTATTGTCGCGGTGATGGTTGAAATAAGCGCCCGAAGCGAGGTCGGCGCCGACCAGGCCGGCGCGCGTGCTGGAGCGCACGATGCCGGCGCGGTCGAGCACCGCCACCACGTGGAAGGCGCTGTCGGTGAACATGCCGTCGCGCCGCATCTCGTCGAGGAGGCCCGCCTGGCGCGAATTCTCCCAGCTGAACTTCAGCTGCATCGTGATCTGGTCCATCTGCGCCACCGAGCGCGTGATGTACTGCTCGTAGGCTTCGGCGTAGGCCGCCACGTCCTTGCGCGCCTGGCCCGCCACCTGCTCCTGCTCGGCCTCGACCCGCAGCAGGGTCGCGGCCCAGATGGCGATGCAGACCGCGATCGCCAGCAACGGCCACAGCAGGACCAGGAAGCGGTTGCTGCGCGCTGGGTCCAGATAGGGGGCGAGACCAGGATGTTTGCTCATTGCTGCGGCCGGAAGGAGGACAAGTTGCCGCAAGTCTAGATAGCAAACATGTCAGCGTCGTGACATGAAGGCCAGCCAAGGAGCCCCGTTACGCGGGGCTCGGCGACGAATCAGGTCGGCGACAGCATGTAGCCGGCGCCGCGCACCGTCTTGATCAGCGACTTTGCGCGCCCCAGCGCCTTGCGCAGGCGCAGCACGTGCACGTCCACCGTGCGCTGGTCGAGCGAGGCATGGGCTTCCCACAGCTGTTCCAGCAGCTGGGTGCGGGTAAACACCTGGCCCGGATGGCATAGCAGGAAGCGCAGCAGCCGGTATTCGGCGTGCCTGACCTCGACCTTGTGGTTGCCCACCTTGACGCTGCAGCTGAGCGGATCGAGCACCAGGCGGCCCGAGCGCAGCAAGCGCGATTCGGGCGACAGTTCGCGCGCCTGCTCGAGTGGCGCCTGGGGAATGAATTCGGGATGGGGGATGGCTGCCGGCAGGCTGGCGGGGCGCTCGCCTTCCGCGCATTGCGCCGCCAGCAGGATCACCGGCTGCTCGCGCAGGCGGCGGTCGCCGCGCAGGCGCGCCAGCAGGCGCATGCCGCCTTCGTTGCGCAGCATCGATTCCTGCAGCAACAGTTCCGGGCGCTCGCGCCCGATGAAGTCCCAGGCTTGCGCCAGGCTCGGCACGTCATGCCAGACCCACTCGTCCTCGTGCAGCGAGAACTTGAGCAGCTCGGCAATGGCCGGCTTGTCGTCGATCACCAGGACGATCGTGTTCGCCGTTGTCATGGGATGCCCAATAAGAGGTGTGCTGCATTGGGCGGCGCGCAACCCCGCCGCGACCGCACCAACGAAAATCCGGCAGCCAGGCTGCCGGATTGGTTGCCCTGGGGGCGTCTTACATGATGGCCTTGCCCGAAGCATCCTTCAGGTTGGCTTTCCAGGCGTCCTGGACTTGCTTGACGACGCTGGCAGGCATCGGCACGTAGTCCAGCTCGGCAGCTGCCGGGGCGCCGTTCTTGAACGACCAGTCGAAGAACTTCACGACTTCCTGGCCTTTCTTGGCGTCGGCCTGGGTCTTGTGCATCAGGATGTACGACACGCCGGTGATCGGCCAGCTCTGCTTGCCGGCGCCGTCGGTCAGCACCACGCCGAAGCCTGGGGCCTTGGTCCACTCGGCATTCGCGGCAGCGGCCTTGAACACGTCATCCGACGGTTGCAGGTCGACGCCTTCCTTGTTGCGGAGCATGGTGTGCGACAGCTTGTTCTTCTTGGCATAGGCCCACTCGACGTAGCCGATCGCGCCCTTGATACGCTGCACGTTGGCGGCGACGCCTTCGTTGCCCTTGCCGCCCACGCCCACGGCCCACTTGACGGTGGTGCCCGAACCGATCGACTCTTTCCATGCCGGGCTGGTCTTGGCCAGGAAGTCGGTGAACAGGAACGAGGTGCCCGAGCTATCGGCGCGGTGCACGACGGTGACATCTAGAGCCGGCAGCTTCACGCCTGGGTTTAAGGCGGCGATTTCAGGCGCATTCCACTTGGTGATCTTGCCCATGTAGATGTCGGCCAGCAGCGGACCGGTCATCTTCAGCTGGCCTGGGGTCACGCCGTCGACGTTGACCACGGCAACCACGCCGCCCATGATGGCCGGGAACTGCATCAGGCCCTCCTTGTCCAGTTCTTCTGCTTTCAGCGGCATGTCCGATGCGCCGAAGTCCACGGTCTTCGCCTTGATCTGCTTGATGCCGGCGCCCGAGCCGACCGACTGGTAGTTCAGGCCGGTGCCGGTGGCGGCTTTGTAGCTCTCAGCCCACTTGGCGTAGATCGGGTACGGGAACGTAGCGCCCGCGCCGGTAATGTCGGCGGCGAACGAGGTCGTCATCACGAGCGTGGCGGCAGCGCCGGCGAGGATCTTCTTGAACATTGTTATTCCTAACTCTGGTTAAGGGGTATGTTTTGGACTACAGGAAAAAGAATAGCTGCCGAATATGACCTGTTTATGACTTGACCACGCCCTGTCTTTTCGCTGTCACGCGACTGCTTCCTTGCGGTTTTGCTATCATGGGTTTCCCTGTCAATACCCGGATGACACCGATGCGCACCCTGCCCTGCATCCTCGCCATTGCCGCCGCCGGCCTGCTGTCGGCCTGCGCCACGCAAGACCATCTGCCCGACGCCCAGTACACGCTGAGCGAGCGCCAGACCCTGACCTTGCCGCCGATGCCGATCGATGGACGCCTGACGCTCACCTACGAGGGCGCCGACGACAGCCGCTGCCCGGACAATGCGCGATGCATCTGGGCCGGCCAGCTGGCCTACCGCTTCACCCTGCGCACCAACAACACGGCCCAGGCCTTCTGGCTGGTGCAGGGCAAACCCGGCTATACCTCGCCCGGGCTGCGCGGTGCGCGCATCGAGATCGATCCCTCCTTCGTGCCGCCACCGCGCGGCATGGCCGAAGCGAAGCCGGCCTCGTATCCGGTGGTCTTCAATATGTACGGCAGCTAGTGGCGCCGGCCCGCCCGCTGCGGCAAGCCGCACTGACGTGCGGCCTGGTCCTGGCCATCGCCGTCGCGCCGGCGACAGCCGCGCCGGTCGCGACCGGCACCGGCGGCGCCGTCGCCACGATCAGTGCCCAGGCTTCGCAGTCGGCGCTGTCCATCCTGAACGCAGGCGGCAATGCGGTCGACGCCGCGGTGGCCGCGGCGGCCACGCTGGGCGTCACCGACCCGTTCAGCTGCGGCATCGGCGGCGGCGGCTTCATGGTGATCTACCTGGCAAAGGATAAGCGGGTGATCACCATCGACCACCGCGAGACGGCGCCAGCCAAGGCAGGACCGCAACTGTTCCAGCACGACGGCAAGCCGCTCGACTTCGAGACGGCGGTTGCCAGCGGCCTTGCCGTCGGTGTGCCGGGCACGGTGCGCGGCTGGCACGAGGCGCTCGAGCGCTACGGCAGCATGCGCTTTTCACAGGTGCTGGCGCCGGCGATCGCGGTGGCCGACAAGGGCTTTCGCATCGACGCCAATTTCAATCAGCTGGCGGCGCAGAACGAAAAGAAATTCCGCCAGTTCGCGCCGACGAGCGAGCTGTACCTGCACCAGGGCAAGGCACTGCCCGTCGGCGCCCTGCTGCGCAATCCCGGCATGGCGCGCGCCTACCGCGAGATCGCGCAAGGCGGCGTGAAGGCATTCTATGAGGGGCCGATCGCGCGTGCGATCGTCGACAGCGTCAACCGGCCGCCGGTCGCCAAGGGATACCAGGTACCCGCCGGCGCGATGATGCTGGCCGACCTGGCCAACTACGAGGCGCGCATCCGCCCCGCCCTGCGCAGCAGCTATCGCGGGTACGAGTTATATGGCATGCCGCTGCCGAGCAGCGGCGGCCCGACGGTGGCGCATGCGCTCAACATCCTGGAAGGCTACGACCTCAAGTCGCTGCCGCGCGCCGAGGCCGAACACCTGTACCTCGAAGCCAGCCGGCTGGCCTTTGCCGACCGCAACGCCTACCTGGCCGATCCGGAATACGTCGATGCGCCGCTCGCCGGCCTGCTCTCGAAGAAGTATGCGGCCGAGCGCCGAGCGCTGATCGATCCGGCAAAGGCCGCGCCGGGCGCGGTCGCGGCGGGCGACCCCTACCGCTACCAGGACGATCCGAGCATCCCCCTGCGCACCCAACCCGCCGCCGCCGTCAAGCTGGCGCCCGAGAGCGCACACACTACCCACCTGACGGTGTCGGACAAGGACGGCAATGTGGCGGCATATACCTTCACCATCGAATCCTGGGGCGGCAGCGGGATCGTGGTGCCGGGCTACGGCTTCCTGCTCAATAACGAGCTGACGGACTTCGATTTCGAGTCCCCGCACCCGAACGTGCCCGAAGCCGGCAAGCGGCCACGCTCGAGCATGGCACCCACCATCGCGCTTAGGGACGGCAAGCCGGCCTTCAGCATCGGCAGCCCGGGCGGCTCGACCATCATCACCACGGTGCTGCAGACCATCGTCAACTACGTCGACTTCGGCATGCCGATGCATGAAGCGCTCGATGCGCCGCGCATCAGCCAGCGCAATGCGCTCGAGACCTCGGTCGAGCCGGGCTTTGCGGACACGGCGCAGGCGCGCTCCCTGGCGGGCTTCGGCCAGCGCTGGGAGAGTCCGGCCGAAGAGATCGGCGCGGCCAATGCGCTGGTGTTCAACCCGGACGGCACCGTCACCGCCGTCAGCGAAGGCAAACGGCACGGCGTCGGCACGGCGCTGGTGCAGCGCCGCGGACATTAGGCCCGAAGATCAGCGCGCGACCAGCTCGCGCACCCTGCCGGCCATCGTATCGATCGAGAATGGCTTGGTCAGCACCGCCATCCCGGGCGCCAGCTGTCCGTGGTCGAGCAAGGCGGCTTCGGCATAGCCCGTGATGAACAGCACCTTCAGGCCGGGCCGCTTGATGCGCGCCGCGTCGGCCATCTGGCGGCCATTCATCATGCCGGGCAGGCCGACGTCGGAGATCAGCAGGTCGATGCGCGCATCCGACTGCAATAGCGCAAGCCCGCCGGCGCCGTCGCCGGCCTGGAGCGCCTTGTAGCCGAGATCCTCGAGCAGGTCGACCACCAGCATGCGCACGCTCGGCTCGTCGTCGACGACCAGGATCGTCTCGCCCTCGCCGACCGGCGGCGCCGCCGCCGCGAGGGAAGGCGTGGCGTCGAGGCCCTCGGCCGCGCCGTGATGGCGCGGCAGGTAGATGCTGACCGTGGTGCCCCGCCCCGGTTCCGAATCGATGGCCACCTGCCCGCCCGACTGCTTGGCGAAGCCGTAGATCATCGACAATCCGAGCCCCGTGCCCTGGCCCAGGGGCTTGGTGGTGAAGAAGGGGTCGAAGGCCTTGGCCAGCACGCCGGGCGACATGCCGGTGCCGCTGTCGGCGACCGACAGCACGAGATAATCCCCAGGCGGCAGCTCATGGCTGCGCGCCGCTTCCGCGTCGAGCACGCGGTTGGCGGTGGCGATCACGATGCTTCCCCCGTCCGGCATGGCGTCGCGCGCATTGATGCACAGGTTCAGCAGCGCGTTCTCGAGCTGCGACTGGTCGACCAGCGCCGTCCAGGGTGCACCGGCATAGTCCGGCGCCACGCGCACACCGGGGCCCACCGTGCGCCGGATCATGTCGAGCATGCCGTCCACCATGGTGTCGACACAGGTGGCGCGCGGCGCGAGCGTCTGGCGCCGCGAAAACGCCAGCAGCCGGTGGGTCAGCGCCGCCGCGCGCCGGGTCGCGCCCTGGGCCACGCCGACGTAGCGCTCGATCTCTTCGGGCCTGCCCTGCCCGAGGCGCAGCTTGATCAGGTCGAGGCTGCCCGCGACGCCGGCCAGCAGGTTGTTGAAGTCATGCGCCAGTCCGCCGGTGAGCTGGCCCACCGCCTCCATCTTCTGCGAATGGCGCAGCTGTTCCTGGGCCCGTTCCAGCTCGGCCTGGCGTTCTCGCTCGACGCTGATGTCGCGCGCCGAGCAGTACACCTTGCGCTCGTCCGGCACTGCCACCCACGACAGCCAGCGCCAGCCGCCGGCCTTGTGACGATAGCGGTTCTCGAAGCGCAGCGCGGGGATGCCCTGCTGCAGCGCATCGCGCCAGACCGTCTCGGTGCGGGCGCGGTCGTCCGGGTGGATGAAGTCGAGGAACGGCGTGTTGGCGACCTCTTCCTCGGTCCAGCCCAGCGCGGCCTGCCACGCCGGGTTCGAACTCTCCATGAAGCCGTCGGCATTGAGCACGCCCAGGATGTCGGGACTGAGCTGCCAGGTGCGCCCGCGCGCCAGCGCCTGGGCCAGCACCTTCTGTTCGAGTTCTTCGTTCAGCGCGCGCAGCTTGAGGATCGCCTGATCGCGCTCGGCTTCCACCGCGCGCCGGCCCTCGACGTCGATCAGCACGCCCGGGAACAGCAGCCCGGTGCCGTCCGGCGCCAGGTCGACCCGGCCATTGGCCTCGATCCAGTAATACCGGCCGTCGGCGCGCCGCACCCGGTACTGGTGGGCGAAATGGCCGCCGCGGGCGATCACCGTGTTGATGGCCTGCGCCAGGCCGGCCTGGTCGTCGGGGTGCACCGTGGAGACCACCTGGGCCAGGGAGAGGCCGGTGCGCCCGATGGCCGGGTCGAGCCCGAAGGCGCGCGCGAAGGCTTCGTCGATGGTAAAGCGGTCGGTCGGCAAGTCCCAGAACCAGGTGCCGATGATGGCGCCCGCCTCCAGCGCCAGTTGGACCCGCTCGGCATCCACGCGCGACGCCGATTCGTGCTGGCGCAGCACCGCTTCGTCCGCCGCCTGGCGCCGCTGCCGCAGCACGGCGCCGGTGGTTTCGATGCAGTTGCACAGCAGGCCGAGGATGCGGCCCGCATCGTCGCGCACGGGTCCGTAGGAATAGGTGAACCAGGTATGCTCGGCATAGCCCTTGCGCTGCATGACGAGCGCGATGTCGTTCATCTTGTGCGATTCACCGCCCACCAGGGTACGCTCGACCAGCGGGCCCAGCACGTCCCAGATTTCATGCCAGACGGCCTGGAACGCCTGCCCCAGCGCAGCCGGGTGCTTGTTGCACAGGATCTCGGCATAGGCATCATTGTAGAACAGGATCTGCTCCGGCCCCCAGACGATAAAGCTCGGAAAAGCCGAATCCAGCATGATGTTGATGCTGGTACGCAGCGTGGCGGGCCAGGATGCGATCGGGCCCAGCGGCGAGCCGGACCAGTCGTGGCTGCGGATTGCCTGCGCCATCGCGGCGCCGGAAGCGGGGAACACTCCTGGATTACCCATGGAATCGATCGTCTGCCTGATGGGTTCCCAGGACGTGGTTGCGCGCATTCATGCGGCATTATTGCATGCTCCCCAATTTTATCGCGCCGCAATATCGGCAGCGCCAGGCGATTTTTCGCCGCGCACTCGACTACACTGGCGGGACGGCGCGCATGCGCAGTCCGGCGCGCCGACATCCGATAAGAACATCATGAAGGAGACGCGCGATGAATGACTTCGTTACCCTGCTTCCCACCCTGCTGATCGGCGCGCTGGCGCTGATCATGTTCGGCCTGGGCCTGTCCCTGACGATCGGCGACTTCCGGCGCCTGCTTGGCCATCCGAAGGCCGTGGTGCTGGCGCTGGCGCTGCAGGCGCTGGCATTGCCGGCGCTGTGCTACGGCCTGATTGTGTTGCTGGACGTGCCGCCGGTGTTCGCGATCGGCCTGATGCTGCTGGCGGCCTCGCCCGGCGGTGTCTCCGCGAACCTGTTCAGTCACCTGTTCGGCGGTAATGTGGCGATGAATATCTCGCTCACCGCGATCAACACGCTGCTGTCGATCGTCACCCTGCCCCTGATCGCCAACTTCGCCATCGCCAGCTTCTCGCAGAGCGGCCAGGTGGTGCCGATGCAGACCGCCAAGGTGATGGAAGTGATCGGCATCGTGCTGGTGCCGGTGGCGATCGGGATGGCGGTCAAGCGGATCGCGCCGGGTTTCGCGGCGCGCACCGACAAGCCGATGAAGATTTTCTCGATGGCGGTGCTGGCGGCGCTGGCGCTGATTGCCTTTGCCAAGGAATGGGATGCGCTGACCGGCTCGTTCGCCACGATCGGGCTGGCGGTGGTGCTGTTCAACGCCGCCAGCCTGGGCCTGGGCTATTACGTGCCGCGCATCGCCGGCCTCGACAAGCCGAACGCGGTGGCGATCGGCTACGAGATCGGCATCCACAACTCGACCCTGGCGATCTTCGTGGCGGTGTCGGTGCTGGGCGACTTCCAGCTGATGGTGCCGGCGGCGATCTATTCGATCAGCATGTATGTGCTGGCGACGGCGTTCGGGGTGCTGGTGTTGCGCCGGGACGGGGCCGGCGTGAAGGTGGCGGCGGTGTCGAGCTGAGCTGTCGACAGAGTCGTTAGCTCAAGCACGTCGTTCCCGCCCTCGCCGGGCGCCTTGGCGGGAACCCAAGCTTGCTTGCTCTGAGACTGCGTTTGAAGATATCAGCAGCACGAACGACTTGGGTTCCCACCTCCGTGGGAACGACGTGTTGAGTTACGCGGCCAGGGCCATGCGTTCATGGCCGGCACGCGAGCGCACTGGCGACTGTGCCTGGCTGGCCACGCCGGCCTGCGCATCGACCTTGAACACGCTCACCATCTGCTGCAGCGCATGCGCCTGGTCCTGCAGCGCGCCGGTGGCGGCGGCCGCTTCCTCGACCAGGGCGGCGTTCTGCTGGGTCGCCTGGTCCATGTGGCTGACCGCTTCATTGATCTGCTGGATGCCGGCGGTCTGCTCTTCGCCGGCGGCCAGGATCTCGGCCATGATATCGCTGACGCGGGTCACGCTTGTGACGATCTCGTCCATGGTGGTGCCGGCGCTGTCGACCAGGGCGGTGCCCGCCTCGACATTGCTGACCGAGGTGTTGATCAATTCCTTGATCTCCTTGGCCGCCGCCGCCGAGCGCTGCGCCAGGTTGCGCACTTCGCCGGCCACGACCGCGAAGCCGCGGCCCTGCTCGCCGGCCCGTGCCGCTTCGACGGCCGCGTTCAGCGCCAGGATATTGGTCTGGAAGGCGATGCCGTCGATGGTCGAGATGATGTCGACGATTCGCTTGGACGAGGCGTCGATGGCGCCCATGGTCTGCACCACTTCCGACACCAGCTGTCCGCCGCGCACCGCGACTTCGGACGCCGAACGCGCCACGTTATTGGCTTGACGGACGTTGTCCGCATTGTGCTGCACGGTGGTGGTCAGCTCCTCGAGCGAGGAAGCGGTTTCTTCCAGGCCGCTGGCCTGCTGCTCGGTGCGCGCCGAGAGGTTCATATTGCCGGCTGCGATCTCGCTGCTGGCGCTGGCGATCGACATGCTGCTGTCGCGCACGCTGCGCACGGTGGTGGCCAGCTGCTGCTGCATGGTGGCCAGGCCCTTGAGCAGCGCGCCCATTTCGTCGTCACGGTCGACCTCGACCCTGGTGGACAGGTCGCCATGGGCCATCGCATCGAAGTGGCCGAGTGCATGGTCGAGCGGACGCATGATGGCGCGCAGCAGCAGCCACGACGACACCGCCGCCAGCAGCACGCCGAGCACCACGCTGATGCTGGACACCCACATCAGGATGCCGAACAGGCGGGTGCTGTCGTCGTACGAACGCTTGGCGAGGTCCAGCTGGTACTCGTCCAGTGCGACCGATGCCTTGTCGAAAGTGCCGTACAGCGCGGTCAGTTCCCGCATCGACAATGCTTCGATGCGCTCGGTATTGCCCTGCTCGACCGCGCTGGCCAGGGCCAGCATGCCATCGTTGATATAACGGTTGCGCTCGACTTCCAGGGCCTTGGCCAGCTCAGCTTCTTCGCCGTCGCGCGGCAGGCTCAGGTAGCGCTGCAGCTCCTTGTTCGAATCGTCGATGAAGCCCTTGGCCCGGGCCAGGGTCTTGCCGACGTCGGCCGCTTCGGGATGGAACACGGCGCGGTCCAGGCCGAAGCGGGCGCGGTTCAGGAAGTTCTTGGAATTATTGATCGCGATGCTCGACGCCAGCTGGTTCGAGTACACCGATTCGAGCGCGCCATGGTCTTCGCGCATGCCATAGATGCCCAGCAGGCCCACGGCGGTAATGAGGAAGCCCAGCATGGCCATGGTGGCGATCAGCCGGAGTCGCAATGTCAATTTGAAAAACATGGTTGCCCTGAAGATGAAGGTTTTTTTCGGGAAAGCGTAATTACGAAACCTTATCTCCAGTGCGACAATTTTTCAGCAAAAACCGAAGTTCGGTATCAGAATTACAGGATACCGGTTGTTGCGCAGCAACAAAGAGAACGACCGGTCTATCCTCTTCGATAACTCGGTTAATGATTTGATCAGGCAGTTAATGAACGGCTCAGTCCCGTCAATCCAGTCTTCCCGCCGGCAGCGCAAACGGCGCGCGGATCATCGCACCGACGCGCCTGATCGCCAGCACTGCAGTCAGCACGATGGCGAGCGCGGCAGCGGTCGGAAAGACCGGAAAATTCAGTACATGCCGAAATCCAGCAGCAAGCAACAGGCAGGCGCCCCCCAGCGCAAGCGCCAGCAGCCACTGCAGCACCGGGTTAAAGCGCGGACGGCGGGCCTGGTTGTACAGCGGCACCAGCAGGATTGGCAATGCCAGGCAGCACAGGCTCACGATGATGGTCATTTCATTGCTGCCGGCGCCGGACGCCCAGGCGCACAGGACAGCCATGGCCACCGCCAGGGTCCAGGCGGCCAGGCTGCTGCGCAGCACGGACGATGCCAGCAGGCGGTTGAATCCAGGCGCGGTCGCGGGCATGGCCGGCGCCAGCCTGAGCAAAGGTTGGCCTGCAGGGGTTTCGCCCAGACCCGCTAGCAGCATGGTGTGCATCTGGAACATGAGGATCGGCAGCACGCCGAGAATCCAGCCGATTTCCGCCAACAGTTTGAGGAGAACACCGAGTCCACTCCAGTGCGCCAGGGCGATCAACACGCCGGCCAGCACCCCGGTAAGGCCGATGCCGAGCGCGATGCCGCTGAGATGCAGGCCAGGCCCGGCGCCATGCAGCAGCAGGCTGCCGAGATCCCGCCGGCCAAGCGCGCGGCGTAGCGAATATGCCTGCCACCATCGCGTAAAGCCGAGCGAGTTGCGCGTGCCGAAAGGATCCTTGTCGAGCCATGGGCTGCGGATCGCCGTCATGCGCCAGTGACGATCGCCCGCGCGCGGGAGCATGGTGCGGATGGCCATTACTCCTGGCAGCGCGAGCGCCACCGCCACCAACGGCAGAAAAGCCGGTTGGACCATCGTGGCCTGGGCCCATTCCGGCACGGCCGAGCGGAATCCCATCAGCGGCCAGATAGCGATCAATATCGCCGCGCCCCAACCGCTGCCAGCCGCGGACAGTCCGATGCCGAGCGAAGCCAGCATCGCCCAGGTCACCGTCAGCGCGGTGCCGAACGGTTGCCCCATCGAGCCGATCGCCAGGCCAGCGATGCAGGCCAGCCATATCACGACGCCCAGCTCGACCAGTCGCGCACGCATGCCTGGCACCAGATGCGCGTTGGCGGGCATATTGAGCTTGGACGCGCCAGGCAGATAGCCGATGCTCCACACCACCAGCGCGCAGCCGAACGCCGCATTCCAGCCCGAGCGCAGCGCCGCCCACGGCCCCTCCACGGCGCCGACCAGTCCGGCGGTCGCCAGCGTGACGAGAGCCGCTATCCAGGGCAGGAAGCGCGGCGCATAGGGATGGACCCGTCCCAGCGCCGCCCGCCACAGCATGCCGTATTGCGCCACACGCGGGCTCATCGGGTCACCTCGATGAACAGGTCTTCCAGGCTGCGCGGCACGCGCGCGCCGGCCGGCACGTGGTCGGCGGCGCCATCAAGCAGGTCGTCGAGGTCGCCTTCGAGCACGATGCGGCCGCCCTTGAGGAAGGCGACGTCGAGCGCCACCCGCTCCAGGTCGGTGAGGATGTGGGTCGAGAACACCACCGTGGTGCCGCGCTCGATGACGCCGTCGATCAGCTCCGTCAAAAAGTCGCGCCGGCCGGCCGGATCGAGGGCGGACACCGGCTCGTCCAGCACCAGCAGCTCGGGATCGTGGGCTAGCGCACGGATGATCGACAGGCGCTGCTGCTCGCCGCCCGACAGGCGCCGGATCGGCTTGTTGCGCATGGCGACATCGATGCCCCAGCGGCCCAGCAAGGCCTCGACCTTGGCATCGTTCCAGCGTGGGTACAGCGCCTTGAAGTAGTCCAGCATCTGCAGCGGCGTCATCCAGTCGAACAGGTCGGACTTCTGCGGCACGTAGCCGACGCGGGCACGGGTCGCGTCCGACAACGCGTCGGGTGCTTCGCCGAACAGCGCGATGCTGCCGCCGTCGATCTCGCGCAGGCCCAGCAGGCATTCCATCAGCGTCGACTTGCCGGCGCCATTGCGCCCCAGCAGGCCGATCACCTGGCCGGGTCCGACTTCCCAGTCGAGGCCGTCGAGTACGGTCTTGCTGCCGAAGCGCCTGGCGACGCCGCGCATCTGGATCGGGAGTGCGGTCATGGTGATTCCTTGAGGATGGCTTTGAAAAGAGACAGAACGGTGTCGGGGTCAAGCTCGAGCTCGCGCGCCTCGCGCGCGGCGCGCTCCAGGGTCGGACGCAGCAGCGCCAGGCGCTCGCCGGCATCGTCGATCTTGCGCGGACGGTCCGCCACGATCATGCCGACGCCGCGCCGGCGCTCGAGCAGGCTTTCCAGCTCGAGCAGCCCATAGGCCTTCGAGACGGTCATCGGGTTGACGGCGAGCTGCAGCGCGACCTCGCGCACCGATGGCAACCCATCGCCCGGCGCCAGCTGGCCGCCGGCCACCAGCCGGCGCACCTGCTCGACCAGTTGCCGGTAGATCGGCTCGGTCGATCCAGGGACGATCGAAAACAGTTGGGGGGAGTGGCTGGCCATTGCGTATTGGTGTATTAGTTGGTTAATACACTAGAGGCTGCCAGTTTCCTTGTCAACCGCAATCGGTATTTCATGCATCAAGGGTACGAGCTGCCGCCTGCAAAAAAAGGAGACGAAAAAAAACCGGAGCCGCGGCTCCGGTCATGCGTCGGGTGACGAGGCGGATTACAGATGCACCGTAATCTGCGGCATCAAATCGTCGAACGTACGGCCATTGCCGTTCTCGCCGATCGCATGCATCTTCCACTCGCCGTTGTGGCGGTACAGCTTGGCCATGATCTGGGCCGAGTGCGAACCGGTCACCGACAGGTTGAAGCGCGCCACTTCCTGCTGGTTGGCGGCGTTGATCAGGCGGCAGTAGGCGTTCTCGACGGTCGAGAAGTTCTGGCCGGTGAAGCTGTTCACCGTAAACACCAGCGCCTTGACGTTGGCCGGCACGGCGTTCAGGTCGACGTTGATCTGCTCGTCGTCGCCATCTCCGGCGCCGGTGCGGTTGTCGCCCGAGTGCGAGATGCTGCCGTCGCGGCTCTTGAGCTGGCGGAACCAGACCACGTCCATCGGGCGGTTCGACTCGTCGAACATCACCACCGAGGCGTCCAGGTCGACGGCTTCGGACTTGCCGCCGCCAAAGCCGAAGAAGCCCTTCGACTTGATCGCGTCCCAGCCCAGGCCCATGGTCACGCGGGAGAGGCCGCCACCGGCTTCCTTGTCCAGGGAGATCTTCTGTCCCTTTTGCAGATTGACTGACATCGTTATTCCTCCTTATTTAGCGGGCGCCTGCATCCAGGCCTTGAATGCGGTGCGGTTGCGCGAACACACATATACCTTGCCACGACCGGAGAAGCGCAGGACCATGCCTTCGCCGCTGGTCTGGCTGTTGATCAGGTTGCCCAGGAAGCCGCCGCTGGTGCCGGTCGTGATCGAGATCTCGTAGCGCAGCGTGCTGTCCCAGCACACCACGTGCGAGTTGTCGATGATCGCGTCCTTGCCCGGTTCGACGTCCAGGACCGACATGGAGCCGAAGCCCGACACCACCACCTGGCCCTGACCGCCCGTCTCGGTGACGAAGAAGCCGCCGCTCTGCGCGAACAGCGCGTTGCCCAGGCTTTGCGTGCGCACCCGCAGGTCCACGCCGGACGTGGCCGCAACGAAGGCGCCGTCGCTGATGATGTAGTTGTTCGGACCGACGTCGACGATCTGCATCGCACCCGGCAGGGTCGGCGACAGCAGGCAATCGCCCTCGCCGCGGGTCGCTTCGATGTGCTGCTGGAAGAACGACTCGCCGTTGGCGAAGGTGCGCATCAGCGCGCTGCCGAGGCCACCCTTCATCTTGCCCTTGAGGTCGAGGGTCGATTCCATCATCACCATCGCGTCGGATTCGCAATAGATGGTCTCGCCCTGCTTCATCGACACGTGCAGGAAGGGATCGACGTCCCCGGTCACGGTAAATACTGGCATTTGGCTTCCTTTCATGAGG
>DDKG01000288.1:0-510 GCA_002339265.1 Massilia sp. UBA2604 | reverse complement strand
CCCAGGCCGCCGTTGAAGCCCTGGCCGATCGCGCGGAACTTCCAGTCGGCGCCGTTGCGGTACACCTCGCCGAAGATCATCGCCGCTTCGGTCGAGCTGTCTTCCGACAGGTCGTAGCGCGCGACTTCCTGGTTGTTGGCGTTGTTGACGCAGCGGATGAAGGCCTTGCCGACCATGCCAAAGTTCTGGCGGCGCGCTTCGGCGTCGTGGATGGTCACGCCCAGCACGACCTTGTCGACGTCGGCCGGCACCTTGGTCAGGTCGATGGTGACGAATTCGTCGTCGCCCTCGCCGGCGCCGGTGGTGTTGTCGCCCGAGTGGACGATCGAGCCGTCGGCCGATTTCAGGTTGTTGTAGAAGATGAAGTCGCTGTCCGAACGCACCTTGCCCGACGAATTGAGCAGGAACACGGCGCCGTCGAGGTCGAAGGCTGCGCCGTCGGTGGCGCGAATGTCCCAGCCGAGGCCGACTTTCAGCGACGTCAGGCCTGGGGCTTCTTTCGACAGGTTG
>DDKG01000089.1 GCA_002339265.1 Massilia sp. UBA2604 | reverse complement strand
TTTCTGGATCAGGTGGGCCGGATTGCCGACCGCCGTGGCGCCGGCCGGCACCGGCTTGACCACCACCGCGTTGGAACCGATCTTGGCGTATTCGCCGACCGTGAAGGCGCCCAGCACCTGGGCGCCGGCGCCGACGATCACGCCCCGTTCGAGCGTCGGATGGCGCTTGGCGCCGGCCACCAGCGTGGTGCCGCCCAGCGTGACGCCCTGGTAGATGGTGCAGTCGTCACCGATCACGGCGGTCTCGCCGATCACCACGCCGAAGCCATGGTCGATGAAGACCCGACGCCCGATAGCGGCGCCGGGATGGATTTCGATGCCGGTGACGATGCGGGCCAGGTGCGCGATGAAACGGCCGAGCCATTTCAGGCCCATGCGCCAGCAGGCGTGGGCCCAGCGGTGGGCGACGATGGCGTGCAGGCCCGGATAGCAGGTCAACACTTCCCAGCCGTTGCGGGCGGCGGGATCGCGCTCGATGATGTTGCGAATGTCTTCGCGCAGTCTTGAGAAAAACATGGCAATGCTCGGGGAGGGCCGGCTTCCATGGTAGCCGATCCAGGGATGAAAAGCTTGTGGGAGTGGTAATGCAGAAAAACCGGCCTGGAGAGGGTTCCAGGCCGTTGATGGCTGAAGCTTAGCCCTCGCGCGCGATGCGCTGGCGGCGCGCCTCGTACAGGCAGACGCCCGAGGCGACCGACACGTTCAGGCTCTCGACCGAGCCGAACATCGGGATGTTGACCAGCACGTCGCAGGTCTCACGCGTCAGGCGGCGCATGCCCTCGCCTTCCGAACCCATGACCAGGGCGGCCGGGCCGGTGAAGTCGGCTTCGTACAGGCCGCGCTCGGCATCGTCCGAGGTGCCGATCAGCAGGATGTCGCGTTCCTTCAGCTCGCGCATGGTGCGCGCCAGGTTGGTGACGGTGATGTAAGGCACCGTCTCGGCCGCGCCGCTGGCGACCTTGGCCGCGGTGGCGTTCAGGCCCACCGCGCGGTCCTTCGGCACGATCACCGCGTGCGCGCCGACACCGTCGGCCACGCGCAGGCAGGCGCCCAGGTTGTGCGGATCGGTGATGCCGTCCAGGATCAGCAGCAGCGGCGGACCCTCGATGGCGTCGAGCAGCTCGTCCAGGTTGCGCGCCAGCGCCAGCTGGCTGGCGAAGGCGATCACGCCCTGATGGCGGCGGGTGCCGGTGATCTTGTCCAGGCGCGAGGCGTCGACCGGCATCACGCGCACGCCGGCCGCCTTGGCATTGGCGATCAGGTCTTTCATGCGGCCGTCGTTGCGCTCGGCGTCGACAAAGATCTCTTCCACCGACTGCGCCTCATGACGCAGGCGCGAGGTCACGGCGTGGAAGCCGAAAATCATTTTATTTTTCATTTGCTACTTCTCAATCGCTTTCAGGTGCTTTTTTCTTGCTGGTTTTGGCTGCGGCTTTGGGCGCGGCCTTGGTTGCAGTTTTAGTTGCAGTTTTAGTTGCAGTTTTAGTTGCGGTCTTCGTTGCAGTCTTGGCTGCAGCCTTCTTGGCAGGAGCCTTGACTAGCTTTGGCGCTTCCGGCTCGGCAACCGCCTTCACGGCTGTCTTGCGCGGTGCGGCCGCTTTCTTCGCTGCCGGCTTGACCGGCGTCGCCTCGACGGGTTCAATCACCGGGGCGGCCTTGGCGGCTGCTTTCCTGGCTTTCGGCTTCGCCGGTGCGGCCACCGGTGCAGCCTCCACGACCGGCTTGGCAGAAGCCTTCGCAGCACGCGGCTTGCGCGCCGGCGGCGTCGCGACCACGGGCGCCTCGACCGGCGTCGGCGCAACCGGTGCGGGCGCTGGCGCCGGTACTGGGACAGGAGCAGGCGTCGGCACAGGCGCTGCAGCCGCTGCATTCGCCCGCTCTTCCGCCTTGGCCTTGGCCCGCGCCTTGCGCGATTTCGGCGGCTTGGTCGGCACTTCCATCGCTTCCTGGGCTACCTGGCGCGCGCGTTCGAGCGGCGTCGCGGCGACCGGCGCTTCGACCACGGCTGGCGCGCCCGGTTTCGGTCCACGGTTACGGCCGCCACGCGAGCGCTTACCGCCGTTACGGCCTTCCTTGCGGCCCTCGTTGCGGGTTTCGTTCCGTCCGTCATTGCGGCCCTGCCTGTTGCGGCCCGCACCCTCGCCCGCCTCGACCGCGACCGGCGCCGACGCCAGGGTCAGGTCGATCTTGCGCGATTCGAGGTCGACCCGCGCCACCCGGACGGTGACGCGGTCGGTCAGCTGGTAGCGCTGGCCGGTGCGTTCGCCGCGCAGCTCATGGCGCGCCTCGTCGTACTGGAAGTAATCGGCGCCCAGCTCGGTGATGTGCACCAGGCCCTCGACGAACAGCTCGTCGAGCTGCACGAAGATGCCGAAGGTGGTCACGCCAGCGACGGTGCCGGTGAACTCTTCGCCGATCTTGTCCTGCATGAAGAAGCACTTGAGCCAGTTCTCGACGTCGCGCGAGGCTTCATCGGCGCGGCGCTCGTTGGCCGAGCAGTGCACGCCGAGCGCGTCCCAGATCGTCAGGTCCTTCTCGCTCTTCTGCGGCTTGCCTTCCGCCTTGTCCTTGGCGGCCTGCTTGCGCGCCGAGTTCGACTGCGTCGAGTTCAGCTTGCCGAGCTCGATACCCTTCGGTTCGTAGCGCTTGCCCAGCAACAGCGCCTTGATGGCGCGGTGGGTCAGCAGGTCGGGATAACGGCGGATCGGGCTGGTGAAGTGGGCGTAGGCCTCATAGGCCAGGCCGAAGTGGCCGACGTTGTCCGGGCTGTAGACCGCCTGCTGCATCGAGCGCAGCAGCATGGTCTGCAGCAGCGTCGCATCCGGACGCTCGCGGATTTCCTGCATCACCGCGGCGTAGTCGCGCGCGGTCGGCTTGTTGCCGCCGCCCAGGTTCAGTCCCACCTGCTTCAGGAAAGTGCGCAGCTGGTTCAGCTTTTCTTCGGTCGGCACGGCGTGCACGCGGAAGGTGCCCGGATGCTTGTGGCGCAGCAGGAAGTCGGCGGCGCACACGTTGGCGGCCAGCATGCACTCCTCGATCAGGCGGTGCGCGTCGTTGCGGGTGCGCGGGATGATCTTCTCGATCTTGCCCAGCGAATTACAAACGATATAGGTTTCGGTGGTTTCGAAATCGATCGCGCCACGCTCCTGGCGCGCCTTGAGCAGCGCGCGGAACGCCGCGTTCAGGTTCAGCAGGTGCGGCACGATGGCCGGACGCTGCTGCGCTTCTTCGCCCTTGGTGTCGGCGAGGATGTCGGCCACCTGGTTATAGGTCAGGCGCGCCGCCGAGTGCATCACGGCCGGGTAGAACTGATAAGCGGTGACCTCGCCGTCTTCCGTCACGACCATATCGCACACCAGGGTGCAGCGGTCGACGTGCGGATTCAGCGAACACAGGCCGTTGGACAGCTTCTCGGGCAGCATCGGGATCACGCGGCGCGGGAAGTAGACCGAGGTGCTGCGTTCGATCGCGTCGGCATCCAGCGCGTCGTTCGGCTTCACATAATGGCTGACGTCGGCGATCGCGACCAGCAGGCGGAAGCCCTTGGTACGGCCGATCTTGACCGGCTCGCAATAGACCGCGTCGTCGAAGTCGCGCGCGTCTTCGCCGTCGATGGTCACCAGCGGCACGTCGCGCAGGTCGACGCGGTCCGCCAGGTCGGCGGCCACGACTTCATTTGGCAGGCGCGCGGCCTGCTTGAGCGCCGGCGGCGAGAACACGTGCGGCACGCCGAACTTGCGCACCGCGATTTCGATTTCCATGCCCGGGTCGTCCAGCTCGCCGAGCACTTCGACGATGCGGCCGGTCGGCTTCTGGAAGCGGCCCGGCTGCTCGAGCAGCTCGACGCTGACCACCTGCCCGGCGCGCGCCTTGCCCGGCGAACCGGAGACAAGCACGTCTTGCGCGATGCGCTGGTCTTCGGGCGAGACGATCCAGACGCCGCCTTCATTCAAGAGGCGGCCAATGATATGGGTGTTGGCGCGCTCGACCACTTCGACGATCGAGCCTTCGGGACGACCGCGGCGATCAGTGCCGGTCACGCGCGCCATCACGCGGTCGCCATGCAGCACTTTCTGCATCTCGCGGTCGGACAGGAACAGGTCTGGGCCTGGCTCGTCCGGGATCACGAATCCAAATCCGTCCCGATGCGCGGCGACCTTGCCCGCTACAAAGGCGGAATGATCGGCCAGCGTATAAGTGCCGCTGCGGTCGGAGCGGATCTGGCCGTCACGCTCCATGGCGTTCAGGCGGCGGCCCAGGACTTCCTGGGCGGCTGGCTTGACCTTGAGGGCACGTGCCAGGCCGGCCGCATCGAGCGGTTCGCTGGCGTCACGGAAGACTGCGAGGATTTCCTCGCGGCTTGGAATGGTATGAGTAGGTTGCTTCAAATCGGTTCTTTTTTCTTTTGGCCAGTAATAGCGCCGCTCATGAATATAAGGCGGCGTCATGCTTGATTGACACCTTGACAGGCGTAGTGTAACGGAGGTCCATCCGATTCGCCTAACGTGGCGTGCTATGGGACGTACCTGAAATATTATTCATTGCCCCGATCAGAACTTCATCGTGGGTCTTTGACTATTGAAAATCATCCGCTATAATCTCGCTCTCTTCAGCAACGGCGGCAACGACGAAGCGAAGAAAGCAGCAGTAGTAAGCGGTGTGTTTGGCGTGACGATCTAGAAATGTTGATCTAGCGGAAAATGACAAAGCCTGCTATTGTAGCAGAGTTGGTTTGCAGTGCCCACGTGGCGGAATTGGTAGACGCGCATGGTTCAGGTCCATGTGCCGCGAGGTGTGGGGGTTCGAGTCCCTCCGTGGGCACCAACAAATTGACAGGTTGTTTGTAATACAGAAAACGCCCACGTGGCGGAATTGGTAGACGCGCATGGTTCAGGTCCATGTGCCGCGAGGTGTGGGGGTTCGAGTCCCTCCGTGGGCACCAACGTTTTCTGGTTGTACGGTTGTTTCAGTGCCCACGTGGCGGAATTGGTAGACGCGCATGGTTCAGGTCCATGTGCCGCGAGGTGTGGGGGTTCGAGTCCCTCCGTGGGCACCAAAATCTACCTGCTGTTCAATACAGCATGCAGTATCGTAGGGTGTACAGGATTTCCTGTCCACGCGGAAGTAAGCTTTGTGTTAACAGTAATCAGTGCCCACGTGGCGGAATTGGTAGACGCGCATGGTTCAGGTCCATGTGCCGCGAGGTGTGGGGGTTCGAGTCCCTCCGTGGGCACCAAAATCTACCTTGTTTTTCCGGACGCTTCGGTCCCGCAAAACGCCGTAGCCTTCTCATGAGGACTACGGCGTTTTGCGTTATATCTCCCCTGCTTTCAATGCGTCGCCAGGTCGTCCAGGATCGGACAATCCGAGCGCTCGTCGCCATGACAGGACGTTGCCAGGCTTTCCAGCGTCCTGCGCATCGCCGCCATTTCCGCAATCTTGCGATCCAGCTCGGCGATATGCGCCAGCGCCATCGCGCGCACATCGGCGCTGGCCCGATGCTTGTCTTCCCACAGCGCCAGTAAATCCCTGATCTGGTCCAGCGAAAACCCGAGCGCGCGGCCGCGATGGATGAATTGCAGCACCCGCACGTCCTGTTCGCTGTACAGGCGATAACCGGCCTCGGTCCGGCGCGGCGCTTTCACCAGGCCGATCGATTCGTAATGGCGGATCATCTTGGCCGTTACGCCTGATGCGCGGGCGGCGTCGCCGATGTTCAGGCTGGATGTGGTCTGCATGGCATGTTCCCGTTGTTTTACGGCCCAAGCATACACCTTCCCACTGTAGGAAGCTCAAGCGGCGCTTGACTTGCAGTCGAGAACGTCCGAGCATGGACCCATGCAGATTCTCCGACCAGCAGCCCTCGGGCTGGCACTCGTCCTCATCCTGTCTTCAGCCCTGGCCGGGCCGGCGCCCTATTACCAATGGCGCAGCAAGCTCACCGGCGAGCTGGCCTGTTCCCAGACCCCGCTGGGTGAAGGCTGGGAAAAATCAAACGGTCCCTATCGGGACGCGCGTTGCGAAAAACTCATTGTTGTTAAATAATGAAAGTGGAAGGCGCGGCGTTTTGACGAACATCGCCGCTCCACTCCATTACATAACAGAGCATCCACTGAGGAGACACCCATGTTCACCAGCCCGGAGCAGTTCGCAAACGCAACAAAAACCCTGTTCGACCTGCAGATGCAGACCTTCAACGCCCTGGCCGGCAAGACCGTCAAGGGCGTCGAGCAGGTCGTCGCCCTCAACCTGAACGCCGCGAAGAACTCGGTCGACAGCACGATGGCCGCCGGCCGCAGCATGGCCGAAGCCACCCAGGCCGGCAATCCGAAGGCCGCCTTCGACACCCTGGCCGCGCGCATGCAGCCGGCGGCCGGCGTCACCAACGCCACCGAGTACGCGGCCCAGCTCAAGGCCATCATCGACGAGATGCACAATGAATTCCGCGGCGCCGCCGACGCCCACGTGGCGGAAGCCAAGAACACGCTGTCGGCGCTGATCTACGACGTCACCCAGAACGTCAAGCCGGGCTCCGAAAACGCGGTCGAGATCATCAAGGCCGCGATCGAGAATGCCTTCAAGGGCTATGAGCAGGTCAACCAGGCCACGCGCCAGGCGGTGCAGAATGTCGAAGCCCAGTTCGAGCGCGCCAGCGCGATGGTGACGCCCGGTGCACCCAAGGCCCAGCAAGCCGACAGGGCCGAATAATCCCTGCCATCCCGACACCCGGTGCTTCAGGGCGCCGGGTGCTCGATCCCCAGCAAATCTTCCAGCCGCGCCAGCGAGGCGTCGTCCTTGATCACCGAGCGCAGCCATGCGTGCAGCGGTTGCTCGCCCCAGCGCGCGGCCTTCTCGGCGAGGTAGGCCACCGGGCTGTGCGGCTCGGTGCGGCGGAAGAACTCGGCCACCTGGCGCAGCTGGGCCAGCGCCTGGTCGCGGTGCGCCACCTGTCCGTCGATCCGCACCGGCAGTGAGAGCGTCGTGACTGCGCCGCCGGCCGCCGTCGTCTCGGACGGCCCCGCGGCCGTTCCTGCCGTTGCCACCGGCCCGAGCAAGTCGACCACGTCACGCAACGCCGCCCTCCCGACGCTGTAGCCCGGCCCATCGGCGCCGAGCTGGCCGTCGACCACCCGTTCCAGTTCTTCCAGGGCCGCCAGGCAGGCGTCGCAATCGGCCAGCAGCGCCTGCACGAAGGCGCCCTTGCTGCGCGCGCGCGCCGTCTCGAGTTCGGCCACCGCTTCCGGTCCCTTGGCGCGCGCGACTTCCCAGGCCTGCAAGGTCATCGCGCCGTTCTCGGCCAGCGGCATGGTCTTGACCAGTGGCGCGATCCGCCCCGCCAGCCAGGACAGGTTGCCGATGCGGCGCTCGAAGCCATCCTCGTCGGGCTGCGGATGCAGCCCTTCCCAGTAGCGTTCGCACAGCGCCGCCACCAGCCCTAGGCCCTCGGCCAGGCCGCGCATGCCGCCGGTCTTCGCATTCGCCTCGGCCAGCCATACGGCCAGTTGCAAGTCCTTGCTGCGGGTTTGCAGCAAGCCGGTGCAGCGCTTGCCGACCAGCTTCCAGTCGGCTTCCTTGAGCGCCGTGACCCAGGCGCCCTGCTCCAGCGACGGATCGTCGGCCAGGCGCGCGCGCGCGATCTCGTCGACCTCCGGCGCGAAGGCGAGATCCTCGCCGCAGGGATTGTCCGGCGCGATCGGCGCCAGCAAAGCATCGATGTCCAGCATGGCGTCCTCCTCAGGCCTGTGTCGGTTCCGTCGCTTCGATCTGGTACTTGAACTTGCCCGCCTTGGTCGCGCCGACCTTCACGCGGGCGATGCCGCCGCCTTCGGCCATGCGCGCCAGTACGTTGTCGGCGATCTCCGGCAGCAGGGTGCCGTTCAGGACGTTGTCGACGGCGCGCGCGCCCGAATCGACCTCGGTACAACGTTTCAATACGGCCTCCACCAGCGCGTCGTCGTACTCGAACTTCGCCTTGTGGTTGTCCAGGACCCGTGCGCCGATGCGCGCCAGCTTGAGGCGGATGATATTGGCCAGCACCTCGTCGCCGATCGGATAGAACGGCACCACCGCCAGGCGGCCCAGGAAGGCCGGCTTGAAGTGTTTCATCAACGCGGGGCGCAGCAGCTCGGACAGCTGCTCGGGCGTGGGCAGTTCGCTCGCCGTCTTGTTCAGGCACGCCGCCATCAGCTGGCTCGAGCCGGCGTTCGAGGTCAGGATGATGATCGTGTTGCGAAAGTCGATCTGGCGTCCTTCGGCGTCGTCCATCACGCCCTTGTCGAACACCTGGAAGATCAGCATCTGTTTCCCCAGGATTGTTTCTAATC
>DDKG01000173.1 GCA_002339265.1 Massilia sp. UBA2604 | reverse complement strand
GATGCGCAATCGATGCTGCTGGTCGACGGCGTCATGAAGCCGGCGCTGCTGCGAGGGGTTGAGCCGGCCGAGGAGGCCAAGGTGTCCGACGTCGCACAGCAGATGAAGGAAGGCAGCTTCGATTCGCTGCGTCCTGGTTCCAACAATGTCGTGCTGGGCCGCGCCCTTGCCAAGTCGCTCGGGGTGGAAGTGGGCGACCGCGTGTCGCTGCTGGTTGCCAGCAGCGGCATCCTGGGCGGGGCCGCTTCGCCCGGTGACAATCCCTTGCCGCGCTCGCGCTCCTTGAGCGTGTCCGGCATTTTCGAGGCCGGCCACTTCGAATTCGATTCCACGCTGGCGCTGGTGAACATCCAGGATGCCGAGACCGCGACCGGCGCCACGGCGCCGCTCGGCCTGCGCCTGCGCCTGGCGGACCTGCAGCAGGCGCCGCGCGTGGCCTACGAGCTGCAGGGGGCGATGGCGGGCGACCTGATCATGCGCGACTGGACCAAGGTGAACACGGTCTGGTTCGCGGCCGTGCAATCGCAGAAGAACATGATGTTCATTATCCTGACCATGATCGTGGCGGTGGCCGCCTTCAACCTGGTCTCGACCCTGGTCATGACGGTCAAGGACAAGCAGGCCGACATCGCGATCCTGCGCACCCTGGGCGCCTCGCCGCGCGGCATCATGAAGATCTTCATCGTGCAGGGCACCTTGGTCGGCATGCTGGGAGGCTTGCTCGGCGTCGGCCTGGGCGTGCTGGTGGCGCTCAATGTCGACGTGATCGTCCCGGCGATCGAGCGCGTGCTGGGCGTGCACTTCCTGTCGCAAGAGGTCTACCTGATCAGCGAGATGCCGTCCGAGCTGCTATGGCGCGACGTCGGCTGGATCGGCGGCGTGGCCGTGCTGCTGTCCTTCCTGGCCACGATCTACCCGAGCTGGGCGGCTTCGCGCGTCAAGCCGGCCGAAGCGCTCAGGTATGAATAAGAGCGTATGCGTCATCATCAATCAGATCATGGGAACACATGAGCATCATCCACAAACTGCCGTATGAGTGGCAGGTCGGCCTGCGCTACACGCGGGCCGGCAAGCGCAGCGGGCGCAGCAGCTTCATTTCCTTCATTTCGCTGATCTCGGTGGCCGGCATCGCCCTCGGCGTGGCGGCCCTGATCATCGTGCTGTCGGTGATGAACGGCTTTCAAAAGCAGGTCACCGACCGCATGCTGTCGGTGCTGGCCCATATCGAGGTATTCGACGCTTCCGGCAGCTTGCCCGACTGGCGCGCGTCGGCCAAGGAGGCCATGCGCAATCCGGCCGTGCTGGGCGCCGCGCCTTTCGTGGAGACCCAGGGCCTGCTGGTGCGCGACGGCGTGATGCGCCCATCGATCGTGCGCGGCGTGCTGCCGGGCGAGGAAGATAATGTGTCGACCGTGGCGCGCCAGGTGCGCGCTGGCAGCTTCGATGCCCTCAAGCCGGGCGAATTCAACATCGTGTTGGGTTACGCGCTGGCGCGTGCGCTTGGCGTCGGCCTGGGCGACAAGGTCACGATGGTGCTGGCCCAGGGCCAGGTCACGCCGGCCGGTATGGTGCCGCGCACGCGCAGCTTCACCGTCGCCGGCATCTTCGAGGCCGGCCATTTCGACTTCGACGCGGCGCTGTCCTTCATCCACGTGGAAGATGCGCAGCGCCTGGAACGCCTGCCGGCGCCGTCCGGCCTGCGCCTGCGCATCGCCAATATGCGCGAGGCGCCCGAAGTCGCGGAACAGTTGAAAGGCCAGATGACGGGTGACCTGACGGTGCGCGACTGGCCCAAGCTCAACGCCAACTGGTACGCTGCCGTACAGACCGAAAAAAAGATGATGTTCATTATCCTCACCCTGATCATCGCGGTGGCCGCCTTCAACCTGGTCTCGAGCCTGGTGATGACGGTGACCGAGAAGCAGGCCGACATTGCGATCCTGCGCACGCTGGGGGCGTCGCCCCAATCGATCATGAAGATCTTCATGGTGCAGGGCGGGATCGTCGGCGTGCTGGGGACGCTGGCCGGCGTCGGCATGGGGGTGGCGGTGAGCCTGAACATCGATGTCATCGTGCCGTTCATCGAACGTTTGCTGGGAGTGGAGTTCTTGTCCAAAGATATATATTTGATCAGTACCGTGCCATCCGACCTGCATGGGCCGGACGTCGCCATCATCGGCGTCATCTCGGTGCTGCTGGCCTTCGCCGCCACGATTTATCCGAGCTGGGCCGCCTCGCGCGTGAAGCCGGCGGAGGCGCTGCGCTATGAGTGATGCATTCAACGGCGCCCCGGTGCTCGCCTGCCGCGGCCTCGGTAAAACCTTCAAGCAGGGCGACGCCAATGTGCGCGTCATCGACGGCATCGACTTCGCCGTGCACCGCGGCGAGCGGGTCGCCATCGTCGGGGCCTCCGGCTCCGGCAAGTCGACCCTGCTGCACCTGCTGGGCGGCCTGGATACGCCGAGCAGCGGCTCGGTGACCCTGCATGGCGAGGATTTCGCCAACCTGTCCGAGGCGCGCCGCGGAGAGCTGCGCAACACGGCGCTGGGCTTCGTCTACCAGTTCCACCATCTGCTGCCCGAATTCACGGCGCTCGACAACGTCATGATGCCGCTGTTGATCCGGCGCGAGCAGCGCGCGGTCGCCATGGAGCGCGCACAGGCGATCCTGGAGCGGGTGGGCCTGGGCAAGCGCGTGGTGCACCGTCCGGGCGAGCTCTCGGGCGGCGAACGCCAGCGGGTGGCGCTGGCGCGCGCCCTGGTCACCCAGCCGGCATGCGTGCTGGCCGATGAACCGACCGGCAACCTCGATCACACCACGGCGCAAGTCATCTTCGACCTGATGCTGGAATTGTCGCGCACCCTCGGCACCGCCTTCGTGATCGTCACCCACGACATGGAACTGGCGCGCCGCTGCGACCGCGTGCTGCGCATGACCGAGCACGGCCTGCAGCCGGCGGAGAACTGAGCGATGTGGATCGATACCCACGTCCACCTCGATGCGCGCGAGTACGGCGGCGATGGCGCCGGTGTCGCGCGCAAGGCGCAGGAAGCCGGGGTGTCGATGATCGTGATCGTGGCGGTCGAGCGCGGCAATTTCGATTCCGTGGCCAGTCTGGCGCACGGCAGTCCGAACGCCTGCTATGCGCTCGGCATCCACCCGATCTGCGTGCCGCAGGCGCAGGACGACGACCTGGCCTATATGCGCACGCGGGTGGAGGAGGCGATGAGCGACCCGCGCTTCGTCGGCATTGGCGAGATCGGCCTGGATTTCTTCATCCCGGAACTGACCACGCCCGCCATGCGCGAGAAGCAGGAACGGTTCTTCCGCGAACAGCTGCGCATCGCGCGCGACTTCGGCCTGCCGGTGCTGACCCACGTGCGGCGCTCGCAGGACCAGGTGCTCAAGCACCTGCGCCAGATTCGCCCGCCCGGGGGGATTGCCCATGCCTTCAACGGCAGTTTCCAGCAGGCGCAGAATTTTATTGAGCTCGGATTCCATCTTGGCTTCGGCGGAAACATGACGTTTACGCGCGCGCTGCAGATCCGGCGCCTGGCGGCCGAGCTGCCATTGGAATCGATCGTGCTGGAGACCGACTCGCCCGACATCGCGCCGAGCTGGATTCATCCGGGACGCAACAGTCCCGATCAACTGCCCGGCATTGGCGCCACCCTGGCCGAATTGCGCGGGATCGGGGTGGACGAGGTGCGCGAGGCTGCCTACCGCGCCTCGCTGGCCGCCATTCCCCGCCTGTCGGCGTTGTGCCCTTGATACGACAGCCACGAGTATCAGTTTTCGGCGTAGTTCACTCGTCAATTGTGAGCGCGAGCAAACTGTAAGTGATACCGCCGTGCCAAGATTCTCTCTCGACGAGTTGCGCTGACCTCAGCGATCACCGGACAGGAGACACACTTGGACAGCGCGAGCGAATTCCTGCGCATGCTGCAGCACGAGAAATCGCTGACGACGGCGCACCGGCCGATTCGGCTGCGCCTGGGTCACGCCGACCACCTGGCCGATGAAGTCCTGCTGCCACAGCGGGTCAGCGGCAGCGAGTCCGTCTGCGGCAGCCTCGAATACGTCGTCACCTGCGTCGCCTCGACCCCGCGCCTGCCGCTCAAGGAACTGATCGCGCTGCCGGCCGAAATCCAGTTCGTCACCGACCGCGGCCAGTTGCGCGGCGCCTGCGGCATCGTGGCAGAGGCCCGCGCCGGCGACTACGACGGCGGCCTGGGCGTCTACCAGTTGGTGATCCGCGACGCGCTGGCGATCATGGAAAAGCGCGTCAACAGCCGCGTGTTCCGCTACCAGAACGAGCTCGAGATCGTGCAAGTGCTGTTCGACGAATGGCGACAATCGAATGGCGTGCTGGCCAGCGCCTTCGAGTACGAACTCGATCCGCTGTTCGACATGCGCCAGTTCCCGCCACGCGAGCAGACGATGCAATACAACGAGTCCGATGCCGCTTTTGTCCGTCGCCTGCTGCGCCGGCGCGGCGTGGCCTGGACCTTCCGCCCCGGCCACGCGCGCACCCGTACGCTCGAGGTCGAGCGTGACACCTCGCCGGTGCACACGCTGGTGCTGTTCGCCGATTCCAATTCGCTGCCGCGCAACGGCGCCGGCACCGTGCGCTACCACCGTGGTGGCGCCAGCGAAGAACGCGACACCATCGTCTCCTGGAGTGCTGCGCGCCGCCTGCAGGCCGGCAGCACCACGCGCCACAGCTGGGACTACCGCAATCCGCTCGGCACCCAGTTCATGACCGCCACCGCGCGCAGCATGGCCGACCAGGGCCGCAGCGGCAACCAGCTAGCGGCCAGCCTTGACGACTACCAGGTCGAGATGCCGCATGCCGGCAACGACGTCGAGGACCACTGGCGACTCGGGCAGGTGCGCATGAACCGCCACGAATTCGAGACCAAGTGCTTCCACGGCGAAGGGACCGTGCGCGACCTGCGCGCCGGCGAATGGTTCACCCTGGGCGGCCACCCTGAGATCGACACCCATCCGGCGCTTGAACGCGACTTCATCATCACCGCATTGCACGTCGAGGCCGAGAACAACCTGCCGGCCGACGTCTCGGCGCGCGTGCGGCGCCTGATGGGCGCCTGGATGGACGCCGCCGCCTTTCCCGATTCCCCGCCATCGCTGGACGCAGTGCGGGTGCGCATGAGCTTTGACGCGGTCCGGCGCGGCATCCCGCTGGTGCCCAGCTTCGATCCGCGGGTCGACCTGCCGCATCCGCAGCTGCAAAGCGCGATCGTCACCGGCCCGCCCGGCGAAGAAGTGCATTGCGACGCACTGGGCCGGGTCAAGATCCGCTTTCCCGGCATGCGCACGGGCGACCACCGCCATGCGCACGGAGCCGGCGCCTCCGACACGCCGGCCGATTCGGCCTGGGTGCGGGTGGCGTCCAACTGGGCCGGCGCCGGACCGGGCAGCCAGCAGCAGGCCGGCACGCTCGGCCTGCCGCGCGTCGGCACGGAGGTGCTGGTGGCCTTCATGGGCGGCGACCCCGACCGGCCGGTGATCCTGTCGCAGCTGTATAACCAGCGCGCGCAGCCGCCGGCGCTGAGCCGGGCGGGGGAGTTGCCGGGCAACCGGTATCTGTCGGGGATGCGCAGCCGCGAGATCGGCGGGGCGCGGGGCAGCCAACTGCTGTTCGACGATACCCCGGGCCAGATTGCGGTGCAACTCGCCAGCGAACATGCGTCGTCCGAGCTGAACCTTGGCTGGCTGTCCGAGCCCCGCGCGAACGGCCAGGCTGGCGCGCGCGGCGAAGGCGCGGAACTGCGGAGCAGCAAGGCGGTCGCGCTGCGCGGCGGCGAAGGCATCCTGCTCAGCGCGGGCGGCAAGCAGGACGATGCCGGCGCCCAGCTCGAGCGCGCCGGCCTGGTCGGCATCGTGGAAACGATGCACGGCGTGCTGGACACGTTAGGGCGGCTGGCGGGCGACCATGGCGAAAACGAAGAAGCCAGGCCGCGCCTGGACGCGCTGGCCGAACGCCTTCGCCATTGGCACGACGGCTCGAACGTCGCGCCTGGTGCAGGCGGGGGCGAGGGGGGCGAGCCACTGGTGGCGGTGAACGCCCCGGCCGGCGTGGTGCTGGCCAGCGACGACAGCATCGCCCTGGCCGCCCAGGCCAAGGTCGACATCGTCTCGACCGGAGACGCCGAACTGGCGACCGGCCGCAGCCTGTTCCTGCGCGCCTCGCGCGCGCTCAGAATGTTCGCCTATGAGCTGGGCATGAAGCTGATCGCCGCCCGAGGCGACATCGTGGTCGAGACCCATCGTGGCGACATCGAGATCAAGTCATCCAACCGCATCCGCCTGATCGCCGCTACCGGCATCGAGCTCGAAGCGCCGTCGGTGAAGGTGGTATCGCAGGGCACCCAGACCGACTGGGATAGCGGCACCATCACGCACCAGAGCAGCGGCAAGCACGTGGTCAAGTCGGCAGGTATCGAACACCTGTCGGCGGGCGCCGGCGCTCCCGCCGGCCTGCGCCTGCCCGCCACCGAACTGGAGACCGACGAAAGGGTGGTGGTGCTCGACCGCCAGACCAATTTGCCGGCCCGGGGCAAGCGCTACGTCGCCCGTCACGAAGACGGCACGCGCATCCAGGGCGTCACTGACGATGAAGGACGCACCAGCATCCTGAGCAGCTACGCCATGGGGGATATCGAAATCCGCTTGTTGCCCGACGACGAACCAGACGATCCTGGTGCGGGCCGGGCATGAAGGAACCGACTCGCCCAATTCCCCAGCCAACTGTCGATCGCGATGGAAGCCTGGTGGCGCATACGGTCGCGACGCCGACGGCCTTCAAGGTGAGGGCGAGGGTCACTATCGGGTCGCGCAAGGTGATTCCGGTGATCTTCGTGCCAGGGATCATGGGATCGAATCTGCGAGCCCGTCGCAATATGGTGCCGCGCAAAGACGATATCCTCAAACCGGGAGAGGCGGCATGGCGTCCGCCAAATGGCGCCCTTGATG
Source organism: Massilia sp. UBA2604 (assembly GCA_002339265.1). GTDB lineage: Bacteria > Pseudomonadota > Gammaproteobacteria > Burkholderiales > Burkholderiaceae_D > Telluria. The sequence continues at coordinate 5,395 of DDKG01000173.1, read as the reverse complement.
GGTACAAGGAGGCACGGAAATGGTCTCGCCCACGACCATCGCATCGCCAGCGTATTCTGGATGCAAGTCTCCTGGAAGTCGATCCCGGAGGTGAGCTGGAGTTTGCACCTTATGCGCTTGATCAGCGCGAACTGCGCGAGCGCGGCTGGGGCGAAGTCTATGCAGATTCCTACGGCGCCCTGCTGGTGGATCTGCAGAGGCATCTGGACAAGACGTTTCAGGTAACGCCGCACGGCAACCGCGAGATCCGTCACTTCTGGCGCCGAGTCATGCAGTGTCAGCCTGCACAATGGGGCGTACGCAATTTCGAAAGAGTTACTGAAAGCGAGTTGGAAAAGTACGCGGCATTTCAGTATCCCGTATACGCGTTCGGTTATAACTGGCTGGAGTCATGTTCGGTCTCGGCGCGACGGCTGCGTCAGCGGATCGACGAAATCAAGAAGTTCTGGATTGAGCGCAAGCATGAATGTCGGACGGTGATCTTGGTGACGCATTCGATGGGCGGGCTGGTTGCCCGGGCATGTGCGCGAGCGAGTGATCCTGGCGATGGAAGTGCCTCGGATATAGCAGGCATTGTTCATGCCGTAATGCCAGCGTTGGGGGCGCCTGTCGCATACCGTCGGATTGCTAGTGGAACTGAGGGAGGAAACTTTACAAATGGAATTTCCGACAATCTAAGGGCAGGGAAGTTCGCCGAGATAGCGGGTGACACAAGCGCAGAAACAACACCGGTAATGGCTGTCTCGGCCGGGATACTGCAGCTGCTGCCGAATCATCTTTACCCCAAGCCTTGGCTATCGATCAAGACGGTAAGCGTGGTCAATCGGCGTGAACAGGTACGGGATCATCTTTCGCTACCGGACGGCAACCCATACGATTTCTATCGTGACATGAAACCGTGGTACCGGATGATCGACCCTACGCTGGCAGATCCGGCCAACCGATACGCTTCATCCAAAGGAGGCGCCGAAGCCCTGATCGTCAAGTCGATCGACGAGGCTGAACGCTTTCACACCGAGGTACTTACGACGAGTGACGGCAAAGGCGCGCAACCGCGTCCCTACTATCACGCGAATTCATATGCATTCTATGGCGCTGATCGGACGTTCAAGGCATACGGCCAGATTCGATGGGTGGCGCGTGAAGAGACTACCAGTTCGACCGCGCTAACGGCCGGAAACGTTCGCTCGGGGAGACTGGTTCTGTCTGCCGCCGACGGCACGCGTGAAGTGGAAATAGAGAAAAACCTGCGGCTGCGGTTCGCGTTGTGGCCGCAGGATTCTCATGGTGACGAAACAGTGCCGGTGCAATCCGCTTCTGCTCCCGCTCAGTACATTCGCAAGATATTTGCGCCGGAAGGATTTCGTCATCAAGAGAGCTTTCAGCAGGAATCGATGCTTCTTCTGACGAGGCACCTCATTGTCAAGATTGTTCAGGAAGTCAAATGAAGCGGCTTGGCAGCCGTAAAGTGCGGTGGGTATGCGGGGTCACAGCGTTGGCACTGGCACTTGCATCGTTCTTCGCCAACTCGGTCCAGACCGTGCATGACAAGCAAAAGGTGGCAAAGATGATGGACAAGATGAAGACCGTTTGCGTGGGTCGCTTTCTGATCGATCTCCCAGCGGAGGCAGAGGTGACGATCGGGCAGGGAGCCATCGGTGGAATCGACCTGTCCAGCACCTTGCGCGAATCGGAGGAAGAGTTCTCGAGCCGGGTGCGAAAGATGGAGATCGACATCGCAGGTACGCTGAACGAAGAATCCCGGGTGAGTCTTGAATCGGTCAGGCAGCTTTCTGACGGGGCCGGCGAAGGCAAGCTGTTCGTCCACAATCGGAGGCGATCGAAACTGCATAGGGGAGACCACATCGTCTCCGTCGAGAATGTTGCCGTCCATAGCCTGCTGCGCTTTCCCGGTCTGAGTGTCACTGGTAATGCAGACTGGATAGATCCTGATTATGTCGATGATGTGATGCGTCTATTGGGACGAATTAGACCGTTGCAGCCTAACGAGATCCCCAGGGAAAGCGGCTTCTGTCTCGCCGACGCCTTCGTGCGAGATCCATATGAGCATCGACAATCTGAAAGCGTCGTAATGTTTGCTGGTCTTCCGGGGTATCCCGACGTCAATATCGTGCTGTCCTCGATGTCGGGCACGAGTCCTGCGCCCGGACTGTTGCAACGTAATGCTGCTGCGGCTGCTCGCGAGCCTGTGTTCATGCAAATGGCTTTCACTAATCTGCGTGAGCAGACTCGCGCCATTAATGGCTTGCAAGGCGAAGAACTGATAACGCGAATACGCGAGCCGAACTTCACCACCGGCTATTCGTTTCAGTGGGAGTCGCCGGGCTTAAAAGACGACATCCTCGCGCCCTTGCTGACTCTCGAACTCGAGTCCGGCACAAATCCTGTTACTGGCGGCAAGCCCGTACAGTCCACGTTGTCAGAAGAAGCAATGTTTGATCTATGGGAGCAAATTGCGAGCAGCATACGTTTGCGTCCGACTGAGACGGACAAGGCAGGCGCACCCGGGACCGTTGCAATGGAACTCGGAATCGGCGCCTACGCCGGGGACGTCTGCCCACAGACAGGCTGGTGGCGATGCGGCGACAGCGGTCCAGCAACCGGGATACTTGGCGGGGAGCGCCAGTTCCTGAAGCAAGGCCAGCGAATGCCTCAGGCCTTGCTGCTGCCACAACCGACTATGTGGCAACGACTGCGTGGCGTGCAGCCAAGCTACGAGAACCGTCATCCGACATTGTGGACTCTGGTCGACAAGAGGAATAGCGTGCGTGTGTCGACGCCGGCTGCCCTCGAACAGGCTATATTGGGGTCCGAACTACTCATTATCCCCGCCGGCGATACGCCAATGGCCCACGCCGAAACGCCGATCGGTAGCGTTGCAAAGACAGGGGCGGCGTGCCCGGCAAGTGGATGGTGGCGTTGCGAAGACAGCCATGCACTTGACGGAACTCGTTGGTTCGCTGCCGGGAGTTTGTTGCCTGCGGCGACATTCCGTGCACAGTTGCATGGTCGATTCAGTACACATCCTGAACTCATTCATCGGCGTAGTGCATGGCAGCTCGTGCGTTATGCGGATGCTCCAGACAATACCGGCGCGCAGCGGCTGGAAAGCTAGTCTCGTTTTGACAAGAGATGCATATGCGTTGGATCCCTTCTCGATGGATAGGATGGTGGCGACAGATGGTGGGTGCTCGTCGCCCGTCAGGACGGTTAGCCGGAGCGCTTGCGGCAATCGCAATCATTGGAATGGCCACAGCATGGGCAGTGGTGAGCGCACATGATCTTCGGAGTCAGGCAGGCAAGGACCGGCGCGAGGTAGCGCGGATGACGGCGTACATGAAGCCGACGTGTGTCGGCAGATTCGTGATCGAGTTGCCTGCGTATGCCGAGGCTAAGTTGACGATGGCAAATGTCGACGGATTGGATATTGCCACTCGCTTGGAGTCGCTCGCGGACTTTCAGACGCGGCTGGCCGATCGCGAGGCCGAGCTCAGGGCGACTCCGGATCGATTGGACGGCGACATGAATCTGGAACTCGTCATGCCCATCAAGACCGCTAACGGCCTGTTCGGAAAAATCTTTTTGTATGGCAGAGTGGTCACCGAGGGAACGCAGGCAAATGGCCTCGCCATTGAGGGATACCGGTACGAGGGGATTGCCGTGGATGCGCTTGTGCACGGTAGTGGTGTAAGCATCGATCTCACTGCAGATGCCTATCAACCAGCACGAACGCATCAAGTCGCCCAGCTCATCTCGCAACTTGTACCGAATCCCGAGAATGAAATTCCGCCTGAAACTGGATTCTGTCTTGACCATGCCTATTTTCGAGGTCTGCTGAATCCAGACCAGGCGGAGCGCATCACGATGAACGCGCGCCTGACGAGCCATCCCGATATTGCATTTACTCTGAAGCTTGCAGCAGGTGTTGAGCCTGATGCCAAGGGTTTGATCGCTCGAACGGCCGAATCTTGGGAACGAATGCCATTGATGGACCGTGCTCGCCTGGCTACGCTGCGGGCTGGTCAACGCATTGTCGGATGCCTTATCGGAGAGGAAGTTGTCGAGCGTGTCGTGGAAAGCGACACCGTTGCCGTGCATAGCTTCTGGTGGGAGTTCAACGGAACAGTAGACGACGTCATGGCCCCACATTTCTCTTTCACCATGGATACGGGAGTTGGCGACCGGGGACCCGTGCCCGCGTCCTTGTCGGATTCCAGGGCAGTGTTACTGTGGGATCAGATATCTTCCAGTATCCATGCGCTTGCGAGTAAGTGCAGTCCCAGCGCCCAGCGCACCGGAACATAACGTCCTCAACCATGCGCAGTGCGATTCTCGCGTTCGCCGCCGGCGCCGCCGTGCTTCAACTCCAGCCCGCGCTGCCGCCCGCCGGAATTCTGCTCGCCTGCGCAGCCACGTCAATCGCAGCCTGCCTCCTGCTGCGCGGTCTTCCCCGCGCACTCACGACCGGCGTCCTGCTCGGCTTCTGCTGGGCCGCCTTCATCGCCCACCTGGCCCTGAGCGACGCCTTGCCACACGCCGACGAAGGCCGCGACATCACCGTCACCGGCGCCATCGCCAGCCTCCCGCACCGTTTCGACGGCGGCGTGCGCTTCCACTTCGACGTCGCGCACACCGAGACCCGCGGCGCCACCGTCCCGCCAAAGATCGTCCTGTCCTGGTACGGCGCCACCGCCAGCGACCCCGCCTTCATCCACGCCGGCGAACACTGGCGCCTGGTGGTGCGCCTGCAGCGCCCCCATGGCAACGCCAACCCGCACGGCTTCGATTACGAAGCGTGGCTGCTGGAGCAGGGCGTGCGCGCCACCGGCTACGTGCGCCCGGCGGGCAGTACGAACGAACGCCTCGACGACTGGACGCCCGGCGCCGGCTACGCGATCGAACGCGCACGCGGGTTCCTGCGCGCGCGCATCCTGGCCATCCTCGAAGGTGAACCCTATGCCGGCGTCATCGTCGCACTGGTCATCGGCGACCAGCGCGGCATCGACCAGGACGACTGGGACGTCTTCAACCGCACCGGCATCAGCCACCTGGTCTCGATCTCCGGCCTGCACATCACGATGGTGGCGGGCCTGGCCGCCTGGATCACGGCAAGCCTGTGGCGCCGCTCGTTCTGGACCGGCGCCCAGTTGCCGCTGCGCCTCCCGGCCCAGAAGGCGGCGGCCCTGGCGGGGGCCATCGTGGCGCTGCTGTACGTGCTGCTGGCCGGCTTCGGCGTGCCGGCCCAGCGCACCTTCTACATGCTGGCGGTGGTCGCCGCCGCGGTCTGGAGCGGCCGCATCGCATCGAGCTCGCACGTGCTGTGCCTGGCGCTGGGCATCGTCGTGCTGCGCGATCCCTGGGCCATGCTGTGGCC
>DDKG01000171.1 GCA_002339265.1 Massilia sp. UBA2604 | reverse complement strand
GGGCATCCCGACCGCGATCACGGCCTTCATCATCCACGCCTGGAACCTGCGCCGTCTCGACAATGAGATCAAGCGCGAGGTCGCTGCCGCGAAGGAGGCCGCATGACCCTCACCATCGAACATTTCTACATCCTGGTCGGCCTGCTGCTCGCGAGCGTGGCGATCATGAACCTGGTGGACCGCAGCAATCCACGGCGCTACACCACGGCGCTGTTCTGGGGCCTGTACGCCTTGCTCTACCTGGCCGGCGAGCGCATGCCGCCGGCGGCGGTGGGCGCCCTGATGATCGCCATGGCCTTGCTGGCAGGCTTCGGCGGGGTCAAGGCCGGTGCGCCCAGGACCCTGGACCCGGAGCAGCGCCGTGCGAACGTCGCGCGCCTGGGCAACCGGATCTTCATCCCGGCGCTGCTGCTGCCGCTGGTGACGGTGATCGGCGCCACCGTGCTCAAGGACGTTCACATTGGCGGCTTGCCGATGCTCGACCCGGCCCACCTGACCCTGGTCAGCATGGGTTGCGGCGCGATCGTGGCGCTGGTTGCCGCCTGCTGGCTGACGCGCGCCACGCCGCTGCAGGGCGTGCGCGAGGCGCGGCGCCTGGTCGACGCCATGAGCTGGGCGGTGGTGCTGCCGCACATCCTGGCGGTGCTGGGCCTGTTGTTCTCGGAAGCCGGCGTCGGCAAGGCGGTGGCGCACCTGACGACCACGTATATCGGCATGGATTCGGCATTCGTCGCGGTGGCGGTGTACTGCATCGGCATGGCGCTGTTCACCATCGTGATGGGCAACGGCTTCGCCGCCTTCCCGGTGATGGCGGGCGGCGTCGGCATCCCGGTGCTGATCGGCGTGTATGGTGCCAATCCGGCCGTGATGGCGGCGATCGGCATGTTCAGCGCGTATTGCGGTACCCTGATGACGCCGATGGCAGCCAACTTCAATATCGTGCCGGCGGCGCTGCTCGAGCTGCCGGACAAGAACGCGGTGATCCGCGCCCAGATACCGAGCGCGCTGCCGATCCTGATAGCGAACATCTTCCTGCTGTATTTTTTGATGAACCTGTGAGGCCGCGATGATCAAGACCGTACTGCTTACCGGCTTCGAGCCGTTCAATGGCGCCACCATCAACCCGGCATGGGAAGCGGTGCGCGCGCTCGAAGGCTGGCGCGGCGAGCACTTCAGCGTCGAGGTGCGCCAGTTGCCCTGCGTGTTCGGAGAGGCGATCGAAGACCTGGTGGCCATGGTCGACGAGCTGCATCCGGACGTCGTGATCGCGGTGGGGCAGGCCGGCGGACGTCCCGACATCTCGGTCGAGCGCGTCGCGATCAACGTCGACGATGCGGCGATCCTGGACAACGGCGGCCAGCAGCCGGTGGATGCGCCGATCGCCGCCGATGGCCCCGCCGCCTACTTCTCGACCCTGCCGATCAAGGCCATCGTGCGCGCGCTGCGCGAGCGTGGCCTGGTGGCCGGCGTGTCGCAGACTGCCGGCACCTTCGTCTGCAACCATGTGTTCTATGGCCTGATGCATCATGCGGCGGGCCAGCCGCAGCCGATCAAGGCCGGCTTCATCCACGTGCCTTTCCTGCCCGAGCAGGCCGCCGCGCGGCCGGATGCGCCGCCGTCGATGGCGCTGGACGACATCGTCGCCGGCATCAAGCTGGCGGTGGAGGTGACCGTGAGCGTCGACGCCGACGTGCGCGAAGTGGGCGGCGCGACGCACTGAGCGTCAAACGGCCAGCATGTTCAAGTCGCTCGCCCTGACCGCGCTCACCGTAATGACGGCCTGGTTGCTGATTCCGGTCTTTGTCTTGCCACCGCTGGCGTTCTACTACGGCTACCAGGGATACCGGCGGCGCCACGACGGCAGGACGCGCACGGGTATTGGCGCGAAGATCCTGTCGTCGATTCCGATGCTGCTTGCCGCGGCGGTATTCTGCTTCGGTTTATACCTGATCACGACCCAGTACCGGGTCTGAGTGGCGCCTGGCGATACCACCTGCTGAGAGTACGAGAATTCCGACAAGCGAACAGTCTGCCCGCTGGCACTATTGTTGAGCGCTCAATGCATACAATCGGCTCACTGCATGTTCAAGCGAGAGACGATGCCGGGCCAAACATTCATTACATCAAGAAAGCTGCGGGAAGGCAGCTATTGCGGACGAAGCAGTGCCGGCAGCGGCAAACGCACGCACGTGCGCAGCAAGACCTGCAACGGTCATCCTCCCGGCTCGGCAAGCGCCGAGCTGGAGGTGACATGCCGGCGCATACGGCGCGAACAGAACGAATAGCGTCAGCGCAACTTGATATAGCTGACCGCCTTCTCTTCACGCAGCACGAAGGCCGCATCCTCGAAACTTGGCGGCCCGAAGCGGCCGCGCGCATCGCGGCTGAACGCATACCGCTCCTTCGGGATGCCCAGCGCATTGCGATCGAGCTTGCCGTTGTCGTTCTCGTCCTGGAACGACAGCACGGCCCAGGTACCGGGCGGCACGTCGTTGACGGTGACGACGGTCTCGCCGGCCTGGGCCGGCGCCGAAGCCGCGTACGGGCAATCCTTCAGGAAGGTCACCTTGTCGCAGATCGCGACCCGCACCGTACCTTTTGTACTCGTGACGCCCTGGACCCTGACCTCGATCGCCGCGGCCGAAGCGAGACCGGCGGCGCCGACGCTCGACGCCAGCAGAAGAGACAGGACCAGTGGGCGAAAGATCGACTGCATGAAAACTCCATAAGGTTAAGTGTGAATCGTGTTTGACCGCAGGGCAGCAGCCCGGCGCAACCGTGCGCCGGGCCCGTCATGGTAGGCTGTTGGCATCCCGTCAACGCGCCATCGCTTCCATCATCATGCTTTTCAACGCGCTCATCGTCCTGGCCACCATCGCGTTCATGGAAGTGTTTTCCATCGTCGCGCACAAGTACATCATGCACGGCTTCGGGTGGGGCTGGCACCGCTCGCACCACGAGCCGCGCACCGGCTGGTTCGAGAAGAACGACCTGTACGCCGTGGTGTTCGCCGGCGTCGCCATCGCCCTGATCTGGTTCGGCACGCGCGGCTACCACCCGCTCGAATGGATCGGCGCCGGCATGACGGCCTACGGCGCCTTGTACTTCATCGCCCACGACGGCCTGGTGCACCAGCGCTGGCCGTTCCGCTACGTCCCGAAAAGCGGCTACCTCAAGCACCTGTACCAGGCCCACCGCATGCACCATGCGGTGGAAGGCAAGGAGGGCGCCGTGTCCTTCGGCTTTTTGTACGCGCCGCCGGTCGCCCGGCTCAAGCGCCAGCTGCAAGCGCAGCAGGGCCAGGTGCGCCGCCCGCGCGGCCAGGACGCAGCCACAGATCGTGGCGCCGCGGCCGCGCCATCGCTGCCCGAGCAGGGCTGAGGCGCGACGCCAGCGCCTGGGCCCCGCCCAGGGCCAGCAGGCGCAGCTTGGCCGCCTTCGAGGTGCCCACCCGTTCGTCCCAGGCGTGGGCGCCGCGCCGCTTCACTTCGATCCCGATCTGGCGATACACATTGCGCGCGGTGGCGATCGCCCAGGCCGAGCGCAGGGGCAGGGCCGCGATGCCCACGGTGGCCGACGCATAATACGGTTCGGCATGGTCGACCAGGCGCGCGGCGACGGTTGCCAGCGCCGCGCGGTGGCGCGGCAGGGCTACGTGGTCGGGCGGGATGCCGGCTTCCAGCAGCCAGTCGGACGGCACGTAGCAGCGGCCGATCTTCGCATCGTCGATGATGTCGCGCGCGATATTCGTCAGCTGGAAGGCCAGGCCCAGGTCGCAGGCGCGGTCC
>DDKG01000172.1 GCA_002339265.1 Massilia sp. UBA2604 | reverse complement strand
CGTCAGGTCGCCGCCGCGCTGCCCGGTGCCGCGGCCCTCGAGCAGGTCATCGGCCAGGAACGACAGGTGCGCGCGCAGCGCGGTTTCCGAGACGGCGGACGGTTGCTGGGCGTGGGCGGCCTGGGACAGGGTGAGGACGGCGGCGCTGGCGGCCAGGGCAAGGGGAGAAAATCGCATCGAGGTTCCGTGACAGTGTGATGAAAAAGACCATCTTAAACCAACCGCGCTCTATACTGTCGGTCACTCTGCAATGACGCCAGGAGGATGCACATGCCCGTATCCCGACGCACGGCCATCGCCGCCTTGGCCGCCACGCCATTGGCAGGCGCATATGCCCACCCTGCCACCACCATCGATAAGGAGAAGTCACGAATGTACGGTTTGATCGGAAAAATGCGCGCCCAGCCGGGCCAGCGCGACACGCTCATTGCCATCCTGCTGGACGGCACCGCAAGCATGCCCGGCTGCCTCTCCTACGTGATCGCCAAGGACGCGCAGGATGCCGACGCCATCTGGATCACCGAGACCTGGCAAGATCAGGCCAGCCACAAGGCCTCACTGTCGCTGCCGTCAGTCCAGGCCGCCATCGCCAAAGGCCGGCCGCTGATCGCCGGATTCGGCGAACGCTTCGAGACCGAACCGGTCGGCGGCCACGGCCTGGGACGCTAGGCGCGCTTCATACGCTCACTGGCCCAGCCAGAGCCGGTAGCCGACGCCGGTTTCGGTCAGCAGGTGGCGCGGCTGGGCCGGATCGGCTTCGAGCTTGTGGCGCAGGTGGCCCATGTAGATGCGCAGGTAGTGGCCGCTTTCGGTATGGCCGGGGCCCCATACGGCGCGCAGCAATTGGGGGGCGGTCATCACCCTACCCGCGTTCGCGGCCAGCACCGACAACAGGCGGTATTCGGTTGGGGTCAGGTGCACGTGCTCGCCGTTGCGGGTGACGGCGCGCGCTTGCGGGTCGAGCGTCACATCGCCGAAATGGATGACGCCATCGCCACCGGCGCCGGCCTGGCGCTGGCGGCGCAAGGTGGCGCGCACGCGCGCCAGCAGTTCGCCGGTGCCGAAGGGCTTGGTCAGGTAGTCGTCGGCGCCGGCGTCGAGGGCGCGGATTTTTTCGCCCTCGGCCACGCGCGCCGACAGCACGATGATCGGCACGGTCGACCATTTGCGCACGTCCTGGATGAAGTCGATGCCGTCGCCGTCGGGCAGGCCCAGGTCGAGCACCACCAGGTCGGGGCGGCGCGTGCCGGCGTCGATCAGGCCCCGCCCCATGCTCACCGACTCGTGCACCTGCCAGCCCTCCTGTTCCAGGGCGGCGCGCACGAAGCGGCGGATGTGCGGTTCGTCCTCGACCAGCAAGGCGCAGGGGGCGTCAGTCATCGTCTCTTTCCATCGCAGGCATGTCGAGTGCGGGCGGCGTGCCGGCCGGCAGCGAGAACACGAAGCCGGCGCCGCCCAGCGGCGAAGCGCAGGCCCGGATCGCGCCGCCATGCGCCTCCACGATCGCGCGGCAGATCGCCAGGCCCAGGCCCACGCCGGGCAAGGCCGACTCGCGTTCGCCGCGCGTGAATTTCTCGAAGATCGCTTCCTCGCTGCCAGGGCGCAGGCCGGGCCCGTCGTCGCTTACCGTGACGTCGATCCAGGCGCCGCGCCGGCTGGCCGCGATCTCGATGCGCGATCCGCCCGGCGTGTATTTTGCGGCATTCTCGACCAGGTTGCACAGCACCCGCTCGATCAGCACCGCATCGAAGCGCACCAGGGGCAGGTCTTGCTGCAGGCGCACCGCGACCGTGTGATCGCGCAGGGCGGCGCCGCAGGCGCGCAGCGCGCTGCCGACGACTTCTTCCAGCGCCTGCCATTCCAGGTTGAAGCGCACTTCGCCGCTCTCGATGCGCGCCATGTCGAGCAGGTTGGCGACCAGGGTGCCCATGCGCACCGCTTCGTCGTGCAGCGACTGCGCCAGGGCCCGCGGCGCCTCCGGCAGTGCGTCGCCGCGCAGCAGCGATTCCGAGAGCCCGACCAGGGCCGTGAGCGGCGTGCGCAGGTCGTGCGAGAGCGCCGCCAGCAGCGAGTTGCGCAGGCGTTCGGATTCCATGTTCACCAGGGCCGCCTGCGCCACCTCCACGTAATGCACGCGCTCGAGCGCGATCGCGGCCAGGGCCGCCAGCGCATCGAGCTGGCGCCGCTGCTCGGGCGCCAGCACCCAGCGCCCGCCTTCCGGCGCGATCGCCAGCACGCCGCGGGTGCGCATCGGCGCCACCAGCGGCAGGTAGAACAAGGGGCTGGCCGGCAAGGTATCGGTGCCGAGCCCCGCCGGCTGCGCATGGTCGAAGGCCCACTGCGCCACGCCCGGATCGACACTGGACGGCAGCGGCGCGGCCGGGCCGCCATCGTCCGCCGGCGGCATGCCGAGCCGCCCTTCGGCGTCCGGGACCAGCAGGGTCGCGTGCGCATTGAATGCGTTGTGGATCACGGCGCGGCTCGATTCGAACACCTGCGAGGCCGCCAGCACGCCGGACAGTTCGCGCGCGAACTCGTACAGTGCGCGCACGCGCCGCTCGCGCTCGCCGGCGACGCGCGCCTGGAAGCGCAGGCCGGCCGTCAGGTGCCCCGTGATCAGGCCGACCGCGAGCATCACGCCGAAGGTGACCACATACTGGAAATCGGAGACCGCGAAGGTGAGACGCGGCGGCACGTAGAAGAAATCGAAGCAGGCAACACCGACGCAGGTGGCGGTCACCGACGGCGCACGGCCGAAGCGCACTGCCACCAGCAATACCACCAGCAGGAACAGCATGGCGATGTTGACCAGGTCGAAGCGATCGCTCAGGGGCGCGGCAAGAAACGCCACCAGCAGGCTGGCGCCGACCGCCCAGGCGTGGGAAGCCAAGGGCTGGCGCCGCGGCGGCGCCGGCCGCGCGGCGACGGATGGCGGGAGCGGCACCGCCGGCTGGCCGATCTCGATCAGGTCGACGCCGGGGGCCTGGCGTGCGAGGCGGCGCGCGGTGCGCGACCTCCACGGTGAACCGGCACGGCCCAGCGCGATGCGCGACAGGTTGTGGTCGCGCGCGTACTCGATGATCGCGGCGGCGACGTCGTCGCCGGACAGCACGGCGGTGGTGGCGCCCAGGCTGTCCGCCAGCGCGAGCGTGTCCATGGCGCGCCGGCGCGCGCCATCCGGCAGCCGGGCCAGGCGCGGCGTCTCGACGTACACCGCATGCCAGCCGGTGCCCAGCTGGGACGCCATGCGCGCGCCGCTCCTTACTACATGCTCGGCCAGCGGGCCGGGGCCCACGCAGACCAGCAGTCCGGCGCCGGTCTTCCAGATCGCGTCGATCGACTGCGCCTCGCGCCAGGCGCGCACGTCGACCTCGACCCGGTCGGCGGTGCGGCGCAGCGCCAGCTCGCGCAGCGCGATCAGGTTGCCCTTCCTGAAAAAATTACCGGCCGCGCGTTCGGCCTGCTGCGGCTGATAGACCTTGCCCTCCTTCAGGCGCGCCAGCAGCGCGTCGGCCGGCAGGTCGACCATGATCACCTCGTCGGCCGCGTCGAACACCCGGTCCGGCACGGTCTCGCTGACGCGAATACCGGCAATCCCGCCGACCACGTCGTTCAGGCTTTCCAGGTGCTGGACGTTGACCGTGGTGAGCACGTCGATGCCGGCATCGAGCAGTTCCTCGACGTCCTGCCAGCGCTTCGGGTGGCGCGAGCCGGGCGCGTTCGAATGCGCCAGCTCATCGACCAGGACGATGCCGGGCGCCCGTTCGAGCGCGGCGTCGAGGTCGAATTCCTCGAGCTGCCGCCCGCGATGGTCGATGCGGCGCCGCGGAAGCAATTCGAGGCCGTCGAGCAGGCGCGCGGTCTCGGCGCGGCCATGGGTCTCGACCACGCCGACCAGGGGCGCCTTCCCTTCCGCCTGCAGCTTTCTCGCTTCCTGCAGCATGGCGTAGGTCTTGCCGACGCCGGCCGAGGCGCCGAAATAGATGCGCAGGCGGCCGCGCGCGGCGCGCTGCTCGTCCTCGCGCATCTGGGCGAGCAAGGCGTCGGGATCGGGTCGCTGGCGGTCGTGCGGCATGGTTCAGCGAGTATGCCCGCTTTCGGCGTCCAAGGCCATGTTCAGGGCCAGCACGTTCACGCGCGCCTCTCCAAAAAGGCCCAGGAATGGCCGCTCGCTGTGCTCCTCGACCAGGGCGCCGACCTGCTCGGCCGGCAGCTGGCGCGCACGCGCCACCCGCGCCGCCTGGTAGCGCGCGGCGGCCACGCTGATCTCGGGATCGAGGCCGCTGGCCGATGCCGTGACCAGGTCGACCGGCACCGGGGCCGTGTTGGCCGGGCCGAGCGCGCGCAGCGCCGCGATGCGGCCCTTGACGGCTTCCTGCAGGGCCGGATTGAGCGGCCCCTGGTTCGAGCCGCCCGAGCCGGCGCCGTTATTGGCCATCGGCGCGGTGGCCGAGGGACGGCCCCAGAAGTAGCCGGGAGACGTGAATGACTGGCCGATCAGGCTAGAGCCCACCACCTGACCATCCTTTTCGACCAGGCTGCCATTGGCCTGGGCCGGAAACGCGGCCTGGGCCACGCCGGTGACCAGCAGCGGATACAGCACGCCACATACCAGGGTGAGCGCCGCGAACAGCACCAGCGCGGGGCGAAGAATCGATTGCATGGATAGCTCCTTACGTCAGGTTGGAGGCGGCGAGCGCCAGGTCGATCAGCTTGATCCCGGCGAACGGCAGCAGCAGGCCGCCCAGGCCATAGACCAGCATGTTCCGGCGCAGCAGCGCGGCCGCGCCGATCGCGCGGTAGCGCACGCCGCGCAGCGCCAGCGGGATCAGGAACACGATGATCAGGGCATTGAAGATCACGGCCGACATGATCGCGGATGCCGGACTGGCCAGCCCCATCACGTTGAGCGCGTCCAGGCTCGGGTAGGTGGCCACGAACATCGCCGGCACGATCGCGAAGTACTTGGCGATGTCGTTCGAGATCGAGAACGTGGTCAGCGCGCCGCGCGTCATCAGCATCTGCTTGCCGATCTCGACGATCTCGAGCAGCTTGGTCGGGTTCGAGTCCAGGTCGACCATATTGCCGGCCTCCTTCGCCGCCTGGGTGCCGGAATTCATCGCCACCGCGACGTCGGCCTGGGCCAGCGCCGGGGCGTCGTTGGTGCCGTCGCCGGTCATCGCCACCAGCTTTCCTTCCGCCTGGTAGCGCCGGATCAGGGCCAGCTTTTCTTCGGGCGTGGCTTCGGCGATGAAATCGTCGACTCCCGCCTCGGCCGCAATGGCGGCGGCAGTCAGCTTGTTATCGCCGGTAACCATCACGGTCTTGACGCCCATCCGGCGCAGCTCGGCGAAGCGCTCGCGGATGCCGCCCTTGACCACGTCCTTGAGTTCGACCACGCCCATCACGCGGCTTCCGTCGGCCACCACCAGCGGCGTGCTGCCGCGGCGCGAGGCCTCGTCGACGCTGCGTTCGACGTCGCCGGGCCAGGCAGCGCCCATGGATTCCATGTGGCGGCGGATCGCCGAAGCCGCGCCCTTGCGCACTTGACGCGTGCCCAGATCCACGCCGCTCATGCGCGTCTGCGCCGTGAACGGCACGAACACCGCGCCCATCGCCTCCATCGCCCGCTCGCGGATATTGAAGCGGTTCTTGGCCAGCACCACGATGCTGCGCCCTTCCGGGGTTTCGTCCGCCAGCGAGGCCAGTTGCGCCACGTCGGCCAGTTCTTCTTCCGTCACGCCCGGCGCCGGCAGGAAGGCGGCGGCCTGGCGGTTGCCGAAGGTGATGGTGCCTGTCTTGTCGAGCAGGAGCACGTCGACGTCGCCCGCCGCTTCCACCGCGCGGCCCGAGGTCGCGATCACGTTGGCCTGCAACATGCGGCTCATGCCGGCCACGCCGATGGCCGACAGCAGGCCGCCGATGGTGGTCGGGATCAGGCATACCAGCAGCGCCACCAGCGCGGTGATGGTCACCGCCTGGCCGCTGCCCTGGGCCTGCACCGCGAAGATCGAGAACGGCAGCAGGGTCACGGTCACCACCAGGAACACGATCGTCAGCGCCACCAGCAGGATCGTCAGGGCGATTTCGTTCGGCGTCTTCTTGCGCGCCGCGCCTTCGACCATGCCGATCATGCGGTCGAGGAAGGTTTCGCCCGGGTCGGCCGACACGCGCACCACCAGCCAGTCGGACAACACGCGGGTGCCGCCGGTGACGGCGCAGAAGTCGCCGCCCGATTCGCGGATCACGGGCGCCGATTCGCCGGTAATGGCGCTTTCGTCGACCGAGGCCACGCCGTCCACCACTTCGCCGTCCACGGGGATGACGTCGCCCGCCTCGACCAGGAAGAACATCCCCTTGCGCAGCTCGCTGGAGGCGCGGGCATGCCACGGCGCGCCGTGCTTCGGGTTGGCCAGCTGCTTGGCGGTGACGGTCTGGCGCAGGCTGCGCAGCGAGGCGGCTTGCGCCTTGCTGCGGCCTTCGGCCAGGGCCTCGGCGAAGTTCGCGAACAGCACCGTGAACCACAGCCAGACGGCGGTGGCCAGGATAAAACCGGCTGGTGCTTCGCCCTGCCCGGCCAGCGCCTGGAACCACAGCAGGGTCGTGATGATGCTGCCGATGTAGACCACGAACATCACCGGGCTGCGCAACTGCGTGCGCGGATGGAGCTTGCGCAGCGCGTCGATGGCCGCCGGCCAGACCAGCGTCGAATCGAACAGGCTCAGGGAGCGCCGCGGCGCCTGGGCCATATTTTGAGGAATCGAATTTTCCATCGAGTTTTCCATATCACTCTCCAAACAGCTGGAAGTGCTCGACCACGGGGCCCAGCGCCAGCGCCGGGACGTAGTTGAGGACACCGACCAGCACGACGACGACCGACAGCATGCCGACGAACATGAGGCCGTGGGTAGGCAGGGTGCCGGGGGTGACCGGCAAGCGCTGGCGGCCGGCCAGCGAGCCGGCGATCGCCAGCACCGGCACGATCACCGCGAAGCGGCCGAACCACATCGCCACGCCCAGCAGCGTGTTGTAGAACGGCGTGTTGGCGGACAGGCCGGCGAAGGCGCTGCCATTGTTGTTGGCGGCGGACGTGAGCGCATACAGGATCTCGGAGAAGCCGTGGGCGCCCGGATTGGCCACGCCCACGGTGCCGGACGCAGAGGTTACGGCCAGCGCAGTTCCCAGCAGAACCAGGCAGGGCGTGACCAGGATGACCAGCGCCGCCATCTTCATCTCGTATGCCTTGTTCTGCTTGCCAAAGTATTCCGGCGTGCGGCCGATCATCAGGCCGGCGATGAACACCGCCAGGATCGCGAACACCAGCATGCCG
>DDKG01000133.1 GCA_002339265.1 Massilia sp. UBA2604 | reverse complement strand
CAGGTGCTGGCGATCTTCGTCATCGGCACGGCGCTGATGCGTTCGGCCGGCTGCGCGATCAACGACTACGCCGACCGCGACTTCGACCGCCACGTCAAGCGCACCGTCGACCGCCCGCTCACCAGCGGCAAGATCAGCGGCAAGGAAGCGGTGATGGTCGCCGCCGTGCTGGCGATCGTGTCGTTCCTGCTGATCCTTCCACTGAACGCGCTGACCAAGCAGCTGTCGGTGGTGGCGGTGGTGGTGGCCGGCACCTATCCGTATTTCAAGCGCTTCTTCGCGATCCCGCAGGCCTATCTGGGCATCGCCTTCGGCTTCGGCATCCCGATGGGTTTCGCCGCCGTGCAGGACCAGGTGCCGGCCGTGGCCTGGTGGCTGTTGGCGTCCAACGTGTTCTGGGCCGTGGCCTACGACACCGCCTACGCCATGGTCGACCGCGACGACGATCTCAAGCTCGGCATGCGTACCTCGGCCATCACCTTCGGGCGCTTCGACGTGGCCGCGATCATGCTGTGCTACGGCGCCTCGCTGGCGATCCTGCTGCTGTGCGGCTGGTCGCTGGGCCTGCGCTGGTGGTTCGTGGGCGGGGTGGCGGTGGCGGGTTGCATCGCGCTTTATCACTACACCCTGATCCGCGATCGCGACCGCATGAAGTGCTTCAAGGCGTTCCGCCACAACAACTGGCTGGGGGCCGCACTGTTCATTGGTGTCGCGCTCGACTATGCATTAGGTTAATATTGTCCAAAAGGCATTCACCCACCACAAACAAGAGGCCCACCATGATCGAAAAAATCCCGACCCAGACCGGCACCCGCGACCAACTGGTCAGCGACCTGAAGACCGTGATCCATGACGCCGAATCCTGGCTGCGCAACGGCGGCCAGCTGACCGGCGACGAGCTGAAGGCGGCCAAGGTCAAGTTCGAGCAGACCCTGGCGTCGGCCAAGACCAGCCTGATCCACGCCGAAGAGACCGTGGTCGAGCGCACCAAGGTGGCGGCCAAGGCGACCGACGAATACGTCAAGGACAATCCATGGAAGTCGGTTGGCCTGGGCGCCGCCGTCGGCGTCGTGATCGGCATGCTGATCGCCCGTAAATAAGATGACGATCTCCGCGACCGTCGGAAGGATAGGATCCAACCTGCTCGCCATGGTGCGGACGCGGTTGGAACTGGCAGCCATCGAGCTGCAGGAAGAGACGCACCGGCTGATCGGCTATCTGGCCTGGGGCGTCGCGGCCGCCTTTTTCGCGGTGGTCGCGGTGTTGCTGGCGATCCTGTTCGTGCTGGTCCTGTTCTGGGACACCCATCGCCTGCTGGCGATCGGCTGCATGACGGGACTGTTCGCGGTGCTCGGCCTGCTCGCCTACTTCAAGGTGCGCGGCGACCTGGTGATGCGTCCGCCGCTGATGGCCGCCACGCTGGCCGAACTGCGCAAGGATGCGCAAGCCATCAAAGGAGAGCCGATCGATGAGCAGCAATGAAACCCTGGCGGCGCGCCGCCGCCTGCTCGCCGCCCAGTGCGCCGAACAGCGCGCCATGATGGCGCATGACATGGCGCTGCTGCGCCATCCGTCCGAAATGAAAGGCGCCCCCGGCTATGTGGCGCAGCACAAGACCGCCTTCCTGGCCGCTGCCGGCCTGGGGCTGGGCTTCGTGATCACCAAGCCGAAGTGGGTGGTCGGCGCGGTGACCGGCGCCCTGTCCGCCTACAAGCTGGCGCAGAAAGTGTTGCCGGTGCTGGGCTGGCGCAAGTTCGAGATCCACTGAGCATGCGCTGAACGTCCCCCACACATCGCGGTCCAAACGGACAGGCGATACGGTTGGGGGACGTCATGTTTACGCACATCCTGCGGCGGCTCGGCCTGCCGCTATTTTTCGCTATCCTCGCTGCGTCTGCCCTGCAGCCTGCTTCCGCGCAGGCGCTGGTGTCGCGCATCGACGGCCAGCACCGGGTCGGCGCCTTCCTGCTGTCCCTCGACGGCGGTACGCTGCGCATCAGCCACACCGCCGAGCCGGCGCGCATTTTGTGGGCCAGCATTCCCGGCCGCGCCTTCCTCGGCGCCGCGCAGGGCCAGGCCGACACCCGCCAGTTCGGCACGCCCGACGGCTCCTATCGAATCGACGACCGCCTGCTGGCGCACTGCCTGTCCTAGAGCATCGATGCACTCGACAACGCGGCCGGGACGATGGTCGTGCGCGGCAGCTTGCGCGGTCCGGGCTGCGACGTTTCATATAGCCTGGCGTTCGATCCTGCCGACGCCAACCAGCTGCGCTTCCGCCTGCAACTCGACGGTCCCCAGGCCGCGCAAATGAACCGCAGCTTCCTGCGCCACGCCTCGAGCGCCGACGAACGCTTTTTCGGCCTGGGCCAGCAACTCACATGGTTCGACCAGAAGGGCAAGGCCATCCCGGTGCTGGTGCAGGAACACGGCGTCGGCCGCGGCCTGCCCGGCTTCACGCAGCTGTTCGACCTGCTCGAAGGCGGCGGTGGCGGCAGCCAGGTGTCCACCGGCGCGCCGGCGCCGCATTACCTCAGCAGCAAACTCAATTCGCTGTTCCTCGAGAACACCGAGTACAGCATCTGCGATTTCCGCGATCCCGACCGGGTCGAGATCAAGCTGTTCACGAGCGCGTTGACGGGCCGCATCCTGTACGGCCGCACGCCGCTCGACCTGATCCGCGAATACACGGCGTATACAGGCCGCATGCCGCTCCTGCCGATTCCTGCCCTTCGTGACAGTTCGCGATTTTGCGCATTGCCGGCCTGATATGCTGAGCTGAACGGCCGGGTACGGCCATTTCCGGACGATCGATTTGGTAACATGTTTTGGCTGAGCTGCTCAGCTTTCGTGTGCACGGTCGAACGCTATGACGATGTGATGGCGCTGATGCAGCGTACTTCCGGGGTTTCGATTCGCGATGCCGATTCTCGACAAGCCACGGAACACTATCTCGCACGTAATCCTGGCATGAGCTTCCTCTGTATGAAGGCCGAGAAGGTAGCGGGTTGTGCGATGTGCGATGTGCGATGTGCGATGTGCGATGTGCGGCCATGATGGACGCCGCGGGTATCTTCTGCAGCACGTCATTGTCGATACGGCCTACCGCGGTCGTGGCATTGCCCTAAGTTGCATGCTGACCGAGCGTACGCTTCGAGAGCCCATCGGGCTTGGCTGCGCAGTCGGGGCATCGCCGCTCGTATCGCGCGCTACGGTGTAGAGTCGCGCGAAAGGCGTGGACGGTGACATCGGGTCGTCGAGCGAACCTTGAGTTGGCTACACCGCTTCCGCCGACTGCGCATCCGGTACGAGCGGCGGGCAGATATCCATCAGGCATTCCTGTCGCTTGCCTGCTCGCTCATCTGTTGGCGATATGTCGAGAGACTCTCTTCGGCGCTCTAAAAAGCGCACTATTTGTTTCCTGCTGGAAAATATTTTTATATAATCGCCTTTCCACTTCCCTGTTTACTGCTATGAACGACATATATCGTACCCGCGCGCGTCGTGCGTGCCTGGCCAGCCTGTCCATGCTGTCATTCGTTACCGCCGGCGTCTCCGTGGCCCGGGAAGCAGACAATCCCACTCCAGCCGCCTCGGTCACTCCGGCCGGCAAGGCGCAGGAGGCGGGCTCCGAAAAGGCGCGCATTCGCCTGTTCGGCCAGAACGGCACTACGGTCGACTTTTTCCAGAACAGCACCTGCGTTGGCGGCAGCGCGGCCAGGACCAGGGTCTCGGGCGGCGTCGGCGATGCCTTCTCGTCGTTCCTGGGCAGCGTCAAGAATACCTCGATCGGCATCAAGGAAACGCCGACCACGCAAGAGCTGTCGCAGCGTGACGGCGTCGTGTCAAAGGCCTATTTCCGTGAATACGAGGTCGCGGCCGGCCAGCCTCTAACGGTCTCGATGTTCTTCCAGTCGGTGCCGACCGGCAGCCGTTTCACGTGCCGCAACTTGGGCGGCACCTTCACCCCCGAGGCAGGCAAGGACTACGAGATCGCGCTCAAGTTCAGGTCGGACCAGTGCCTGGCGTCGGTCCAGGAAATCCGCCAGGACGAGCAGGGCCAGGTGGCATTGCTGGATGTCGAGGCCAGGCCGACGACAAAATGCGAGTGATGCACCGTTGAATGCCGGCGCCGCCAGCCGCGCATCAGGGCGCGGCTGAATGCGCAAGCACGGCTTCCTGTGGCCCGGGCGCCACGTCGCCGGCCATCTCGGCCAGCGGGCGCGCATGGCGCAGCAGCGCGGCCAGCATTCTGCCTGGCTCCTCGTTGAACATATCGTGCACCTAACGAACTTCTATGGCAAGGTCGGCTTTATCGTAACGCCACCAGAATTTCTCCAGAATTTTTTGCCGAGCGTCTAGCCGGGGGTGTTGCAACGAGTCGGCAAACGGTCGCGATGAAACGCATTCCTGGGTAGCTGCTTTGTCGATGGGTGACCGCATCTATGAGCGTCTGCTTTGGGTCGATAGCGGACGTACCCGTGCTTAGTGCAAGCATTGAAATAGCGGCACTATTGCAGAAGTACTGATGCCTTGACTAAAGCACGACTGGTGTCCCTTGACCTGCCTGTTGCTCGAACCCGGCTGCGGCCGTCGCTTGATAGGTTAGCGTCGGCTTCACTGATGAATGCAGGCCGGTGTTTGGCGGCAGACCCACGAAGCACGTCTGCAACTGCTCCGCGAGCACTGCCAGACTATGTGGGATGGTCGCTCATCTGCTCGCTGTATGACGTACGGCTTTAGCAGGCGCTCTTAGTCCTTGCCCAGCTCTTCACCCAGCTCGCGTCCACGCGCCGCCGCCGCCTTCATCGCCGCGATGATCGCTTCCTTGACCCCGGCCGCTTCCATGCTGGTGATCGCCGCATGCGTGGTGCCGCCCTTCGACGTCACGCGCTGGCGCAGCACCTCGATCGGTTCATCCGACTGCGCCGCCAGCTGCGCCGCGCCCGTGAAGGTGGCCAGCGCCAGCTCCCTGCCCTGCTCCGCGTTCAGGCCCATTTGCAAGGCCGCCTCCTGCATCGCTTCCAGGAAGAAGAACACATAGGCCGGGCCGCTGCCCGACACCGCCGTCACCGGATCGATCTGCGCTTCGTCATCGAGCCACACGGTCTTGCCCACCGCGCGCATCACGGTGTCGGCCTGCGCGCGCTGGCCTTCGCTCACGCCCGGCTGCGCCGCCAGGCCGGTCACGCCCATGCCGATCAGCGCCGGCGTGTTCGGCATTGTGCGCACGATGGCGTCGTAGCCGCCGAGCCAGCGCGACAGGTCGCTGCTGCGGATGCCGGCGGCGATCGACAGCACAAGCTGGCTTTTTAACAGCGGCGCCAGTTCGGCAGCGACTTCGCGCATCTGCTGCGGCTTGATCGCCAGCACCACGACTTCGCTGTCCCTGACCTGTTCGTCGATTGCGGTCGCGGTGCGCACGCCGTACTGCTGCGACAGGCGTTCCAGCGCTTCCGGATTGCGGTCGACGACGTGGATGTTCGCGTCCGAACCGGCTTGCCGGACGATGCCGGAGATGAGCGCCGCCGCCATATTGCCGCCGCCGATGAACGTGATCTTCATATGTCTGTCCTATTCAGTCGTAATTGCGTGCGCCGAAGATGGCGCTGCCGATGCGCACGATGGTCGCGCCTTCGGCGATCGCCGCCGCCATGTCGCCCGACATGCCCATCGACAGTGTATCGAGCGCCAGACCATCGGCGCGCAGGGCGTCATGCAGCACGCGCAGGCGGGCGAAGGCGGCGCGCTGCTGCGCCGGATCGGTCGCGCGCTCCGGGATCGCCATCAAGCCGCGCAGGCGCAGGTTCGGCAGCATCGCCACGGCGCGCGCCAGTTCGGGCAGTTCAGCCTCGGAGGCGCCGCTCTTGCTGGCCTCGCCACTGATGTTGACCTGCAGGCAGATATTCAATGGGCCGAGCTCTGGCGGGCGCTGTTCGGACAGGCGCTGAGCGATCTTGAGGCGCTCGACCGTGTGCACCCATTGAAAACTGGCCGCGATCGGGCGTGTCTTGTTGCTCTGGATGGGGCCGATGAAATGCCATTCGACCGGCGCATCGGGTTGCGCCTGCGCGACGTTCGCGATCTTGTCGAGTGCTTCTTGCAGATAATTTTCGCCGAACGCACGTTGCCCGGATGCCATCGCATCCAGCACGGCTTGCGCAGGAAACGTCTTGGAAACAGCGAGCAGTTGCACCTCGCTGCGGGCGCGTCCGGCGGTCTGGACAGCCTCCCCGATTGTCGCTTCGACAGCTTGCAAGTTGGCGGCGATTGTGGACATAATGATTTTCTATAGGAAATATTTTTTGAGCGGCGATGATGACAAAGGCGCACCTCGAGCCACAGGGATTATAAATGGACATTTCGGAACTACTCGCCTTCTCGGTCAAGAACAAGGCCTCGGACTTGCACCTGTCGGCCGGCCTGCCGCCGATGATCCGCGTGCATGGCGACGTGCGCCGCATCAACCTGCCGCCGCTCGAGCACAAGGACGTGCACGGCATGATCTATGACATCATGAATGACGGCCAGCGCAAGCAGTACGAGGAAGTGCTCGAGTGCGACTTCTCGTTCGCGATCCC
>DDKG01000258.1:12057-25850 GCA_002339265.1 Massilia sp. UBA2604 | reverse complement strand
TCCGCTGCCGGTCGATGCGGCCTCGTTCAACAAGCGCAAGGACGAGGGCAAGGGCCGCATTGGCCTGCTCATCAACGAGGTGGCGCGCCTGGCCGGGCAGATCCTGGGCGAGTACCACGGCCTGCCCAAGCGCGTACAGGCGCTGCCGTCGGCGGTGTCGTCCGATATCCAGGCGCAGCTGCAGGCGCTGGTGCACAAGCGCTTCATCGCCGACAACGAATACAGCCAGCTGGCGCATTTCCCGCGCTACCTGAAGGCGATCAACGTCCGTCTCGAGAAGCTGCGCGGCAATCCCTCGCGCGATGCGCAGCTGATGGCCGAATGGCAGACCGCGGCCAGCCAGTTCCAGCGCACGCTCAAGAATATGGCGGGCAAGAACAACGATCCGCGCATGGTCGAGTTCCGGTGGATGCTGGAAGAGCTGCGGGTGTCGCTGTTCGCGCAGGAGCTGAGGACGCCGATGCCGGTGTCGGCCAAGCGGCTGCAGAAGGTGTGGGAGTCGATGCTGCGCTGATCGGCATCGTCCCGCTGCTTCTACTTCGCCCCGCACCTTACGCACGTCATTCCCGCGTAGGCGGGAATCCAAGTCCTATGCGCTGCCCGCCAAGGTCAAAACTTGTGGCGTCGCACGCACATTGGATTCCCGCCAAGGCGCCCGGCGAGGGCGGGAATGACGTGCTGGAGCCGCGGGCCGAGTCGGCCGCAGTCGTCTGATCTACCGTCTTCAAGCTCCTGCGCACAAATGCCTTGTGCTTTCGCACACCTGTGCTAAAGTGTTTTCATGAACACCACGGCCAAAAGCGAAGCTACCTACGCCACCATCCTCGATGCGGCGGTCGGCATGGCGTCGACCGAGGGCATCGGCCAGCTGTCGCTGGGCGAGCTGTCCAAGCGCACGGGCATCAGCAAGAGCGGCGTGTTTTCGCGCGTCGGCTCGCTCGAGGCCCTGCAGTCGGCCGTGCTGGACGAGTACGACCGCCGCTTCTCCGAAGAGATTTTCTTACCCGCTCTGGCTGCGTCGCGCGGCCTGCCGCGCCTGTCCACCATGGTCAATCTGTGGCTCAGGAAGATCGCCGGCGAAGCGCGTGGCTCGTGCCTCTACACTGCGGGCGCCTTCGAGTTCGATGACATTCCGATGCCGCATCCGCTGCGCGAGCGCATCGAGACGGGCGTGCTGCGCTGGCGCGCGACGCTGCGCAAGACGGTGCTGCAGGCGATGGAGGCAGGACACCTGCGGCCCGACACCGAACCCGAGCAACTGGTGTTCGAGATCTACAGCCTAGTGATCGGCGTGATGCACGACGCGCGCTTCCTGCACGACGCGGACGCACCCAGGCGGGCGCAGCGGGCGTTCAACCGCCTGATTTCCACCTACAGGAGTTTCAGCGACCTCGAATGAGGTCGGGCCGGGGAAGGGCGTCGCCCTGCCTTTTTTTCGTTTAGTTTCGCACACCCGTGCGAAAGCGGGCTGTGCACAAGGAGTCGATCATGTCTGGATTGTGGTTGCTAGTGGTGTCCCTGGCCGGGCTGGCTGGGTATATGGTGCGTGACGTGCTGCGCAGGGTGCCGCGGTCGAACGAGGATTTTGTGTTTTGTTGATGTGTTGGCGGGGTTTGAACGCGTGGTCGGCGGGGCCGACCACCCTACAGTGACAGGCGTTCAATGTGAATCAGGCGTAGGGTGGACGGATTTTCCGTCCACGCGTTCAACACCGGTGAATCATCCGATATTACTGCCCCGGATCTTGCTCAGATCCTTGTCGTCGCCCAGATTGCCCGAACGCGGATCGGTGCTCGACCCCGGCCCCAGATTCGCGCGCGAATCGCCCATGCCGGCGCCTGCGCCGCCCAGGCTGCTCGAACCGGCGTGTCCGGCGCCCACACTGGATCCCATCGCGCCGCCCGCATAGGTGGCGCTGCCGGTGCCGGTGCCGGCGCCGCCGACCATGCCGCCCATCGGCACGCCCGGCCCCATGGTCGGTGCGCCCGAACGATTCGGGTCGGTGCCATAGAAGCTGTGGATGCCGCTCGCCCAGCTCAGGTCGCTCATATCGGGCCAGGCATCCTTGTCGAAGCCGGGTGCGGTCTTGAGACGGTCCTTGTCGACATTGAGCACGAAGCGCTTGTTGACCGTGTCGAGGTGCAGCGCCTGCCATGGCACGGCGAACAGCTTTTCGCCCACGCCCAGGAAGCCGCCGAAAGCCAGCACGGCGTAGGCCACCTGGCCGGTCTGCATGTCGAGCATGATTTCCTTGATGTCGCCCAGGTCTTCCTCGGCGGCGTTGACGACGTTGTCGCCGATCAGGGTGTCGGCGCCCATCAGTGACGGTCCCGGACCAGCGACGCTGCTGTCCCTGTAGATACCGTATTTGTCGCGATCTGCGTAGCCCATGTGTTCCTCCTTGTCTATTGACTTTGCGAACAGTGCGACGATCACCCCGATTGGAGCAGACCGTCGCCCTACGAGAGGTTCATGATAGGACGCTATGGGTTCGAGGCGCGCGCGCCAGGGAAGCGCGCTGTTGCGCTAAGCGAGCCAGCGCACAGAAGAGCAGGCCTGGCATGGTTAATCTGCCAAGCTATGTCTAGGAGGAAAAGGAAATGACCGTCATTTCACGCTGCACCAACGCCGGCCCCCTGGGCCAACTGATCCGCACTCGTTCCTTTGCCTCGCTGCTGGCGCGCCTGCTGCGCCGCGGCTGACATCGATCTCTGACGCGGCCACGATCCGCCCGGCTGCGCCCGGCGGATCGAAGTGAACGCTTACGGTTGACCGCCGCCGCCCGCCACCCCATACACGTGGCCGGTGGTATAGCTCGACTCGTCCGACGCCAGCGTGACGAACACCGCCGCCAGCTCGGCCGGCTGGCCCGGACGTTTCATCGGCGTATCTTCCCCGAATTTCTCGCGCCCCTCCGGCGAATTGCCGCCCGCCAGTTGCAGCGGCGTCCACACCGGCCCAGGCGCCACCGCATTCACCCGGATTCCCTTGGAAGCCATCTGCTTGGCCAGCGACTTCGTGAACGCCACCTCGAAGGCCTTGGTGCCCGAATAGTCGAGCAGCTTCTCTGGCGGATCGTAGGCCGTCTGCGACGAGGTATTGATGATGACGCTGCCGGCCGACATGTGCGGGATGGCCGCCTTGGTGATCCAGAACACCGCATAGACATTGGTCTTGATGGTCCAGTCGAACTGCTCGCTGGTGATGTCGAGGATTGAATCGTTGTTCTGCTGGCGCGCGGCGTTGTTGATCAGGATGTCCAGGCCGCCCAGCTCGCGCACCGCCGTTTCCACCAGCTTCTTGCAGAACGCCTCGTCGCGGATGTCGCCGGGGATGGCGACCGCCTTGCGGCCGGCGTCGCGGATCAGCTGCATGACTTCGCGCGCATCCGGTTCCTCGGCCGGCAGGTAGCCGATGGCGACGTCGGCGCCTTCGCGCGCATAGGCGATCGCGGCGGCGCGGCCGATGCCCGAGTCGCCGCCGGTGATCAGCGCCTTGCGTCCCGCCAGGCGGCCGCTGCCGCGATAGGTGGTTTCACCATGGTCGGGACGTGGCGTCATCTTGCTGGCCAGGGCCGGCCACGGCTGGTCCTGCTTGGGGAAGGGCGGACGCGGATAGCGCTTGGCCGCTTCGCGCGCGGCGCCCGGCGCCGGCTGGTTGCCGCCGCCCGCCTGCTGGGCCAGGGCCGGGACGGCGGCGGCCGAGGCGGCCACGCCTGCGGCAACAGTGCTCACGAAACGGCGGCGCGACGGCGTCACGCCTTCTGGCTTCTTGTCTTCCGAACTCATGCTTGCTCCTTGATGGGTTAGGGCTGCAGACGCAGCAGGTAGTGGCGAAGATGTTAGTCGTTATCGAAAAGACACGGAACACGGTAGCTTGCGGGCAAGATCTGGCGTTGGGCTGTTGTAAGTCGGTGCATGGCCTGCTGAGCAGAAGTGTTCTGAGGTAACATTTCGTTTTTACCGATTTGCGTTTTCCCATGGCGATCATTCGCGCACTCCTCGTCCTTGCCCTGCTGGGGCTGTCTCCATTCTCCTTGGCCGCCCAGGCCGACGCCGCGCCGGCCGCTGCCACGGCCGCGCCAGCCCAGCCGGCCGTGCGCGCCGATTTCTCCGTCGCCACCCGCAAGGTGTTCGTATTCCGCGCGACGCTGGCCGGCCACTCGCCGCAAGACCGCCTCGAAGCCGCCCAGCGGCGCCTGGACAAGGCCTTGTCCGGCAAGGGGCCGCAACGCGCGACGGTCAACGAGCTGGCCGAGGGCAGCCAGGTGCTGCTCGACGGCGCGCCGCTGTTCCTGGTGACGCCGGCCGACATCAATGTGCTGTCCGGCGACACGCCCCAGGACGTCGCGCACGACAGTGCGCGCAAGCTGGAGCGCGCGCTGGCCGCGCGGCGCGAGGCGAGCGACCCGCGCGTGCTGGTCGAAGCCGCGGCCCTGTGTGTCGCCGCCACCCTGGCATACGTCCTGGTGCTGCGCGCGCTGGTGGCGCTGCGCAGCGCGGTCAAGAGCCGCTTCGAGCGCCTGCTCGGCGTGCGCCTGGCGCGGGTGAGCTTTCGCAACGTGCGCCTGCTCGACGCCCAGCTGTATGTGAGCTTTTTGCGCCAGGTGACGATGGCGGTGGTGTGGGGCCTGCGCCTGCTGGCCACCTATATCTGGATCAGCTTCCTGCTCGGCGAATTCGCCTATACCCGCAGCTGGGGCGAATGGCTCAAGGGCTACCTGGTCGAGCTGGCGGTGGGGATGGGCCAGTCGATGGCGGCCGCGATTCCCGGCTTGCTGGTGGTGCTGGTGATCGCCGCGCTGGCGCGCCTGGTGATGCTGACCGCGGCCTCGGTATTCAAGCGGGTCGAGAGCGGGGAATTGCAGGTCGGCTGGCTGGACCAGGACACGGCGGCGCCGACCCGGCGCCTGGTCAATATCGTGATCGCCCTGTTCGCGCTGGCGATGTCCTATCCCTACCTGCCCGGCTCTCACACGGCGGCGTTCCAGGGCGTGACGGTGCTGGCCGGTCTGATGGTGTCGATCGGCGCCTCGAGCATCGTGGCGCAGGGCGCGGCGGGCCTGATCCTGATGTACACACGCTCGCTGCGCAAGGGGGAATACGTGCGCGTGGGCGACAAGGAGGGCACGGTGGTCGACATGGGCATGTTCGAGACGCGCCTGCGCACCGGCAGCGGCGAGGAAGTCCTGATGCCCAACGCCTGGGTGCTGTCCAACACCACCAGCAATTTTTCGCGCGATGGCGTGGTCGACGACGGTTTCGTCACCGAGGTCAAGGTGACGCTTGCCTACGAGACGCCGTGGCGCACCGTGCACGCGCTGCTGGAACAAGCGGCTGCTGCGACACACGGCATCGCGGCCGAACCGAAGCCCTTCATCGTGCAGTCGGCGCTCTCGGATTTCTATGTCGAATACCGGCTGTGCGCGCACTCCTCGGTCGATACCCCGCGCGGGCGGGCTGAAGTGCGCAATGGCTTGCACCAGAATGTGCTGGATGTGTTCGATGCGGCGGGCGTCGGATTGACGTCATCACACTTCCACCGCGTCACCTTGACGGAAAGGCGGGCCTGAACGAAAAAACGGGTGACCCGGCAATGCCGCGTCACCCGTTTTACTGGGTACTACTGGATCGTTTCGATCAGTCGACGGTCGCGCCGCTGTCCTTCACGATCTTCGACCATTTGGCGCTTTCGGCCTGCACGAACTTGGCGAAGTTCTCAGGCGAGTCGCCCACGTACTCGGTGCCGGTGTCGGCCAGCACGCGCTGGAAGTCAGCCTGCTTCATGACTTTCTGCGATTCGGCGTTGATCTTGTCGACGATGGCTTTCGGGGTCTTGGCCGGCACGAACAGGCCGTACCAGGCGTAGGACTCGATGTTCAGGCCCGCTTCGGCGAAGGTCGGCACGTCCGGCAGCAGCGGCGAGCGCTTGTTGCCCGAGATGGCGATCGGCTTCACCTTGCCGCTCTTGATGTGCGGCATGATCGCGATGGTGGAGTCGAACATCATCGGGATGTGGCCGCCCAGCAGGTCGGAAATCGCCGGCGCCGAGCCTTTGTACGGCACGTGCACCATGTCGAGCTTGGTCACGCCGCGGAACAGTTCACCGGTCAGGTGCTGCGGGGTGCCGTTGCCGGCCGACGCATACGAGAACTGGCCTTTCTTCGACTGGATGTGGGCCAGCAGTTCCTTGACGTTCTTGGCCGGCACCGATGGGTGGGCCACCAGCACCAGCGGCGCGCGCAGCAGGTTGGTGACCGGGATCAGGTCCTTGGCCGGGTCGAAGGCCATCTTCTTGTACAGGCTCGGGTTGATCACGATCGGCGCGCTCGAGGTGATCAACAGCGTCTGGCCGTCCGGCTTGGCGCGGGTCACGGCCAGGGTGCCGATATTGCCGCCGCCACCGCCGCGGTTATCGATGACGAACGACTGTTTCAGGTCGGTGGTCAGGCCTTTCGCCAGCGGGCGCGCCGCGATGTCGGATGGGCCGCCGGCCGGCCATGGCACGACCACGGTCACGTTGCCGGTTGGCCAGTTCTGGGCGAAGGCGCTGGTGGAAAGAACGGTTGCTGCCAGGGCGAAGACGAGGGATTTTCCTTTGGACGGGAAGACTCGCATGGTTTTGTCACCTATATAGTTGAATTATTACGCGATTTTTCGATAACCTGCTGAAACGATTTTACACGAATGCTCATGCCTACTGCGTACGTAGTAGTACGTGCACCATGCCCTCCTTGCAAATCAGCTTGTCTTTACGTCCAAGGCTCAACATGAAATATACAGGCATTCTCCTGATTGGCGCGGCCCTTGCTGGCGCCGCCATGGCCGCCACACCGGCGTCGCCGGCCCCGCAGGCGATGGAGCGGATCGCCGGCGTCTACAAGCACCGCTTCACGAGCGGATTGATCGTGCCAGGCCAGGAAGAGACCGAGTCCTACCAGGCCGAGGACATCGTCGAGATCGTCCCCTACGATCGCGAGCATGTCTACGTGCGCGTGCACCTGGATTTCTTCAATGGCCATAGCTGCGGTATCCACGGCATGGCGCGCTTCGAGGATGGCATGTTCGTGTATCGCGATCCGGAGTCGCTGGTCGCGGGTGAGCCACCGTGCGTGCTCAAGATCGGGGAAGTGGACGGCAAGCTGATGCTCACCGACCGGCCGTTTCCTGAAGGCGGGCGTACTTGCGAGGCCTATTGCGGCGCGCGCGGCAGCCTCAATTACGAGATCGGCATGGACCAGCGGCGCCCCATCCGCTACCTGGCGCGCCTGAAGGCCTCCCGACAATACAAGGCGTCGATCGACGGACTGCGCCAGCGCGCGCCTGATTGATTTCTTCCACTAGCCACGAGACCGTCGCACCGGCGCAGGCCGGTGCCCAAGTTCCTTGCACTGTCACAGCGCATGCAAGATTGGGTTCCGGCCTGCGCCGGAACGACTGCTTGCGCAGCGGGACTGCCTTCTGATGCAGTCGGTACGCCGCCTCGCGCGCGGCCCAGCACACGCTACGGCGCCACGTCGCCCGCCTTCTCGGCGATCGGCCGCACATGGCGCAGCAGCGCGTCCAGCATCTTGCCCGGCTCTTCGTTGAACATCTCGTGGCCCGAATGCTCGAACCACACCAGTTTCTTGTGCGGCGCCTTGACGGTCTCGAACCACTCGGCGGTCACGCTCGACGACACGTTGTAGTCGTGCCGTCCGTTGAACACGACGATCGGGCAGTCGAAGCGTTTATAGCCACTGAAGTCGGTCGAGATCACCTCGGCCAGCAGGTGCTCCTGCGAGAAGTCGTTGGCCGTCCAGATCGTGCGCAGGTCGGCGTCGGTGTACTCCGGGGACAGGCGCGACGCCGCGCTTTCGTGGGCGAAGTCCTTGCGGCCGTGAATCGCGCCGCCGTAGTAGCCAAGCCACTTGCGCTGCAGGTAGATGTCCTTCAGCACGATCGGGCGGCCCGGCGCAGCATAGTCGCCGAGCGACTCGAGTTCGTGCACCGCCTTGGTGTTGTTGTCGCGCCGCGCGGCGTCGAGCGCGAAGCGCAGGCCGCGCCGTTCGCCTTCCGGTCCATTGGTGGCCTGGCCCATGCCGATATAGGCGTGCAGCCATTCCGGGTGCTTGCTGGCCAGCTCGATGCCGAGCGAGCTGCCCCAGGAATGGCCGAGCACGAAGATGCGCTCCTTGCCGAACTCGCGCCGCAGCCATTGCACCATCTCTTCGGCGTCGGCGACCATGCGCGCGCGCTTCATGGTCGGCGCCACGACGGCCGGATCGTTGGCGGCGTAGGTCTTGCCGGCGCCGCGCTGGTCCCACTGCACCACGGTGAAGAAGTCTTCCCAGCCGCGCTGGAAGTACCAGCTGGTGGGCATCGACACATAACCCGGGCCGCCGTGGAGCATTAGCAGAACCGGATTGCGGCGGTCGACGCCGCGCACCGAGATCCACTGGTCGATGCCGCCGATGCGCACCGCCTGGGTACGCTCGATGGCGCCCGGCATGACCAGGCGCCGCATGTCGGCGACAATCTTGACCGCCTCGGCGCGGCTCTCGGGTTTCTGGGCGAAGGCCGGCGCGAGGACGGCGCCGGCGAGGACCAGCGACAGGCAGAGGCGGGGCAACAGGCGGTTGGGCATGTGGGCATCCGGTCAAAAAAATGGATCGAGTATTATCCATTAGTATTGACGAATAGTAAGCATTTAATCGATATGCATGCCTGCTTCGCCGGCACGCCGGCGCTGCTCGAGCGCTGCCCGCTCAGGGCTTTGCGGGGGACAGCGGTTCCCAGATAACGGTCGGCATCCAGCCGGTGGCGGCCAGGGTGGCCTGCATGACGGTGGCCGCGTTTTCCTTGGCCGTGTTCAGCACGGCGGGCTGGCTGCAGGCCGCCTGCACGGCCTTTTGCGCCGTCTCCAGCGCCTTGTTCATCGCATTGGTGCGGGTCTGGGCCGAGGGGATGAAGGCCTGCAGCCCCTGTTCGGTGACCGCATAGAAATAGGAACCGCCCCGGTTGCGCGCCTCGTGGCTGATGCGCGCCTGCAGCGGCGCGGGCGGCGGCAGCACGATGGTGAGGGTGCGCGCGCGCTCGTCGATGTCTTCATAGCGCGCCTGGCGCAGGTCAGTCGCCAGCGTGCAGTCGCCGCGCGCGACCAGCAGCACACGGGTGCTGCCCAGCCGTACTTCCCATTGTGACCAGGGAATGTCGACCGCATTCGGTTGCGTGAACTCGATGACGTCCGCGTAGTTCATCCTGAGCGAGACCAGATGGCCCATCTTTTCCAGCGAGACCAGCGGCGGCGGCGCTTCCGGCTCGGCCGGCTTCTTGATGAAGGCAAAAGTGATGGCGGCGGCAGTGACGGCGACGAGCAGGATCGGCAGGCGTTGCGGAGATTTCATGGACGGCAGGATGGATGCGTTGGAACCCGGCCAGTCTACTGGATGATCGCGATGGCTGCCGCATGCCTGGGAGCGGTTCGCCGCCTCATGCATAATGAGCGTCAAAGGAGATGCCATGAACGATCACACCGACGCAGCAATCCTCGAATCCTGGTCGCGCAATGCGGCTCCCTGGACCAGTGCGGTGCGTAGCGGCGAAATCGAAAGCCGCACCCTGGTGACCAATGCCGCCATCGTCGATGCCGTACGCGCGCGTGCGCCGCGCACCGGCGTCGATCTCGGCTGCGGCGAAGGCTGGCTGGTGCGCGCGCTGCCCGAAGTAACGATGGTCGGCGTGGATGCGATCGAGGGCCTGGTCGAGCAGGCGCGCGCCGCGGGTGGCGGCGACTTTCGCGTGCTGTCGTATGAAGAGATCGCGGCCGGCGCGCTGGCGCTGGCGGCCGATGTCGCGGTGGCCAACTTCTCGCTGATCGGAAACGAGGCGGTCGACGGCCTGTTCGCCGCCGCGCCGACCTATCTGCGGGCTGGCGGCACCCTTGTCGTGCAGACCGTGCATCCCGTGATGGCCTGCGGCGACGCGCCCTATGCCGACGGCTGGCGCGCGGGCAGCTGGGCCGGCTTCAGCGACGACTTCCAGGACGCGCCGCCCTGGTACTTCCGCACGGTGTCGAGCTGGATCGCGCTGTTCGAGCGGCACGGCCTGCGCGTGGTCGAGATGCGCGAACCGCTGCATCCGCGCACCGGCAAGCCGGTGTCGCTGATCCTGGCAGGGCGGCTGCCGGAACAGGATGAGATCAGCGCAGCAGCTTGAGTCCCGGCGGCAGCGCATCGCCCAGCAGGCGGGTCTCGACGGCCTGGTCCAGCTCCACCACTTCGCGCACCATCGCCGACCACATCGGCGGCGCGCCGCTGGAGGCCAGGCGCCGCAGCACGTCGTCGCGCACTGCTTCCTTGATGTCGCGCGAGCGGTCGCCCGTCATGCGCGCGATATGGGCGGCGGCGAAGCCGGCCGGCTCCACCTTGCGCCAGTCCAGTTGCAGCAGCTTTAGCAGCCAGTTTTCGGCCACCTCGGGCGGCGCCACCTCGTGGGCGCTCGACTGGAACGACTGGCGCGCGCCGACCCGGCCCAGGGCCCCTAGGTACCGCCCATAGCGCGCGCTGGCGCGGGCGTCGAGCTTGCCGCCGGACGGGATAGTGTCGATCTGGCTGAATAGCCATTCGCCGATCTCCGCCTTGTAGGCCGAAGGGATGCGTTCGAGCGAGGCGCCGACGCGCAGCATGTCTTCTTCGCTGCCGTCGACCAGCGTGACCGGCCGCCGTCCGCGTTCCGCTTCGTCGGCCTGCAGGTTGAAGGCGAAATCGTCCAGCACGCGCAGCTGCGATTCGGTCGACAGGCCGCCCGCCACCCGGCGCCACAGGGTCCACCACTCGGCGCGCACCTGGCTGTCCTTGTGGTGCTGGACGCCGCCCTCGAACATCGCCCACAGTTGTTCCATGCGCCATTCGTCGAGCGGATGGCCGAAGCCGGGACGCAGGCAGTAGCCGGCGAGGTTCAGCCAGGCGCGCTCGTGTTCGACCGAACGCCGCCGGCCTTTTGCGCGCGCCAGCAGGGCGTCGAACAGGCGTCGCAGCAAGGGCGTGGTCCAGCGCTCGCGGCTACCCAACAGGTGCTCCAGGCCGGCGCGCAGCTGTTTGACTTCTTTCGGGTCGACCTGTTTCGAGCGGGCGCCGAACACGCGCTCGATCTTGTCGATCGCGGCGTCCAGTTCCAGCGGCAGCGCTTCTTCCTGCGTGTCGCCGTCGTCCTGGTTGTCGTTGCTGCGCAGCTGGAAGGCGAGCTGCCAGCGCTGGCCGCCGTCCTCGGCCACGCAATGGACGTCGAGCGTGCCGACTTCGCTCAGGGTCGTCACGAGCCGAACCGGGATCTCGCTTGGCGCGCCGCGCGCGGCGCGCAGCACGGTGGCGATGGCCGGCAGGCGCACCACCCTGGAGGGATCGAGGTCGACCAGGTCGCCGGGCTGCGGCGGGGCGCCGTCATCGGCGATGGTCGACACCAGGTGGAAGCGCACCGGACGTCCGACGCGCAGCGCGAAGCTGCGGTCCGCCAGCGCCACTTCGACTGCGGCTGACGTGCCGCGCGGGAGCAGGCAAACGGTGCGCAGTTTGTCTTTCTGTTCTTCGCCATCGAGTAGCAGGTAGTAGCTGCGCGCGGCGCCGCTTTCGATGCTTGGGGCCAGGCCCTGGCGCGCCAGCGTATAGGCCACGGCGCCGCGGGCGACGGCGATGTCGGGGTTCTCGTTGTGCAGCACGCGTACCGGTGCGCCGCGCCATGCCGTTAACGTGTCGACCAGGCGCTGCGCCAGTGCGCTGCCCCTGAACACGCCGCCGTTGAGCAGGATGGTGTCGGGTACCGGCAATATGCCGTCGTCGGCCAGGCCAAGCGCCTCGCGCGCGGCGGCCGCGTGTTGGCGCAGGAAGCCCGCCAGGTGGCGCGTGACGGCCGGGTCGCTCGCATACGGCAGACCGAATTCGACGATGCCGGCGCGCGCGCGCTTCGCGTCTTCCTGCGCCGCATTGAGCGGGAAGAAGCCGTCCAGCACGATGCGCTCGATGTCTTCGCGCCGCAGATCGGCCTTGCGGCTGGCGCCGATCAGGCGGCTGCCGGCGCCGAGCAGGGTGACGGTGACGTGGTCCGGGGCATCATCGGCCAGCAGCTGTTCCTTGGCCGCGCGGCAGCGTTCGGTGAGCTGGGCCAGGCGCGCGCTCGACAGGCGGCTGCGCGTGGGGTCTTCGCCGGCCTGTTCGGCCATGCGCGCCTCGACCAGGTGGGCCAGCGCCAGGTCCATATTGTCGCCGCCCAGGATCAGGTGGTTGCCCACGCCGATGCGGGTGAGCGACGGTTCGCCATCCCTGGCCTCGACCTTGACCAGGCTGAAGTCGGTGGTGCCGCCGCCGACGTCGGCCACCAGCACCAGACGTGCGTCGCCCAAGTCTTCACTTAATTGCGTGCGATGCCGGTACAGCCAGTCATACAGCGCGGCCTGCGGTTCTTCCAGCAGGCGCACGTCCGGCAGGCCGGCCTGCTTGGCCGCTTCGATGGTCAGCGCACGCGCGCCTTCGTCGAACGAGGCCGGGACCGTGAGCACGATCTGCTGGCGTTCCAGTGGTTGCTTGGGGAAGCGCGTATTCCACGCGGCGCGCAGGTGCGCCAGGTAGCTGGCGCTGGCCGTCACCGGCGACACCTTGGCGACGTCACCTTCGGCGCCCCATGGCAGGATCGGCGCCATGCGGTCGACACCCGTATGCGACAGCCAGCTCTTGGCGCTGGCCACCAGGCGTCCCGGCGTGGCCGCGCCCAGCGCGCGGGCCAGGCGACCGAGCGCGACGCGTTCGACGCCGGCGACATCCAGGGTATTCCAGGGGAGTTGCAGTTCGCCCGGCGCGAGTTCGTCCTCGCCCGGGTGGTAGCGCATCGACGGCAGCAGCGGCGCGCCGGCGACTTCGCCGGGCGCCACCAACTGGTCGATCGAGAACAGCTCGATCGCGCCCTTGCCGTCATGGGCAAAGGCCAGCACCGTGTTGGTGGTGCCGAGGTCGATGCCTACCAGGTACGTCACGAGGCGTCGACGGCGGTACGAACGTCGAACTCGACCTTCCAGCGCTGGCCGTCACGGGCGACGGCCGCCAGTTCCAGCGTGCCGGCATCGGTCGCCAGCGCATGCAGCTTGACCTGCACGACTTCGCC
Source organism: Massilia sp. UBA2604 (assembly GCA_002339265.1). Classification (GTDB taxonomy): domain Bacteria; phylum Pseudomonadota; class Gammaproteobacteria; order Burkholderiales; family Burkholderiaceae_D; genus Telluria. The sequence continues at coordinate 12,720 of DDKG01000258.1, read as the reverse complement.
GGCCACACGGCCCTCGGCCGGCAGGGTCGCCTGGATCTCGTTCAGTTCCTGCAGCTCTTCAGGACCCCAGAACTCGAGCACGTCGCCGATGCGGTCCTGGCGGCGGGTGGTCGAACCGAAGAAGCGGAAGGTGACCGGCTCGCCGATTACCAGGCCGAATTCCTGGCCCGGCAATTCGAGTTCGCTGCCTTCTTCCATGCCGAACGGCGCCACGCACAGCGCCTCGAGCGGCGGTTCCATGCCAGGGATGGCCGGCATCGACGACTCGACGCCGACGTAGTAGGAACGCGCCGTGCCGCCGCGGATGCGCACGCCGCCGCCACGCCGCGCGTAGCTGAAATAGGCCGCGCCGCGCGCCACCGCCAGGTCCAGGTCGGCGCCTTCGAGCATGCGCGCCGGTTCCGCGCCCTCCATGTACAGCCAGTCGTTGATGGTGTCCATCACGCGCTGGGCCAGGATGCCGGACTTGAACACGCCGCCGTTGAACAGCACCGCGCTCGGATGCAGGAAGCTGTGCTCCGCATTCACGCGGCCGCTGAACCCTTCGAGTTCGGCGGTGGCGCCGGCCTGGCGCGCCAGGAAGGCGGCCAGGTGGCGCGTGATCGCGGCGTCCTGCGCATACGGCAGGCCGAGCTGGGTCAGGCCGGCGCGGGCGCGCACGGC
>DDKG01000258.1:0-11900 GCA_002339265.1 Massilia sp. UBA2604 | reverse complement strand
GTGACTTCTTCGCGCGTGAGTTCGGTGCGGATCGAGCCGCCGATCAGCTTCGAGCCGCGGCTCGGCACCACGATCGGATGGGTAGTCGCGTTGGGGTTGGCCAGCAGTTCTTCCTTGGCGCTGCGGCAGCCATAGGTGAGGGCGCGCATCTGCCAGGCGTCGAGCTGGGTGCCATTCGTGGCCAGTTTACGGGCCACGAAGTGGGCCAGCGCCAGGTCCATATTGTCGCCGCCCAGCAGGATGTGGTCGCCCACGGCCACGCGGTGCGGTTCGAGCTTGCCATCGCGTTCCAGGATCGCGATCAGCGAGAAGTCGCTGGTGCCGCCGCCGACGTCGACCACCAGGATGATGTCGCCCGGCTGCACCTGCTTGCGCCAGCGGCCGCCGCTGCCCTGGATCCAGCTGTACAGGGCCGCTTGCGGCTCTTCCAGCAGGGTGGGCGCGAAGCCGGCCTGGCGCGCCGCTTCCGCGGTCAGTTCGCGCGCGGCCGGGTCGAACGAGGCGGGAATGGTGACCGTCACCGATTGCTGGTCGAACGGCGCTTCCGGGTGCGCCGCGTTCCAGGCCTGGCGCAGGTGTTCGAGGTAGCGGGTCGACGCCGCCAGCGGCGACACGCGCGGCACTTCATCCGGCGCATCCTGCGGCAGGATCGCGGCGCGGCGGTCGACGCCGGGATGGCATAGCCAGCTCTTGGCCGACGACACCAGGCGGATCGGCGTGGTCGCGCCGCGGCTGCGCGCCATCTCGCCGGCGACCGCGGCTTCCTCGCCCTGGCTCCAGGGCAGGGCGCGTTCGCCGGCCGGCATCTCGTCCGGGTGCGGCAGGTAGAGGAAGGACGGCAGCAGCGGCAGCGCCTCGATCGTGCCGGGGGCGGTCAGCTGCGGGATCGGCAGCACCGACTCGACGGCCTTTTCGCCATCGCTGGCCTGCAGGTCGACATACGACAGGGCGCTGTGGGTGGTGCCCAGGTCGATGCCGATGGCATAGCGTGGATCGTGGGCGTCGCTCACAGTTCCACCTCCGCCGGGGCCAGCACGCGCGCGTCGTGGCTCTCGGCCAGCTGCGGCAGCGTGACCTTGGCTGCGCGCCAGCCGCGGTGGCTCAGGGTGCCGGTGAACGGCGCCTTGCCGACCACGTTGCCGGTCAGGCGCACGCTGGCGGCGTCGAAGCCTTCGTTCAGGGTAACGCGGCTGCCTTCGTTCTCGCTGCGCACCGGCTCGATCGCGAAATGCTCGCGCAGCACGCGCGCGCAGCCTTCGTGCACGACGCGGGCGGCGGCGCCGATGTCGGCGTCCGAGTAGGCGCTGAGGTTTTCGTGGGCGAAGTCGATCAGGCGGGCTTCGCGCTGGAAGAGGCTCAGCAGTTGCAGGGCCGAATCCGGGGTTGGGGCGCGCAGCGGCGTCGGGGCTGGCGTCGGGGCCGGGGGTGGCGTTGGAACCGGTGCCGGAGCAGGTGCGGCGGTCGGGCCGACGCCGTCATCGCGCACGCGCGCGGCGAACTCGGCGTCGCCGAGCGACTTGAACAGGGCGCCGAAGGCGATCGACAGGCGGCTGAAGAAGCCGGGCAGATTGGATGGTGTGCTCATTTTTTCTTGGTAATCAGGTGCTGGATGGCTGCCTGTCATGTCAGACAATGGGCGGGGCCACCCCGGAAAAAGGCGAATCATACCAGTTGGCGCCTATTTTTCGCGCCGACAACTGGGGCAAAAGTTTATTCGGTGATACGTACGCCGCCCAGCAGGGCAGCCGAATAATCGGTGAAATCGTCGAGGCCGCGTTTGATGATCGTCACCAGCGCCGGCAGGGGCGCCGCCTGGTAATCCCATTCGGCGCGGCAGAACTCGCCGGTGCGCTTGAGATCCTCGGCCAGGGTGGGGATAATCCAACCATGTTCTGCCAGCAAGGTAATGACCTCGCGCTCGTCCTGCGGCAGGCCCAGCCTGGCGTTGCCGATCACGTAGTCGCCCATCTCGATGGCCGCTTCCCAGGCGCGGATCACGTTCAGTGTGGCGGCATCCTGGCGTGTAATGTCCTCAGAGAAAGTATTCGGGTCTTTTTCATACTCGTCGCGGGCGCGCCGGCAGCAGCGTTCGATGATGGCAGCCTTGCTGACCAGGATGTCGTCGTCCATGGCTTCTCCGTTGTCGGTTGTCGTCCTGCGCCGCAACAAGGCGCAATCATGCAGATGGTGCCGCTACCCCGATATACAAGATATTACGACCAAGGTCCAATTGTCCGGACGCTGCATCGTGTAGGGGCTGGACGGCTGGCGTGTTGCAAGGAGGCGCGCGTAGCCGCAATGAAAATAGTGGCTTGGCTCCATGAGGCACGTTTATTTTTCATCAATACCAATGGCTTAATTGGTATAGCCAAATTGAATACGCCTTGCCAAACCCGGCGTCAGCTAGTACTGTATGTTTATACAGTATTCGTTCGATAAGCCCTATGACTCACTCAGCCATCCTTGCTGCACCCGAGGCAGTGCATCCATCGCTGTGGCGCGCGTCGCAGCTGGCGCATGCCGACACGCGCTGCATCGATACCGGCCACCCGACGCTCTCGAGCCAGCTTCCCGGCGGCGGCTGGCCCGGCGGCACCCTGGTCGACCTGCATCTGCAACAGCCCGGTATCGGCGAAATGCGCCTGCTGCGTCCGGCCCTGGCCGCCTGCGCCGAACGCCGCATCGTGCTGCTGCAGCCGCCCCATCCACCCCAGGCCCTGGCGCTTGCCGCGCTCGGCCTGGAGCCGTCCCAGTTGTTATGGCTGCGCACGACGCGCACCGCGGACGCGCTATGGGCGGCCGAACAGGTGCTGCGCAGCGGCAGTTGCGGCGCGTTGTTGTTCTGGACCAACCATGTGCGTAACGACAGCCTGCGCCGCCTGCATCTGGCGGCGCAAGGCGGCGAAACGCTGTTTTTCATGCTCCGTCCGCTGGCGGCGGCGCAGGATGCATCTCCCGCGCCTTTGCGTCTTGCGCTGCGGCCGGCGGCCGGCGGCATGAATATCGACTTCGTCAAACGTCGGGGACCGCAGCGCGAGGCGCCGCTGTTCCTTCCACTTGGTTCTTCACTACTGCAACACCATGCGCCTCTGGATCGGCCTGTACTTACCCCAGCTACCGCTCGAGGTCTTCAGCCCACGCTGGTTCAGTGAGGCTGGCTGCGCGCCTGGTAATCAGGCGCGCGGCGGGGCGGGCCAGGGGGTTGGCGGCGCAACTGGTGACGCAGCTGGCGGCGGCAGTGGCAGCGCCAGTGACGTTGGTAATGGCGCCGGCAATGGTGCAATCGGGCACGACGCCGGCACGGTCATTCTCGAACAGGAGCGGGCGATGGCGCTGTCGCCGGCCGCGCGCGCCGCCGGCGTGCAGATCGGCATGCGCCGCGGCGGTGTGCTGATGCTGATGCCCGAGGCGCGCATCGAATTGCGCAGTCACGAGCGCGAGGCCGAAGCCATGGAGGCGGTGGCCATGACGATGCTGCAGTACACACCGCAGGTGGCGCTGGCCGAAGAAGCGACCCTGCTGCTCGACATCGGCGCCAGCCTGCGCCTGTTCGGCGGCATCCGGCGCCTGTGCGAGCGCGTGCGCGCCAATATGGCGGCGCTCGGCTTCACGGCCTGCATCGCCTGCGCGCCGACGGCGCGCGGGGCCTGGTTGCTGGCGCGCCGCAATGCGGGGCGCGCCTTGACGATGGATTCGCTGGTGCGGCGCCTCGATCGCTTGCCGGTGGCCTTGCTGCCGCCGGCGCGGCCGTTCGCCAGCTGGTTCGAGGGCATCGGCTGCCGCCGCCTGGACGAGCTGCAGCGCCTGCCGCGTCCCGGCCTGCAGCGGCGCTGTGGCCGCGCCTTGCTCGACATGCTGGACGCCGCCTATGGCCAGAGCGCCGAACTGTTCCAGTGGGTGGCGCCGCCGGAGCGTTTCCATGCGCGGCTCGAATTGTTCGACCGGCTCGAGCAGGCCGAGCTGCTGCTGGCCGGCGCCCATCGCCTGGTGCTGCAGATGACGGGCTGGCTGTGCGCGCGCCAGCTGGCGGTCGAGCGCATCCGGCTGTCGCTCGACCATGAGCGCGGCCGCATGGCGCGTGCGCCGACCCTGGTCGAGGTGGCGCTGGCCGAACCCACCTGGCGCGACGAGCACCTGCTGCGCCTGCTGCGCGAGCGCCTGGCCAAGCTGGAGCTCGAGGCGCCGGTGATCGGCATCGCGCTGGAGGCCCAGCAATTGCAGGCGATGGCGCCGCCGACCGACTCGCTATTCCCCGATCCCGGTGGCAGCGAGGAAGATCGGATGCGCATGATCGAGCTGCTGGTGGCGCGCCTGGGAGCAGACAATGTCTTGCAGGCGCTACCGCTGGCCGATTACCGGCCCGAAGTCGCCAACGCCTGGGTGCCGGTGCAGCAGAAGGTGAGCGCCGCCGCCCGCGCGGCGCAGATGCCGCCCGACGTGCAGAGTTTGCCGCGTCCGAGCTGGCTGCTGGCCAAGCCGATCGCACTCCTGATGCGCGACCACCGGCCGTTCTACGGCTCGCCCCTGCGGGTGGCGTCCAATCCCGAGCGCATCGAGGCCGGGTGGTGGAGCCAGACGCAGACGCGCGACTACTTCATCGCCGAGGGGCAAGACCACGCGCTGTACTGGATCTATCGCGAGCGCATCAACGGCACGGGCGAGGATGCGGCGCCGCGCTGGTTCCTGCATGGATTATTCGGGTGATGAGCGTCTGTGCCGTCGGCCTTCGATCACAGGCGAAGGCCTACCAGCATCTCTCCCGCACTACCACCGTCGCTCCGCGCCACCACCGTCGCTCCGCGTCACCACCGTCGCTCCCGCACCACCAACGTCGTTCCCGCACCACCACGTCGCTCCCGCGAAGGCGGGAGCCCAAGTTTCAGCACACCGTATCCATCGAACGAAGCCAGTCCTCATGCCGGCTTGGGCTCCCGCCTTCGCGGGAGCGACGTAGGGAGTTGCCGCTGTCGCCCCAACGCCCCCGACCCCGCGGAGGCCAGCAACCGTTTGAACGTCGGACATTCCATATGCCGCGGCGCCGGGCACGCCGCCGCATGCCGCAATCCCTTGCTCATCGCGGTCAGCCGCAACACCAGCGCATCGATCTCGTCCGCCTTGTCAGCCAGCATGCGCCGGTCGATCTCCGGTTCCGCGCCGGCCCCGAACATCGCCTGTATCTCGTCCAGCGACAATCCCGCCGCCTGTCCCAGTGCGATCAGCGCCAGCCGGTCGAGCACCTCGCGCGTGAACGTGCGCCGCAATCCCTGCCGTCCGTTCGATGCGATCAAGCCCCGCTTGTCGTAGTAACGCAGCGTCGATGCCGGCACTCCCGTTCGTTTCGCGACCTCAGAAATATCCACGCAATCCCTCTTGACTTGAAGTTGACTTCAACTTCTATAGTGGAACGCATCGCTTGTCCCGTCAACAAGGAAGGAGGAATCACCATGAACGAGATCATCGCAATCGTCCTCATCGGCTGTGGCGCCACTGCGCTGCTCGACGCCTGGCTGGCGCTGCTGCGCCGTCTCGGTACGCCGACGCTCGCCATGGCGTTGCTGGGACGCTGGATCGGCCACCTGCTGCGCGGCCGCGTGCGTCACACGGCGATCGGCAAGGCGCGTCCAGTACGCCATGAAACGGCCTACGGCTGGATCGCGCACTACGCGATCGGGATCGGTTTCGCAGCGGCCTTGGTGGCGCTGGCCGGCATCGACTGGCTGCGCGATCCGAAGCTGGCGCCGGCGCTGGCCTTTGGCCTCGCCACCGTGGTGGCGCCGCTGTTCGTGATGCAGCCGGCCATGGGCGCCGGCATCGCCGCCTCCCGGACGCCGGCGCCGCTACGCAACTGCCTGCGCAGCCTGATCAACCACATCCTGTTCGGATTCGCTCTCTACCTGTGCGCGCGGCTCGTCGCCGCGACCGCCGCGATCGCCGCATGAGACCGGCGCCGGCCCGCAGCGGTATGACCGATGACAGATGCCGGCGCCACCATCGCCCATGCTATCGTTACCTCACGACCGTCCACCCGGACCAGGACATAAGGAGACATGCATGGCAGGCGAAGCAGTCCACTTCAAAGGCGCCGACGGCCAGTTGCTGGCCGCGCGCCTCGACGCACCCGAAGGCCTGGTCAAGGCCTACGCCCTGTTCGCCCACTGCTTCAGCTGCGGCAAGGACGTCTTCGCCGCGGCCCGCATCGCGCAGGGCCTGACGCGCCACGGCATCGCCGCGCTGCGCTTCGACTTCACCGGCATCGGCGCCAGCGAGGGCGAATTCGCCAATACGAATTTCTCATCCAACCTGTCCGACCTGGTGGCCGCCGCCGATTTCCTGCGCAGCGAGTACGCCGCGCCGCAGCTTCTGGTCGGCCACAGCCTGGGCGGGGCGGCGGTACTGGCCGCGGCGTCCAGCATGCCCGAAGTGCGGGCCGTCGCCACCGTCGCCGCGCCCAGCGATCCGCACCATGTCACCGGCATGTTCCGCGAGCACATCGACGCCATCGCCGAGCATGGCGTCGCGCACGTCCAGCTGGCCGGTCGACCGTTCACGATCAAGCGCCAGTTCCTGGAAGACGTCGCCGAGCAGCGCCTGGAGCGGAAGATCCGTGAGCTGGGCCGCGCGCTGCTGGTGATGCATTCGCCCTCGGACGACACCGTCGCCGTGGCCAACGCGGAGCAGATCTTCCAGGCCGCGCGCCATCCCAAGAGCTTCGTCTCGCTCGACGACGCCGACCATCTTCTCAGGCGCCGCCACGACGCCGTCTACATCGCCGACGTGGTCGCCGCCTGGGCCTCGCGCTACCTCGACCTGGGCCGCGCCGAGCCATAAGCGACCTGGCGAACGGTCGAGCGACTTCGATAAGGCATAATCCGCCCATCGAAGCCGACCGGAGGAACCATGAAGCGATTAACGAACCTGGCAGCCCTGGCTGCCCTGACGCTGGCTGCGTCGACCTATGCCCACGCCCAGGCCGAACAAACCCTGGAAACGCCGGGCTTCACCGTCAAGATCACGCAGCAGTGCGAAGAGGGCAACGTCACCTGCGACGACGTGCGCTACGTCGGCACCAGCAAGAAGTCCGGCAAGGCGATCACACTGCGCGGCAAGACCATGCACTCGATGGCGGCCGACGGCGTCACGCCGGGCGCCTTCCAGGGTTATGTATTCAAGTCCGGCCGCGTGACTTACACCGTGTTCGCCGACGGCCGCCTGGTGGTCACCGAAGGCAAGAAGACGCTGGTGAACCAGCGCGGCGAATGGAAGTGACCAGCATCGACACCACGCAGCTGGACGCCCTGCGCGCCTTCGCGGAAGAACTCGCGGACGCGGCGGGCGCCGCCATCCTGCCGCACTTTCGCGCCGACCTGGTCGTCGAGGACAAGGCCGGCGGGGCGGTGTTCGACCCGGTCACAGTGGCCGACCGCGCCGCCGAACGGGCAATGCGCAGCTTGATCTCCGCACGTTATCCCGACCACGGCATCGTCGGCGAAGAAGAAGGCAGCATCGACGGCGCCAGTCCATTGAAATGGGTGCTCGACCCGATCGACGGCACCCGCGCCTTCGTCACCGGCCTGCCGATCTGGGGCACGCTGATCGCCCTGAACGATGGCGGGCGGCCTGTCATCGGCATCATCGACCAGCCGTTTACGCGCGAGCGTTTCGTCGGCATGCCGCACGGCGCCTGGTGCAACGGCGCCCCGATTCGCGCGCGCCGCTGCCCAACCCTGGCGCAGGCGCGCGTGATGCTGACGGTACCTGCGGCCGGCGCGAAAGTCCGCGACCAGGCCGTGTTCGACGCCATCGCCTCAAGCGCGCAGATCGTGCGCTTCGGCGGCGATTGCTATGCCTACGGCCTGCTGGCCCACGGCCTGGTCGACCTGGTGCTGGAAGCGCACCTCGACGTCCATGACGTGCAAGCTCTGATTCCCATGGTCGAAGGCGCCGGCGGCGTGATCACCACCTGGGACGGCGGCGACCCGCAGCACGGCGGTTCGGTCCTCGCCTGCGGCGACCCGGACCTGCACCGGCAACTGCTGCCGCTGATCGCGCGCCTGCGCAAGTCGATTACTTCGCCGCCTTGAACAAGGCGTCCAGACGATCCTTCGTGCCCGGAATGCGCTCCAGCTTCGGATAGCGCAAGCCGTCGCGGTAGTCGAGCGTGATGGTGCGCAGGTTGTTCCCCTTGCGGACCAGCAGTTCGATCGGCGCCTTGCCGTCCTTGTTGGCGCGCACCGCCGCTTTCAGCACATCGCCCTTGTAGACGCGGTTGTTGACCGCGACGATGGTGGTGTTCGCGGCCAGGCCGGCGCGAAATGCCACACCGTCCCACACCACGCCGGTGACGTCGCCATTGCTGCGCACCGAGAAGCCGAGCGAATAGGTGAGGTCGGTGCTGCGGGTGCGATCCTCAGAAGCGCGCACGGCGTTGCTCGGGGTGTCGACGTACACCAGCTTCCAGCCGGCGCGGGCCAGGCCGTCGAGCGGCGCGCCGGGGCCGTGGCCGTCCAGGCGCGCGCGCAGGAACGGCGCCCAGTCGAACTTCTGCACCTTGGTCAAGGCGGCCACCACGTCGTCGAAGGTGTAGTACGACGTCTCGATGCTGCCGTCCTCGATGCCGAAGAAGGCGCGCGCGAAGTCTTCCAGGCTGCGCTTGTCGCCCGAGAGTTCGCGGATCTTGGTGTCGACGTCGAGCCAGATCAGCATGCCTTCGGTGTAGTAGTCCTCGCTGCGCTGCCAGTTGCCCCAGCCGATCGGTTTGCGGCCGTTGATGATCGGATCGTTGACCGTGTCCTGTACCGCGCGCCAGTCGCGGCCTTGCGTGTTGTCGTAGCGCGCCGCGTCGATCGCCAGCGCTTCGCGCGCATGGTTCTGCGACACCAGGCCCGAACGCGCGGCCAGCACCTTGCCCCAGAACTGGGTCTGGCCCTCGTACACCCACAGCAGTTCGTTCTGCAGCGGAGTATTGAAGTTGGCCACGTCCTGGCCCGCCGGGCGGCGGAACTTGCCGTTCCAGGAGTGCACGAATTCATGCGGCAGCAGCTCGCGGCCGGCTTCGTTGCGGCCCCAGTCGGTGAAGTAGCCGAGCCGCACGCCGTTCTCGCTCGACTGCTGGTGCTCGCGGCCGATGCCGCCGAATTCGTCCGAGATCGCGAACAGGAAATCGTACTGCCGGTAGTGGCGCGAGCCGAACAGCTTGACCGCCTGGTCGACCATCGCCCGGTGCAGTGCGATCTGCTCCGGTTTTGCATCCAGGTTCTCGGGATTGTCGGCCACCACGTTCAGCAGCACCGGATTTTTCGAACCTGGCGCCAGGTCGATGCGCTTGAAATAGCGGCCGGCGAACAGCGGCGAATCGACCAGCGTGTCGAGATCGTGTGGCTTGAAGCGCACTTCGTCGCCAGTACGGCCTTCGACCGCCAGCGAGCTGGCGAACTGCCAGCCGGCGGGCAGGGTGAGCGTCGGCTGCACCGTGATGCGGCGCGCGTGGTAGCCGGCCGGGTACAGCGCCACCGACTGCCACTGCACGCCGAGGATGTCGTCGGTCATCGTGATGCGGCCCTGGCTGGTGTCCAGCGGCGACAGGAACTGGTATTCGGCCACCAGTTCGGTGGCGCCTTCCGGCACCGTCACATGGAAGGCGTAGACCTGCACCGGGTCGCGCGTCCACTCGACCGGCTTGCCATTGGCGCTGAACTTCAGGCCGGCCAGCTGGGTCAGCGGAATGTTCGGGCCGTGATTGCCCGGCGCCCACTGCGGATAGAGCAGGGTCATGGCACCCGGACGCACCGGCATCGACAGCCGCATGCTGAAGATCTGCTGCGACAGGTTGCTTGCGTCGACGTGCAGCGCGATCGTGCCCGGATACGGGTCATTGCCGACGGCAGGTACTTGGGCGGAAGCGGGCAGGGCAAGCGCGAGAGCAAAAGCGAGGGCGCTGACCGGACGGGCGGCGCGGGCGAGGAAGGGGAAGGCGATCATCTGAAGCAGGAAAGCTGAGGGGAAGCCGGCGAGTGTAGCACCCCATCTCAACACAAATTTCTGCTGATACATCATGCAAATAAAATTTGCAAAAATGATTAAAAATCCGTATTTCGTATCACTTGAAAATCGTTTGGGATGACATTAGATTGGTCCCAACGGAATGCTCAACGGAGGTTCCGCCCCTTATCGCTTAACTTTTACAAGGATATGACATCATGCGTACTTTCGACCTGACTCCCCTGTACCGTTCCGCCATCGGTTTCGATCGCCTGGCCAGCCTGCTCGAGCAACGCGCCGAAGCGCAGCCAAGCTACCCGCCGTACAACATCGAACTGGTGAGCGAAGACCAATACCGTATCGTGATGGCGCTCGCCGGCTTCAGCCGCGACGAGATCGAGATCATCACCGAGCGTGACAGCCTGCACGTCACCGGCCGCAAGCAGAAGGACGACGTCCAGCGCACCTTCCTGCACCGCGGTATCGCCGCTCGCGATTTCGAGCAGCGCTTCCAGCTGGCCAACCACGTGAAGGTCACTGCTGCCTCGTTCGACAACGGCATGCTCACCATCGAGCTGGTGCGCGAAGTGCCCGAAGCCCTCAAGCCGCGCAAGATCGCCATCGGCGACGCGACCGGCGCCATCGAGGGTGGCAACGTCAAGACCCTGGAACAGCGCGAAGCCGCCTGATCCAAGTCTGCCGTTAGCGTAACTCCGTCGTTCCCGCGCAGGCGGGAACCTAATTTTGCGAGCGTTTAGGTAGCGCCGGCAGACTTGGGTTCCCGCCTCCGCGGGAACGACCTTTTTGGGGCTGGCGAAAAAACGGCTTTCGCTCATCCTTAAGAGATCCCTAAGCCCGAAGCCTTGTCAACTTAAGCATGATCTAAGGCGGCTGCGCGAAGATACGTCCATCGATACTCAACATCGATTCAACACATTTTCACCAGGAGCACACACCATGTCGAACCCAAGTGCCGTTACTGCCATCACTGCCAAACGCCTCATGCTGGCCCTGGGTGCCGCAGGCGTCATCGGTGGCGCGGTCGGTGCCATCGCTGTCAATCACAATAATGCCGTAGCCGAAAGCGCGCCTGCCGTTGCAGCCGCTCCGGCCCAGACTCCTGCACCCGCTCCGGCGCCAGCCGCTGCCGCGGGCGCTCCAGCGTCGACCGTGGCCCTGCCAGACTTCACCCGCATCGCCGCCCAGCAGGGCAAGGCGGTGGTCAACATCCGCGTCGTCGGCGGCACCAAGGCCGCCAATCGCGGCGGCTTGCCGAACCTCGACCCGAGCCACCCCTTCTACGAATTTTTCCGACAGTTTCAAGACCCGCGCGCCGAGCGCGGTCGCGAAGCTCCCGTTTTCGGCGCCGGATCGGGCTTTATCGTAAGCCCGGACGGCGTCATCCTAACCAACGCCCACGTCGTGCAAGGCGCCGACGAAGTGACCGTCAAGCTGCAGGACCGCCGCGAATTCCGCGCCAAGGTCCTGGGCTCCGACCCGCGCACCGACGTAGCCGTTCTCAAGATCGACGCCAAGAACCTGCCGGTGGCGCCGATCGGCAAATCGCAGTCGCTGCTGGTGGGCGAGTGGGTGCTGGCCATCGGTTCGCCGTTCGGCCTCGAAAGCACCGTCACCGCCGGCGTGGTCAGCGCCACCGGTCGCTCGATCTCGAATAACAACGTACCGTTCATCCAGACCGACGTCGCCGTCAACCCCGGCAACTCGGGCGGCCCGCTGTTCAATACCCGCGGCGAAGTCGTCGGCATCAACTCGCAGATCTACAGCATGACCGGCGGCTACCAGGGCCTGTCGTTCTCGATCCCGATCGACCTCGCGGTGCGCATCAAGGACCAGATCGTCGCCACCGGCAAGGTGCAGCACGCCAAGCTGGGCGTGGGCGTGCAGGAGGTCAGCCAGGCCTT
>DDKG01000038.1 GCA_002339265.1 Massilia sp. UBA2604 | reverse complement strand
CGCGCCTATGCGCGCAGCATCGTCGAGCGTTCGATCCTGTGGTGGGCGCCCGAGGAACGCGTGCGCAGCCTGATCCGGGTCGAGCCGGCGGTGCCGCAGGCCGAGATGGAGGCCGGCCCCACGATCCTGCTGTGCCCGCATTTCGTGTGCCTGGACGTGGCCGGCGTCGCCTCGCGCGTGATCCCGGTGTGCAGCATGTACGTGCCGCAAAAGAACGAGGCCTTCGATCGCCTGCTGCGCCATGGCCGCGAACGCTACGGGCCGGTGCGCCTGGTGACGCGCAAGGAAGGCATCAAGCCGATCCTGCGCGCGCTGCGCGACGGCCTACCTTACTTCATGCTGCCGGACATGGACTTCGGCGAGAAGGATGCGGAGTTCGTGCCCTTCTTCGGCGTGCAGGCGGCAACCCTGACCGCGCTGGGCCGCATCGCCGCGAGCACCAAGGCCAAGGTGATCCCGGTGATCGCGACCTACCTGCCGAACTACCAGGGCTGGCGCGTGCGCTTCTATCCTGCGTGGGAGAACTACCCGGGCGACGATATGGTCGAAGCGACCCGCCGCATGAACGCCTTCATCGAAGAACGCGTGCGCGAGGCGCCGGAGCAATATTTCTGGACCCATAAGCGCTTCAAGACCCGTCCGCCGGGTGAACCTTCGCTGTATGATTGATTCATGAAACTGAAATTCACCAAGATGCATGGCGCGGGCAACGACTTCGTCGTGATCGACGCCATCAACCAGCCGATCGACGTCGACGGCATGCAGGCCGATCAATGGCAGCGCCTGGCCGATCGCCGTTTCGGCATCGGCGCCGACCAGATCCTGGTCGTCGAGCGTCCGAACGAAGCAGGCGTGGACTTCCGCTACCGCATCTTCAACAACGATGGCAGCGAAGTCGAGCAGTGCGGCAACGGCTCGCGCGCCTTCGTGCGCTTCGTGGTCGAGAAGGGATTGACCACCGAGCGCAGCATCCGCGTGCAGACCATGTCGGGCATCATCACCCCGCGCCTGGAAGACGACGGCAGCGTGACGGTGGACATGGGCGCGCCGCGCCTTGATCCGGCCGAAGTGCCGTTCGACAGTGCAGGATTGAACGGCAAGCCCGAGGGCGAGGACACGCTGTGGCCGCTGCCAGTCGGCGGCGAGGCGGTGCCGATTTCGGTGGTCTCGATGGGCAATCCGCATGCGGTGCAGGTGGTGCACAACGTCGACTCCGCGCAGGTGGAACAGACCGGCCCGCTGATCGAGCATCATGAGCGCTTCCCGAAACGGGTCAATGCCGGCTATATGCAGGTGGTCGACCGTCATCACATCCGCTTGCGCGTGCATGAGCGCGGCGCCGGCGAGACGCTGGCCTGCGGCACCGGCGCCTGCGCGGCGGTGGTGGCCGGCATCCGGCGCGGCCTGCTCGATTCGCCGGTGCGCGTCTCGGCCCGCGGCGGCGAGCTCAGCATCGCCTGGGCGGGAGCGGGGCAGCCGGTTTACCTCAGCGGACCGGCGGTGTCGGTGTTCGAGGGCGAAGTCGAGGTTTGAGCGTCCGGTCCCGTCGTGCATTTGCCAATGCGCGGACGTGATCTGAACGCGTGGGCGGAAAATCCGCCCACCCTACGCAGCTGTGCATACATGGTTTGAACGCGTGGGCGGCTAAGCCGCCCACCCCACGGGTTCAGGCGTCAGGCCGCCAGCTCAATGTCGGCGCCGCCGTCGGCGTCATTGCCGGGGATTGCCACATTGAGCAGGGTGCGCAGCCGGTACAGGCGCTGCCGGTAGTTTCCTTCCGGTCCGGCCGGGCCGCAGTCGACCTGTTCGAACAGGCGCACGATGCGGTCCAGCGCCTCGCGCTGCTGCGCCGATTCCACCATCACCAGCCGCCGCTTGCTGCGCCCATAGCTGGCGCGGATGTCGATGACGAGGCAATGCCCCTGGTCGGCCGCTCCCACGTCCAGCAGCAGCGCCTCGGCGCGCGACAGGTCGAACAGCGCCGCCAGCTCGATGCGCGCGGCCAGCAAGGGATGCGCCGCCAGCGCGTCGGCGTGGCTGGCCAGCAGCCGCCCGGTCTCGGTGTAGGGCGCGGCCGTGGCGCGCGGCGCGATCTTGCGCAGCAGCTCGACGGCCTCGTGCGAGCCCTGGGCCGCCGCCTTCTGCAGCCAGTACACGGCGCGTACATCATTGCTCTCGTTCTCGCGGCGCGCGCGCCAGGCATTGTGGCCGCATTCCACCTGGGCATCGCGATACCCCATCTCGGCGGCCCGCTCCAGGTAGCGCTGGGCATCGGCCACGTTTCGCTGTGAAAATTCCGGCTTGATATAGATGCGCGACAGCGCATACCAGGCCTCGGCCAGGCCCTGCTCTCCGGCCAGGTTCAGCCAGCGGATCGCTTTCTTGAAATTGGCAACCTGCGCGTGGGCGACATGCGCGTTTGCGACATGCGCGTCCGCAATCGTCCCGCCTCCATTGGTGCAACGCCTGCCATCAACCCGCATGCGCGCGCAGCGCAAACCCAGCGCCAGCTGTGCATGGGGATCATGCTCGGCCGCGGCGAGTTCCCACAGCACGGCGGGTTCACCCGGCCCGCAGCGCGCCGCCGCCGCGGCGGCGTCCAGCGCCTGCAGGCCGCTGACGCCATCGAGCGCCGGGTCGAGCAGGCGCGCGCAGCGCGACAGCAGGGCAATCTCGTCGGGGGCGAAACGGCGCATCTCGCCCTGTTCGCCGCGCTCGCTCACCAGCGCGCGCGCCTGCGGCAGGGCGCGTTCGAGGTAGTCGTCCCAGCGGCGCGCCGTCCATGCCTCGTCGAGCGCGGCATACTGCGCCGTGCCAGCACCGTGCGGACGCAGCACCTGGCTCGATGCGCCCGATGGGCGCGCCGGCGCGCGCTCGGCAGCGCCGGACGCGGGCGCCGGCTGCGCCGCGGCGCCCATCGGCGCCGTCCGCGCACCGGGCTGGGCCGCAGGCTGTTTGCCCTGGCGTTGCGCCAACATCCATTGCGCATGCGGGAAGCCGGCGCGCGCCGCATCCTCGAGCGCCTGCACGGCCTTCGGATGCTGCTGGGACGGCGCCGCCGCCGGATCGAGCACCAGCTGGGCGAACACCAGGCCGGCGTGCAGGCTGCCGTCGTCATAGGCGCGCTCGTACCACTGGGCGACGGCGCCAGGGTTATGCTGGGCAAGCTCAAGAGGAATATGGTTACCGATCAACTGCCAGGCAGGTGGACAGTCTTGTCGAGCCGCACGCTCGAGCCAGTGCAGCGCCGTCGGCAGGCTCTGCGGCAGTCCGGCGCTGCCGAACAAATACAGCTTGCCCAGCTCGAGCTGGGCCGCCACCTGCCCGGCGCGGGCATTGCGAATGATCGCCAATTCTTCGCGGTTAGCCATCGTTGAAATACATAAAAGAGTGAGTCGGCAACACGCAGCGGCGACGGCATCACGACCGCCAGGCCCATGGCGCAAGCCAGCCTGGCGAGCTTGCCAATATACAAGGTATTGACAGGGCCTGTCGCAGCTCATGCAAATTTGGCCAAAGTCTAAGCCGCTGCCGCGGGCGATTCGATTCGATTCCGGGGTGAGTTGACGGGGCGCAAAGCTGGTTCAAGCGGATGAAACCGGCCACCCTGGCCGCACGACAACGAGGCATGCTCGCGGTCGCTTAATGAATGAACGCCGCCGTCCTTTTCTCGGATGCAAAACTGCCGGCTCTGTGTCATGCGCAATCACCGACGTTTCAAAAATACAACAACACGATTGGATTCATTAGCGATTTACCAAGCGCGCCACTGATAATTGACCACATAGCATGCCCTGAAGTTTGAAACAATGGAGGTGACCCGGGCGGCCGGCCTCGACGCTCTGCATGCGCTCACCCTGACCATGGGAATACCCATAATGAAGAAATCTCTCCTGGCCGTCGCACTGCTCGGCGCCTGCGCCGGCGCGGCCCATGCGCAGACGTCGGTGCAGGTCTACGGCACCGTCGATGCCGGCATCGTCAAGCGCAGTGGCGAGAACGTCAGCATCAGCAAGCGCGCTGCCAACACCCTCGGCATCCGGGGCACCGAAGATCTGGGCAATGGTTTCAAGGCTCTGTTTCACCTTGAAATGCGGTACGAGCCGGATACCGGCAGCAGCGAGATTGGTCCCGGCGGCAATCAGCGCCAGCTGTTCCAGGGCCAGAGCCGCGTCGGCCTGCAAGGCGGCTTCGGCACGCTGCGCATCGGTCGCGGCCTGACCCCGTTCCATGAAACCATCGGCAACTTCGAACCCTTCCATGCGATCCCGACCGCAGGCGGCTTCTATACCGACCTGAGCGTGGCCGGCTACAGCTCGCAGCCGCTCGACCCGGTCGGCGCATCCGGCAACCGCTGGTCGAACGCCATCTGGTACAACTCGCCGATCGTCAACGGCTTCCAGCTCAATACCGCGATCGCGACGAAGGAAAACAATGGCGGCGTCGCCGTGATCGGTCGCGGCAGCGCCGGCGCGCCGCAGTATCCGGCCGGCGCCGAGGCCTCGGCCAATCCGTTCTCGGTCTCGGCCACCTACAGCAACGGCCCGGCCGCCCTGATGGCGGCCTACGAGCGCAATGCGATCGAATCGAAGGTCTGGTCGGTCGGCGCCTCGGTCCAGCCGACGCCAGAACTCAAGCTCATGGGCACATTCACCAGGCTGGACGAAGACCATACCCGCCTCTTCAACAGCGATACCAGCTCGTGGGTGCTGGGCGCCAACTATGTGCTGGGCCCAGGCAAATTCCTGGCGGGCTATGGCCAGAAAGACACCGATGGCCTGGAGAAGGTGAAGCAGCTGTCGCTGGGCTATGAATACAGCCTGTCGAAGCGCACCTATCTGTACATCGATGCCTCGCGCAAGAAGGGCTTGCTGACCAGCCCGGGCACCGGCAACCAATACGACATCGGCATCAACCATTCGTTCTGAAGCGGGAGCCGCACGTCATCCATGTAGTGTTTTCACAACGCCTAATCCTCCGAGGCGTATCCGCGAACGAGCGTTCTGTACAGTGCGCCAAGGCAATGGCATATTGGCAGAGCGAGCTCATGCATCGCGACAAGAAAATAATATGGAGACACGATGAAGAAAAGCCTGATCGCCGCCCTGCTCGGCGCTACGTTTGCATGCTCCGCCCTGGCCCAGACCAGCGTCCAGATCTACGGCATCGCCGATGCCGGCGTGATGTGGCAAAAAGGTGGACCGACCAAGGTCTATAGTGGCGGCGCCGACGGCTCCCGCATCGGCATCCGGGGCAGCGAAGACCTGGGCAACGGCTACAAGGCAATCTTTAATGTCGAGGCTCGTGTCGAGCTCGATAACGGCTCGCAGCAGCCGACCCTGATGAACGACAATCCGGGCGTCTACCTGCTGCGCGGCATGAACCAGATCCCGCAAGCCATCCGCGACCGCCTGCAGGCGGCGATCCAGCCGCCGGGCGCACCGGCCGTCAACCAGGAAAAA
>DDKG01000037.1:13267-17594 GCA_002339265.1 Massilia sp. UBA2604 | reverse complement strand
CAGGAGCAGGCCCCACAGCACTTGCTTGCGCCAGCGATAGGCATCTTCGGTATCCATTGCGTCACTCCTCTCGTTATCGAACTGGATACACGATAACAAGCGTGAAGGCAATCAGGAAAGCGCTATTCGGCGAATAGCGGCTGGAAGGCGGCGAATGGAGAGTGAATGCGGCGGACAGCGACGCATGCAGCGGATGGACGTAAAAAAGCCCGCCTCGCGGGCGGGCTGTGTACAGCGTGTCCGGGTGAATCAGGCGGCGGTCTGCGCCTGCTCGCGCTGGGCCTGGCCTTTCGGCTGGTTGCGGTACTTGGCGCGGGCCTCGGCCTGGCGCACGGCTTCGCGCGCGATATTGGTACGCTTGATCTCGAGGCGTTCCTTCTTGCCGCGGTGCTGGGCGATGTGTTTGCTGCCGATCTTGCTGGTCATGGATGTCTCCGGTGGTGGGTCTGCGCGCCAGGTCCCGCGGGGACGCTGGCGCAAAAAAAATCGTGAAGTTCAGGAGCGGTTGGTGCCCAACTTGAGGTCGGCCGGCATCAGCATGCCCCAGCCAAGCTGGCGCCGGATTTCTTCCGGCGTCGGCGGCGGTTTCGGGTCGCGCGAGCGACGTTCGAGATAGGCGCGCACCAGCTGCTTGGTTGGATGCTTGACATCGTACATGGCAACCTCCGCTTCTCAATGCGGACCCTCGCCTGGACTGCGGCTGGCGCGGGCCCTGAAATTGGTGCCGATCCTCGAGGCGACCGGCTAACCTGTCGAGGTGTCGGATGGCAGCGAATCGAATCGCGCCTTTCCTCACTCGGACAGATGCATCTTATCGAAACCGGGACGGTTGCACCGTTAGGTGACGCACACTGCGCGCGTCAATACGGATGAGCGGGCCAATGCATGTCTTCGTTGGCACCAAAACGTCGTCCCCGCGAAGGCAGGGACCCAAGCTTGCCGGCATCTCGATATCGTCGGCAGCACTTGGGTCCCCGCCTGCGCGGGGACGACGTGGTTGGCTGTAGCGCGTACAGCCATGCAATCAGAACTTGTAGCGCAGGTTCAGGTAGTACTGGCGGCCGCTGACATCCAGCTTCTGCTGCTCGTCCTCGCTGTAGCGATACTGGGCGCGCTTGGCATTGGTCAGGTTGGTCGCGCTGAAAGCGAGCTCCAGGTTCTTGGTGAAGTAGTAGTTGGCGGAGAACGCCAGCGTGGTCACCGCGTCGGCATAGGTCGGCGCGGTCGGCATCGCGATGCCGTTGATCACCGACAGACCCTGGCTGTTGGCGGTCGGCGACGGCGCGGTGGTGCTGTTCACGTACTCGCCGCGATAGTTGGCCACCAGGCGTGACGACAGCTTGTCGTCCTCGTAGTACAAGCCGACGTTGCCGGTCCATTCGGAAGCGCCCACCATCGGACGGCCGTCGTCGACCTTGGTCTTGGCGCGGCTGACGTTCGAGGTGAAGCCGAAGTTGGTCTTGCCGAACGGTTGCTCGTACTGCAGTTCGATGCCGTTGATCTTGGCGCCCTGCTGCGAGGCCGTGTTGATGAAGAAGGTCTTCACGGTCTGGTCACGCGGGTCGAGCAGGTCGACGGTGGAGCTGCCCACGGCGCCGGTCTTCGGATAGCCGTCGATCGACGAGTGGAACACGCTCACCGCCACGATCGAACGCGGCGCGAAGTACCACGACCACGACAGGTCGAGGTTGTCCGCGGTTTGCGGCGCCATGTCCGGGTTCGGGCCGGTCACGCGGCAGCCGTTGGCGTCGCAGCCCGGGGTGCCGAAGCCGCTGCCCAGCAGGTTGTAGTTCTGGCGGCCGATGGTGCGGCTGACGCCGAAGCGCGCCAGCATGTCGTTGCCCATGTCGTAACGCAGGTTCAGGCTTGGCAGCCAGTCGTCGAAAGTGCGCTTGGTCGGCGTCTTGTAGTACATGATGCCGCCGGTCGGGTTGAACGGCGCACCGTCGAAATAGGAGGTGGCGTCGCCGGCATCGGTGATCGCGCCGGGATAGGCGGCGCAGGTGACCGGCGCCTGGCCCGGCTCCACGCGCTGGCAGGCGCCGGCCGGGATCGGAGTAGCGATATTGGCCTTGACCTCGGTGCGGGTGAAGCGCACGCCGACGTTGCCCGACCAGCGCCCGCTTTCCAGGTTGGCCATCACGTAGGCGGCGCTCTGGCGCTCCTGCATGTCGATCTCGGAGTTGACGCGGCGTTCCCAGGCGTCGCTGGTGACCTTGGTGTTGTTGGCGATGTATTCCTTGATCGCTTCCGGGGTATAGGTGAAGCCGGTATTGTCCCAGCCCGCCGGGCCATCAAGGCCGTCGCCGAAGTCGCCCGGGAAGGCCTGCCAGCCGGTGGTCGGCGTCGGCGTATTCGACACCACGCGGCCGGTGACCGGATCGACGGTGATGCCGTTGCGGAAGGCAGGACCGCGGCGGCCGCTCGTACGTTTGTGGTCGGCGAAGCGCACACCGCTTTCGAGCGACTGGAAGATGCCGCGGTCGAGCCGGTATTCGGCGTCGAACTGGGCGCTCCACTCCTTGTCGACGGTCTTCACGCCGGATGCGGCGCGGTCAACGATGGTGTAGCCGCTGCCGTCAGGGTTCAGGCCCGGCTGGTTGGCGCCGGCGTTATGGTATTGGACGAATGGCGCGTCGTGCAGGTCCCCCAGCGCGTACGAGATGCCGGTGCCATAGCGCGCCAGCGTCAGGCCCTGGTCAAGCTTGGTCTGGCCGACGCCACGGGTTGCCGACAGCAGGGTCTTGACGGTCAGATCCTCGTTGACGCGGTACTTGGCGTCGAGGTCGAGGAAGGAGCTCTCGGCCTTGGCGCCGTCGCGGAAGAAGCCTTCCGAGTTGCCGACGTATTGCGGCGTAGTCCCGTCGGGGAACACGATGTCGGCCGCCTTCAGCACCTTCAGCGGGTGGCCGTAGACCGTGGTCTCGTCGACGATCACCGGATTGCGGATCTGCGCGTACACGCGCTCGCCCCTGGAATTGGTGTTGGCGGCGGCGGCGACCGTCGAGCCCAGCGGCTGGTTCTTACCGAGCAGCATGGAATAGATCGCGCTCGAGCTCAGGCGGCCGTGGTTGTCCGCGTCCATCGCCGAGTGGAAGCCGGTCATGGTGACGTCGAGGTCGCGGTTCGGCTTGAACTGCAGCGACAGCATGCCGCCCTTGCGATCACGCACCGATTCGACGAACTCGGAGCTCATCGAGCCTGGCAGGCGCACGCCATTCAGGTCGGCGGCGGTGTAGCCGGTTCCAGCCAGCGATGCATCGGTAATCCCGAGCATGGTCGAGGTGTTGATCACGTCCCAGCCGCTGTTGGTGCCGTAAGCGAAACGTGATACCGAGTCGCGCCGCACATGGCGTTTTTCGGCGAACAGCGCGGCCAGCACGCCGAAGGTGCCTTCCTCGTTCTTCCAGGTGACAGAGCCGTTCATGTCCGGCGCGTAGCGGCCCGGCAGGTCGGCGTAGCTGGCGCCGACGCTGACCACGCCCGAGAAGCGCTCTTTCTGCGACAGCGGCTTGCGGGTGCTGACGTTGATGGTGCCGGCCAGGCCGCCGTCGACGATATTGGCCTGCGAGGACTTATAGACCACCGCCTGCTGCAGCACGTGCGACGGCATCAGGGAAAGGCTGGTCGAGCGCGAGCTCGAGCCCTGGTCGGCGACGTACCAGTCGGCGCTGCTGACCGCGTGGCCGTTGAAGATGATCAGCGACATGTCCGGGTTGGTGCCGCGCATCGACACTTTTTCCGCTTCGTCGTAGTCGGTGCGCACCGCCACGCCCGCCAGGCGCTGCAGGGAGTCGGCCAGGTTCTTGTCCGGCATCTTGCCCACGTCTTCGGCCGTAATGACCTCGACGTTGGCCGAGGCGTCGCGCTTGACCGACAGGGACTTGGCCAGCGAGGCACGGATGCCCGTCACTTCCACGGTCTGCATCGGCACCGGCGCTTCGGCCTCCTGGGCCATGACCGGCAGGGCTGCGAGGCTCCAGACTGCCATCGATACGGCCGCTGCGAGCGGCTTCTGCTTGAACATCTTCTCTCTCCTGGGAATAGTGCTATCGTTATTACTTAAGACAGACTGAAGGCTGCCATGCTCGGAGTATTCATGGACATTTCACCCGTGAATAATCACTTGTGTTCGCTTCTATATAACTTGAAGGAATGTACATAAAGACGCCCTCCGCAGGGTTATGGCTGGATGAAGAAATTTCATTACCCAAGCCGGGCGCACCAGATTAGCTTGACGTTTTTTCCCCACATTGATGAACGCCATGCGCCTTGCCTGCCTGCTGCTTGCCAGCGCCGTCCTGACCGGGTGCGCGACCGCGCCCGC
>DDKG01000037.1:10578-13161 GCA_002339265.1 Massilia sp. UBA2604 | reverse complement strand
CAGGTCTACCAGATGACGCCGTTCGAAGCCGGCCAGTACATCGTCCACATGCAGGGCGCCGAGCCCGACCTGCGCAAGCGCATCGCCGCGATCGGCCGCCAGAACATCGGCCAGCCCTACTCGCTGCACCTGCTGGGCGAGTTCCCCTACGAGATCCACGACAGCCTGCCTTTATACAGCCTGGCGCAGAGCGATTGCGTGGTGTTCGCCGAGCATACCTATGCGATGGCCCTGTCCGGCTCGTGGGAAGAATTCTTCTGGATGCTGCAGCGAATCCGCTACCGCGACGGCGTGATCGGCGTGGCCACACGCAACCACTACACCGAAATGGACTGGAACGTGGCCAACCGCTGGCTGGTGACCGACGTCAGCGCCGACCTGGCCGGCCCGGGCGGCCCGTCCTACGACATGAAGGTCGACCGCGCGCGCTTCCTGCGCACCCGCCACAACACGCTGCGCGACATGCCGGTCGAGACCAGCCGCCAGGCCTATGTACCGAAAGAACAGGTGGCGGCCATCGCCAGCCAGCTGCAGGAAGGGGATTTCGTCAACGTGATCTCGACCCGCAACGGCGAGTACTGGGCCTCGCACGTGGGCCTGGTGGTGCTGGGGCCGAACGGCGAGCGCCACTTCCTGCATTCGGCCGAACCGCGGGTGCGCGAGGAGACGTTCGAGTCGTATATCGGACGCACGCTCGAACGCCAGGAGCGCAATGCGCGCGCCGGCAAGCCTGGCCAGGCGCTGGCCGGCTTCAAGTTCCTGCGCCTGAACGAACAGATCACGGTGCCGCCAATGGCGCCGCAGCCGCGTCCGGGCCGTCCCGCGGCCTGAGGCCTGAGGCCTGAGGCCTGAGGCCTGACACTTGACAGCGTCGACCGCATTCCGGCCTGCCGGGTCGGGACGCTTTTTTGACTCCGCCATTCTCGTCGGCATGCGCCGATCCCGTCTTTTCTCGCACGTCCTGAATAAAATAAATAGCCGTCGAAACATATTATCCATGGCTATTTCTTTTATTCACTTCTTCGCCTCAACTTCTCTTTTCACGCATTATATCCCTGATCGCTGTTGAGTGACCTCAAGCCTGTTATTCAATCGCAGACAGATAATAAGCTTATACACACAACGCCAATCCGCAAAGCCACCCAATTCAACACAGAATTTTATTAAAACGCCTGGTCGTGCAGTAAACCATTATTTTGATTGCAGCAGCACGTCGTTCTCTTTCAGCGAGAAACCGATTGCCATGTCAATTCAACGCTACACCCAGTCTCACCAGCTGTGCGCCAGAATCGTTTCCATGCATCGTACTGCGAAGGCCGCCCTGGCCATCGCGGTCGACCTGGTTGCGCTTCCCATGTGTTTTTTAATCGCAATGATATTGCGCGGTGGCGATTTACAACTTGCAAAACAATTCGGCCCCGGCTCTTATTTACTGGTGGCGGTCCTGACGATAGCGGCTTTCTGGCTATCCGATTTATACCGCGCCGTCATCCGCTTTATCGACCATCGGCTGCTCACGCTCACCGGCCTTGCATTGGGCATCGCCGTATTATGCGCCTACCTCACTTTGGTATTCCTCAACGAGGCGCGATTCCCGCGCAGCGCGCTGGCAATATATTGGTTCATCGCTTTTTCTTATGTTGTCATCTCGCGCATCGGCGTACGCAAGCTGCTGCGCAGCAAGCGCGGACCCTGCGCCGGCAATGCGCTGGCGGTCGCCATCTACGGCGCCGGCGAGGCCGGCGCCCGGCTGGCCCAGACCATGCGCGACGGCGACGAGTACCGTCCGCTGTGCTTCTTCGACGACAAGCATGCGCTGAACGAACGCACCGTGGCCGGCCTGCGCGTGTTCCACACTTCGCGCCTGGTCGAGCTCGCCCCTGCGCTCGGCATCCGCACCATCGTCATCGCCCTGCCCGCCGCCGCGCCCGAACGCCTGCGCGAACTGATGCAGCGCCTGGGCCAGGCCGGCGTGCCCACCAAGATCCTCACCCGGCTGGTCGACCTGGCCGACGACAAGGCCAGCGACAAGTCGGTCCTGCGCGACGCGATCCGCGAGATCAAGTTCGAAGACCTGCTGGGCCGACCGCCGGTGCCGCCGCGGCTCGACCTGTTCGCGCGCTGCGTGCGCGGCAAGGGGGTGCTGGTGACGGGCGCCGGCGGTTCCATCGGCAGCGAGCTGTGCCGCCAGATCGTCACCCTGAGTCCGGCGCGCCTGCACCTGATCGACCATTCCGAATACGCCCTGTACACCATCCGGCAAGAGCTGGCGGCGCGTTTTCCCGAGCTGCCCATCCATGCCCACCTGGGATCGGTCTGCAATGCCGACCTGGTCGAGCGCGTGCTGGCGGCCGGCGGCATCGACACCATCTACCATGCCGCCGCCTACAAGCACGTGCCGCTGGTCGAGACCAATATCGTCGAAGGCCTGCGCAACAATGTGCTGGGAGCCCAGATCATCGCCGCCGGCGCGGCGCAGCACGGCGTCCAGACCTGCGTGCTGATCTCCAGCGACAAGGCGGTGCGGCCGACCAATATCATGGGCGCCAGCAAGCGCATCGCCGAGCTGATCTTCCAGGCCGC
>DDKG01000037.1:0-10357 GCA_002339265.1 Massilia sp. UBA2604 | reverse complement strand
GCCCAGCTGGTGATCCAGGCCGGCGCCATGGCCAAGGGCGGCGACGTGTTCGTGCTCGACATGGGCGAACCGGTGCGCATCCTCGACCTGGCGCGCACCATGATCGCCATGCATGGCCTCACCGAACGCACGCCCCAGCAGCCGCGCGGCGACATCGAGATCCAGTTCATCGGCCTGTTCCCGGGCGAAAAACTGCATGAAGAACTGCTCACCGACGGCACCGTCTTCCCGAGCGAGCATCCGCGCATCATGCGCATGAAGGAAAGCGCGCTGCGGCCCAGCGTGCTCGAAACCTGCATCACCTGCCTGATGATGGCCTGCGACACGCACGAGCGCGGCCCCATCGAGTCGATGGTCAAGGCCATCGTGTCCGAATACCTGCCCTCGACACCGGCGCCGCCCCCGCAGGCGCCGGTCGAGGAGCCCGTGCCTGCCGGCCTGATCCGCAAGTTCGTGCCGTTCCGGATCTAGCGCCGGCCAGCGCCGCCGTTTCACGCCATCACCGTCACATTGTTGCTGTCATACCTTGCTGTCATACCTTGCCGTCATACCGATATTGTCGAGGAAACCCATGCGAGACGAGAACCAATCAGTTCACCTGGAGCAGCTGCTGGCCCGGCTGCGCGACCGCCACGCCGTGATCGGCATCATCGGCCTCGGCTACAGGGTGTTGAGATAGCCTTTCAGGTCGACCGTAGGCTCTTCCGGCAAGGGTTCGGGCGGGCGTGGATCGAACGGCACCGACAGCACGGGCGGGCTGTGCGACACGTGTTTCAGTGAATGCGCCTCATGCGGGCTGGTCATGGCGGGGCTCCTCGGGACTGCTCAGGCAGCGCGGCGCTGCTCAGGGACGATTCGTGACGCCGACGGCATTGGTCAGCGCGCCCGGGAACAGCAGGCTGAGGTGGCGGTTCCAGTTCGCCAGCGGCGAGGCGGCGACATACACCACGTCCTTGGGCCGCAGCTCGAAGGTCTCGGCCATCGCCAGCGCGCCGGAGTCGCGCGCGTCGAGGCGGAACACGCGGGTGCGGTCCGACGCCTTGCGCACCACATACACCTGGCGCGCGTCGCCGCTCAGGGGACTGATGCCGCCCGTCTCGCCCAATGCTTCGTTGAGCGTGAGCCGGCCATTGTGCATGGTGAGCGCCTTTGGCGAGATCACCTCGCCCGAGACGAACACCTTGCTTTCATCGCGCGAATGCACGCGCACGACGTCGCCATGCGCCAGCAGGATGGTGCCCGGATTGACGCCCTTCTGCACCAGCTCGCGTAGATTGACGTGGTAGCGGTCGTCGCCACGCTCGATCACGATGCGGCTCTGGTCGGCGCCCGGCTGCATGCCGCCGGCGCGGTTCAAGGCCTCGACCAGCGTCATCGGGATGTCGTCGATCGCCTGCAGGCCGGGCGTGCGCACCTCGCCGTCGACGTAGACGCGGCGGCTGCGGTAGGCCTGCACGCGCAAGGTGACGTTCGGATTGGCGATATAGCGTGCGAGCTTGGCGGTGAGCAGAGTGCGCGCTTCTTCCTCGGTCTTGCCGTCGAGGCTGAGCATGCCGATCAGGGGAAACTGGATGCGGCCCTGGTGATCGACCGCGAAGCCGGGCGGCGTCGCGTTCGGCTGGACGACGCCGCTGTCGGCGGCGGACGTGGCCATGGTCATGCCGCCGGCGGCCAGTTCAGGGTGGTCCCAGACCACGATCGACAGGATGTCGCCACGCCCGATGGTGTAAGGCGGCGGCCGGGACACGAACAAGGGCGTGAGGTCTTGCCGGGCGACGCTGGCCTGCGCCGCGCGCTCTTTCTCGATCAGGGTTTCGGTGATCAGCTCGGTGGTGGGGGCCTGGGCATCGCCCGGACCGCCCGAACGCGCCGCCTGGCCGAAGCCGATGCCGGTCGCGCAGGCCGACAGCGCCAAACATAGCGCAAGCATCAGGATGACGGTACGCGTGGAAACTAATGCGCGCGGCAAATCCCTTATTGCAACTGAACAAAACCGAGCCATGATTGTTGCCTATCAAAAATAGTCGCAGTAGATGAACGATTCAGTTCAGGGTACGGCGTCCATTGGGCTTGGCTTTGCAGCGTATCAAATGGCGAACGGCGGCGTCGGTTAGGTCGAAGGCGACAGGCAACTGCGTGGCGGGCTTCGCACAGGGTGGCTCAGCGCATCTCTTCGATCAGCTTGAGGCCATCGGCGAAGCGCCAGATGCGGCGGATCTCGATGATGTCGAACTGTGCGGCAACGTTCGGGGGAAACGCGGAATAGCGGGCGTTCAGGCGCACGAAACGGCGCACCGCGTCGTCCATGTCGGCCCGCCCGCTCGAGCGGATAATGGTCACGTCGTCGATGCTGCCGTCGCTGCGCAGCGACACGCTGACCAGGGGATCGATGCGCACGTCCTGCAACGACAGGCGCGCCCCGCCCAGCACCGCGTTGCGCTCCAGCTTCTGGCGCACGCTGTCGACATACAGGCGCAGCGGCGCGTCGCGCTCGCCGCCATCGGCCAGCACCCGCCGGCCGCCCATGGATCGTGCAGCCGGCGTGACCGGCGCATCGACGTTGGGGATGGTCACGCCGCGCAACAACTCGCGCGCGCGATTGCCGGGCAAGCCGGCCAGCGAGCCGGCGCCGGGCTGGCTTCCGCCGCCGCTGCCGGCACCCCGCCCCGCGCCCTGGCCGGGGCCGATGGGCATGGAGTCGGTACCAGCGCCCGCGCCGGGAGCGGGCGCCTGCGCCGCCAGCCGCTGCGCCGCCAGCCGCTGCGCGGCCGCCTGGCGCGCGGCGTCTTCCGCCTGCTGGCGCGCCAGCCGTTCGGCCTCGGCGCGCGCGCGCTGTTCCGCTTGCTGTTGCGCCTGCCGTGTCGCCTCTTCCTCCGCCAGCTGGCGTGCACGCTCTTGCGCCAGTTGCTGTTGCGCGAGTTCCTCGATGCGCCGGCGCTCGGCCGCCTCCTGCGCGAGACGCTGCGCTTGCAGCTGTTGCTGTTCGGCGCGCTCCCGTTCCAATAGCTGCGCCTGGCGCTGCGCTTCCTCTTCGGCGCGCTGGCGCGCCAACGCCTGCTCCCGCATCTTCTCTTGCAATGCCTGCTCGGCAGCCTGCTGGGCTAGGCGCTGCTCGGCCTGCTCGCGCGCGACCTGTTCCCGGGCCTGCAGCCGCTCGGCTTCGCGCAATTGCGCGACCCGCGCTTCGTCCTCGGCCACGCGCCGTTCCTGTTCCAGCCGCTCCTGTTCGGCCCGATCCTGCGCCAGGCGCTCGGCGGCGTCACGCTCGGCCTGGGCCAGTCGCTCCGGTTCCTGTTCCGCCGCGAGCTGGCGCTCGCGTTCTTCCTCGGCCTCCTGCGCGACGAGGTCCCGACCGGAATCGGCGGCCTCGATCGGTTCCGTCGGCGTATCGTCCGCGACCGTTTCGGCCAGTACAGGCGCATCGAGCGCCGGTTCGGGGACGACGTCCGGCAAGGGCACTGGAAGGATGAATTCCGATTCAGGATCCGGCGCGGCCACGATGACCGGGGGCGGCACTTCGCGCAACGTGCGCTTCGGCGCCGGCGGCTTGGGGCGCTTCGGCCTCTTGGCCTGGACCGGGGGACGCGCCTCGGCCTGAACGACCGGCGGCGGTGGCGGCGGCAGGTCGACCAGGCGCAGGCCGCGCGCCGTAGCGGGCGCCGGCGGCGATGCGGGGGCCGGTGACGGAGGTGGGAAAGCAGGCGGCGACGGCGTTTCAGGCAGTGGGGGAACTGGCGTGGCTGCCGGCGAAGGCGCGAGGGTGACGCTGATCGGTCCCCCGCCGCCCAGGTCGAGGCCGGGCACGCCGAATTGCAGCGACAGCAGGAGACCGTGCAACAGGACCGAGATGCCGATGCCCACACCCAGGCGCCGGTCGCTGCGCGCCCGATCGTCTGGTCTCCTGCCGGCGGTCGCCTGGGTCATGTCATCGCCTGAGCAATATTGTCAAGCTGGCATCTTAGCGTTTACTCAGCAGTAGTGCGAGACGCGCACGATTCAAATCTGCTTTCCGGCAACAAAAACTGGCATGGACCTCACTTGTTCGACGTGCCGGGCATGGCGCCGACCAGCGACCTCAGGTTGGCTTGCGCCTGCGCCCATGGTGTACTGGCCAGTTGCTCCGCGCAGCGTGGACAGGCCTGCATCGGATTGCAATCGTGCTCCAGTTCGACGTAGTGCAGGCCGACCACGGTCTTGCCCTGGTAGCTGTCGACTCGGCCCGGCTTGCCCGGCACGGCGTCCGCGCCCGGCGCGCCATCCAGCCACTTGGCGAACGGCTCTTTAACGACGCCGTCCGGCACGTACCAGCGTTTGCGGGTCGGGTTCCAGCGGGCGCCGAGCGCCTTGGCGGCGTCTTTCTCGGCGTAAGGGACTGTGAGGAAAACCATGGACGTACGTGCTCCGGTATCGATATCAATGCAGTCCGCTATTCTACAGGGCCGGCGCGCCCGTTCATTCTTCGTTCTTGCGCCTGGCCCACGCCGCATCGCTCTCGCGCTGCTCGCGGCGATCCTTGCGCCAGGTGTAAACCAGGTTGACGAGCGCCCCCAGCAGGCCGGTGAGGATGCCGACCAGGATGCCCAGGTCGGATAGCGTCAGCGAGGCCGCCATGTCGGCGCCGGCAAGACGCAGGTAGGTGTCAATGATCATCGTGTCTCCCCTGCTTCGCCCTGAGTCGGCGCAAGGATGCCCATGCGGCCTCCTGACCCATCTCAACGCGGTTTATAAAAGTATAGGAAAACTATACCACATCAGTAAATAAAAACTATACTCTTCTGTATAGTTTTCCTATACCATGTCGACATGGATCTTCAAACGATGATTGCAGGCTGGGTGAAAGAAGCGCGCACCGCCGCCGGGCTATCCGGCACGGCGCTCGGTGCGCGGCTGGCGCTCGAACTCGGCACCGAGCGCGGCAACACCAAGGCCAATATCTCGCACTGGGAAAACGAAAAGCACAGCCCGAACCTGAAGCAGCTGCTCGCCATTTCCCGGGTCACGGGCCGCAGCCTGCCGCCGGACGTCCTGGCGTCCTTGTCGGGCGCGCCTGCGCAGGACACCCCTCATCCGGCCGGCGTGACGAACGCCCTGCGGGTGGTGGCGGCGGAAGGCGACGACGACGGCTTCGTCCAGATCCCGATGGTCAAGCTGCGGCTGTCGGCCGGCATCACCGGCTACCAGACCGAACCCGAACGGCGCGATGGCGGCACGCTCGGCATGCGCCGCACCTGGCTCGAGCGGAACCAGTACCATCCGTCGCACCTGATCGCGATCTACGTCAAGGGCGAGAGCATGGAACCCTCGCTGTACGCAGGCGACATCGTGGTCATCAATACGCTCGACACCAAGCTGGTCGACGGCGCCGTGTATGCCTTCAACTACGAGGGTGAAGCGGTGGTCAAGCGCCTGGCGCGCGACGGCGGCCAGTGGTGGCTGACCTCGGACAACGTCGACGGGCGCAAGTACCACCGCAAGCGCTGCCAGGGCGGCGAGTGCATCGTCATCGGCCGCGTGGTGCGCAAGGAAAGCGACCGCATTTGATCCTCACTGGCGGCATCGTCACCGTGCGCGGCATCCGGATCGCGCTCGTGTTCGCCGATCCGGATTGCATGCGGGCCGGCGTCGGCGACGCGCTGCTGGCGCGGCTGGGATCCCGCTTCCCGCGCCTGCCGATCATGCTGGCGGCGCCGCGCACGCGTCCGACGCTGGCATATGCGGCATTCGACACGCGCGCGCTGCTACCGGAACTCGACCTGGCCGATATGGTCGAACTCGAGATCGACCTGAGCCGGCCGCCACCCGAGGATGCCCCACCCTTTTAGACTGGCGACTCGCCGAAGGCGCTCGCGGCCCGCTCCAGGATGCGCCGCAGCGCCGGATGGTGCACGCGCCGCTCGACCGTCACGGCATAGATCTGCTCGACGATCGAGTCGATCACGCCCACCTGCTCCAGCCCATACTGCGCGCACAGCGCGTCCGCCAGCACGGTCGGCGCCACCATGAAGCCGGCGCCGGCGCCGGCAAATGACCCGAGCAAGGCGCCGTCGTCGAACTCGCCGACGACGATCGGACGCAGTCCGTGCGCCTCTAACCAGGCCTTGAGCTGGCTGTGCAGGGCAGCATCCTCGCCCGGCATCAGGAACGGCGCGTCCTTCAGCCGTTGCGGGAACGGGCCGGCCCAGCGCCGACACACCTCGGGGTGGGCGACCACCGTCACCGTGCTCGAACCGAGCAGGTGGCTGTGGCCGCGCACCGCGCCGCCGGGCGGCAACCCCTGGTCTGAAATTAAGAGGTCGAGCCGGTGCGCGCTCAGGTCTTCCATCAGGTCGGCGAAACGCCCTTCCCGGCACACCAGGTGCATCGCCAGGCCGGCGTCGCGCGCCGGCTGCAGCAGGCGGAACGCCATGGTCTTGGCGATCACGTCGCACAGGCCGACGCGCAGGGTTTCCGTCTCGGTGAATACGCCGCGCCGCACGGCTTGCTCCAGCTCATTGCCGAGGCTGAATATCTGGTCGGCATAGCGCAGCACGGTCTTGCCGGCCTCGGTCAGCGCCAGCCCGCGTCCCTTCTTGCGCAACAATTCCTCGCCGAGCTGGTCTTCCAGCACCTGCAATTGGGTACTGATCGCCTGCGGCGACACATGCAATTGCTCGGCGGCGCGGGCCACGCTGCCCACGGTCGCGACGGCATGAAAATACTGCAGGTGCTTGTAATTGATCATGCAACACCACCAAAAAACAGGATGATTTCGAAAGATTATTCGATTTTACTTTCGATTGGCAGCGCCGTATATTGATGACTCCCAGTTCTTTTTGAAGCGAGGAATGCAATGAGAAGTTACCCCACCAATAGCCCGAAAGCCATGTGCCGCCTGCTGGCGCTGGCCATGATCGTCGATGGCCGCATCGCGCCGCAGGAGCTCAAAAGCCTGCACCGCAGCGGCGTGCTCGGGGCGCTGGGGGTGAGCGAAGACACCTTCGACGATACCGCCGGCGAGCTGACCCAGGACTTGCTGGCGACCAGTGCCGACCGCGAGGCGGGCATGGTCGAGATCGAACCAGCGACGATCGACCGCCTGCTGGACGAGGTCCAGGAAGAGAAGCTGCGCGCCACCGTCCTCAAGGGCATGCTCGAAATCGTGCGCGCCGACAGCGTGATCGACCACCGCGAGCGCAGGCTGCTGCGCCGGGCGATGCATGCCTGGGCCGACGCGGCTGTCGAGGCCGGCAATATGCACTGATCGGGCGTGCGGCGGCGCCCTCGCATGCATACTTTGAAAGACATGCTTGCAATTAAGGCGCCGCCGTTACAAAGCGACACCATTTGAACATATTGCCGGGATATCCCAGCCATACAATAAAGACCTCACATAGCGCGAGGTCCATCATGTCGAACCATTCCACCCAGGATCACCGGTATAACCTGACGCCGCACGAGATGGACTGGGCCTGGCGGCTCGACCTGTGGCCAGTGCACGACCCGGAGCTTGGCCAATACTATGGCCGCACCGCGCGCTTCGACACCTACGACCCGTATGCCGGCCAGGACGACATCTTCGTGTTCCACGCCACCCGGGGCATGGCTTATACGGTCCAGAGCGGCAGCTATTTCGACCCCGTCGTCCTGCGCGTGTTCGACAACCTGGGCAAGGAAATCGCCAGCGACGACGGCAGCGGCGCCTATGGCTATGACTACGCCTCCTTCGTCGCCCCTTACACCGGCTGGTACTACGTCGACGCCGCCTGGAGCCAGGACTACTACGACTCCTATGCCAGCCTGAACATTTACGAAGACCTGGTGCCGGACTACCTGCCGACCAATTTTATCGTCGGCGGCGCCGGCCACGACATGCTGATCGGTACGCGCTCGGACGACATCGTCGACGGCGGCGCCGGCATCGACACCTTCGTGCTGGAAGGCTATCGCGACGAATACACGGTCAGCGTGAGGAACGGCACGATCACGGTCAGCGACCTGCTGGGCCTTGACGGCGTCGACACCTTGCGCAACGTCGAGCGCTTGTCCTTCGAGGGCGGCGATTACATTTCTTACGAAACCACGGGCTTTCCGGCCGAGGCCTATCGCCTGTACCAGGCGGCATTCGACCGGACACCGGACGCGGCCGGTCTGGGCTTCTGGATCGGACGGATGGGGGACGGGACCAGCCTGCATGCGGTGGCGGACGCCTTCGTCGCTTCTTCCGAATTCGTCAAACTGGTCGGCGCGAACGCCGGCGATGCCGAGATCATCACCGCGCTCTACCACAATGTGCTCGACCGCGCGCCGGATGCCAGCGGCTTCGCCTACTGGAGCGACGCGCTCGCCGACCGGGCCATCGATGTCGCCGGCATGCTCGTCGCCTTCAGCGAGAGTCCGGAGAACCAGGCCCGGGTGATTGGGTCGCTACAGGTGGGTTACGAATTCACCATCAGTTGACCAAAGATCGCCGCGGAAAGACCGAACGGAAAGCAAGTGAATTAATTTCCCCATGGAAACAATGTGTGAATTTGTATTCATTTGTATCGCGTAGAATCGGCACTTTAGTTATCCTGGAGCAATCCCGTGCCGACCTATACATTCGATGAACCGACCCTGCACGAGCGCGCATTCGCCCGTCCGCTGTTCCTGAAGAAGGTCACCGATCCCGAGCTGAACGACGTCTACGAGAACGGCGTTGTGTACACGACGACCCAGAACTACGATGCGCGGACACAGCTGTTCGTTTTCGTCGGTACGGCTGGCGCAACCTATGGCGTGGCGAGCGCCAGTTACATCGACCCGCATCAGCTGGTCGTCTATGACAGGGACGGCAAGGCCATTTCCTGGGACATAGACGGTAGCGCCGACGGCACCGATATCACCTTCTTCCAGGCGCCGTATTCTGGCGTCTATTATATCGATCCCTCGTGGTGGCAAGGACCGACACTGGCCACCAGGGAAGCAGCGATCGGTGTCTACGAAGATCTGGATACCGCACCCAGGACCAATGTCATCACTGGTACGCCGGACAACGACATCATCGACGACACCATCGATGCCGACATCGTGGACGGCGGCGCCGGTGTGAACACCTTCTCGGTGTTCTCGCCACGCGAGAGCTATACGGTCACCCTCGAGGACGGCATCGTGTCGCTCAGCCACCGCGATTATCCGTATGTCGTCGACCAGCTCGAGAATATCGACCGCATCTGGTTCACCGACGGCTATATCTCGTTCGAGACCGAAGGCTACGTGTCGGAAGCCTATCGGCTGTACCAGGCGGCATTCGCGCGCCAGCCGGACGAGGCAGGGCTCGGCTACTGGATCAGCAATATGTCGGACGGCATGCCCTTGTACACGGTCGCGGCCTCATTTCTGGAAACCGAGGAATTCGTGGGGCTGTATGGTGAGTCACCAAGCAACGCGGACATCCTGACCCAGCTCTACTGGAATATCCTCGACCGCGCGCCGGACCAGGGAGGTTTCGACTACTGGATGGAGCTGCTGGAAGCCGAAGCGATCGATACCGCCGACTTGCTGGTCGCCTTCAGCGAAAGCGTGGAAAACACGGCCCGCACCTACGATGAAATGAACGCCGGCTATTTCTTCTACGTCTAAACAGGAATGGATCGCGTGCCATGGAAGGCAGCACGACGACATCGAAAAGCTGGCCCGCCCTGAGGGAATCGAACCCCCGACCCACGGCTTAGAAGGCCGTTGCTCTATCCGACTGAGCTAAGGGCGGTCTTGGAAGAGGCGCTACTATAAACCGCCAACATCGATACTTGCAATATGGCAGTGCAAGCCCAGCTGGCCTGGCGATGCAGAAAACAAAACAGGCCGTCTATGACGGCCTGTCTCGATGAATCTTGTGGTCGGAGTACAAGGATTCGAACCTTGGACCCCCTGGTCCCAAACCAGGTGCGCTACCGGGCTGCGCTACACTCCGCCGTGAGAAACATTATAAGCGATGGCGGCGCGAAATGCCAGCCCGGCCTGCAAGAGACCAGACTGACCATCCAGTCAGGCAGCCAGCTTGTCCGCGATGCGGCGCGCCATGCTTTCGGCAACTTCCGCCTCTTTCGCTTCCACCATCACGCGGATGAGCGGCTCGGTGCCTGACGCACGGATCAGCACGCGGCCGTTGTCGCCCAGCTCGCGCTCGACCGCTTCCTTCTCGGCCACCAGGGCCTGGTCGGTAGTCCAATCGAAGCCCGGCGTAACCTTCTTGTTGATCAGGGTCTGCGGGAACAGTTGCAGCTCGCTGCAGCATTCGGCCAGCGATTTATTGCTGCGCACGAGGGCCGACAGCACTTGCAGGCTTGAGACGATGCCGTCGCCGGTGCTGTGCTTGTCGAGCGCCAGCAGGTGGCCCGAG
>DDKG01000328.1 GCA_002339265.1 Massilia sp. UBA2604 | reverse complement strand
TCGGCGCTGGCGCACCGCCACCTGGTGCTGGGCGCGATCGGCATCTTCCTGTACGTGGGCGCTGAAGTGAGCATCGGCAGCTTCCTGATCAACTTCATCGGCGAGCCGCACATCGCCGGGTTGTCGCACGCCGACGCCGCCCACTACGTCAGCATCTACTGGGGCGGGGCGATGGTGGGGCGCTTCATCGGCTTCGCCGTGATGCGCGTGGTCAGCCCGGGCAAGACGCTGGCCTTCAACTCGCTGGCGGCGATCGCGCTGGTGCTGGTGGCGACCTTCACCCAGGGCGACCTGGCGATGTGGGCGATCCTGGCCGTCGGCCTGTGCAATTCGATCATGTTCCCGACCATTTTCAGCATGGCGCTGCATGGCCTGGGCAAGCACACGGGGCAGGCGTCGGGCATCCTGTGCATGGCGATCGTGGGCGGGGCGCTGGTGCCGTTCGCGCAAGGCGCGTTGGCTGACTCGTTCAATGTGCAGGTGTCGTTCCTGCTGCCGGCGGCCTGCTATGCCTTCGTTCTGTATTTCGGGGCGAAGTATGCGGCGATGTACGCGGTGAGGTAAGCGGTAATGGCGTAGGGTGGGCGGCTCCGCCGTCCACGCCTCCTGCCATCGCATGAATGACTGCGCAGCCGTGACTTGAACGCGTGGACGGGAGACCCGTCCACCCTACTTGATCGCATTAGCTCAATCGAAAGCGTAGTTCACGCTGGCATAGAAGCGCCGTCCGCGCGGATCGGTGTAGCTTGGATCGTAGCCGGACAGGAAGAAGTAAGCCTGGTTCGAATACGGCGGGCTCTCGTCGAACAGGTTCTGCACCCCCGCGCGCAGTTTCAGGCGCGGCGTCATCAGATACGCCGCCGAGAGATCCCACAGCGAATACGACTTGACCTTGTTCTCCGCCACCACCGAGCCATCGTCGATATTGATCGCAGTGTTCTGGTCGTCATAGCCGCTGGACCAGGTGTTCTGCAGGCTGGCCGAAACAGGACCGCGCTCCCAGTCGAAGCTCACCGTATGGCGCCAGCGCTGCACCACGCCGTCGGTCACGAACTTGTTCAGGTTGCTCACGAACGCATCTCCCGGCGCGTTCTGGATTTCCGATGACAGCACATAGGTGCCGTTCAGGCGCCCGCCGAAACGTCCGATGGCGGTATCGACCCCGCGCACCGTCACCGCCAGGTCCAGGCCCTTGGCCAGCTGGGCGCCGCGGTTTTCCTTGCGCAGCTCGATGTAGTCGATCACGTCGTCTTCGTCGCGGTACACCAGGCTGCCGTACTTCGCCAGGTTGCCCAGGATAATGTCGTCGCCGATCTCGCTGATCAAGTCGGTGCGCTTGATGTTCCAGTAGTCGAGCGAGGCGCTCACGTTGCGGCCGGCCGCGAATACGGCGCCGACCGAGAACTGGCGGCTGCGCTCCGGCTTCAGGTCGGCATTGCTGTAGCGGCGCGTATCCCAGTTGTCGGCGCAGTCGGCGTAGTTGTTGTCGACCGTGGCGCAATAGACCGGATCGGGCAGGGTCGCGGTGCTGCTGTAGACGGTGGGGCGGTGCAGCTCCGTCATGGTCGGCGCGCGAAAGCCCCGGCCGGCCGAGGCGCGCACCAGCACGGCGTCCGTCGGGCGGTAGGAGAGGCCGATCTTCGGGCTGGCCGCGCCGCCCACCTGCTCGTAATGGTCGTAGCGCGCCGACAGCTGCGCTTCCCACTGCTTCGCGAACGGCACCAGCACTTCGCCGTAGATGCCGGCGACGTCGCGCTTGTCGCTGGTGGCGCGGCCGCCTTCCGGCGCGGCGTCGTTGTTGATGTTGTCGGAGAGGAGCAGCGCCGACGGCGTGAAGTTGTTCTTCTCGCGCCGCACTTCGCCGCCGATCGCCACCGCCAGGTCGCCGCCCGCCAGCGGCATCAGGGCGCGCGAGAACTTGACGTCGAGTGCGTCGAGGGTGCCGCGCGCGCGGCGCACGACGTCGTCGACCTGGATGCTGTCGATCAGGGCGCGGCCTTCGGGGCTGGAGGGGCCGAACGGGTTGATGCGGCCGTCCATGATCCCCTCCATCAGCTCGTTGTACAGCACGTAGCCGTTGGTGTCGCGGTCCTTGACCGTGTTGACGCTGTGGTTGTAGGCGGTATCGTAGTCCCAGCCGCCCACGGTGCCGCTCACGCCGACCACGAAGCGCATGCCTTCGCTGGTCAGTTCGCTGGTGCGCTGGCCGGCTTCCGACAGGCGCATGCGCAGTTCCAGTTCGCCCGGATAGTCGTCGTCCAGTTCTTCCAGGCCGGTGCCCACCAGTTGCGGCACCAGGCGATAGTCGATATAGCCGGTCACGCGCGCCGACGAACCGGTGTAGTACGACTTGGAGCGGCTCAGCGCGACCTCGGCATAGGCCTGGTGGCCGCCGCCCAGCTTGAGCACGCCGCGGCTGAGCAGGCTGGCCTTCTCCGTCTTCGGATACAGCTCGGTGTCGCCCATATAGTTGTAGGTGCAGGCGTCGACGCCGCCGGTGCCGTCAGGCAGGTAGACGTTGGCCGGCGGCGCGCAGTCGGGCGCCGACAGGTTGATCAGGCGGTTGGTGATCGGGCGGCCGTTGATGGTGAAGCCCAGTTCCTGCAGGTGGTCGCGCTGGTTCGAGGTCAGGCGGATGTTGGCCGGGCCGGTATAGCCCGACAGCAGGTGGCCCAGGCGCTCCTCGACCCGCAGGCCGGGGATGAAGCTGCGCTGCGAGGTGTTCAGGGCATTGGTGCGCTGGAAGTCGGCCACTGCGAACACATTGTAGCCGTCGCGTTCGAGG
The DNA here is from genome assembly GCA_002339265.1 of Massilia sp. UBA2604. Taxonomy (GTDB): domain Bacteria; phylum Pseudomonadota; class Gammaproteobacteria; order Burkholderiales; family Burkholderiaceae_D; genus Telluria. Next base: position 11,243 of record DDKG01000328.1, on the reverse strand, counting down.
TCTCCCTTGCCGGCGCTGATGCTGGCGGTGCGCTTGCCGGCGCCGCCTTCGTCGGTGGTGCTGCCGTAGACGTTCAGTTCCAGGCCCTGGAAGTCCTTGCGGGTGATGAAGTTGATGACGCCGCCGATCGCATCGGTGCCGTACAGCGCCGAGGCGCCGTCCAGCAGCACCTCGACCCGTTCCAGCGCGGCGGCCGGGATGTTGTTCAGGTCGACGCCGCTGTCGTCGCCGGGCGAGGCGAAGTTGGCCATGCGCCGGCCATTGAGCAGGACCAGGGTCGACGAAGTGCCGATGCCGCGCAGGTTGGCGCTGTTGAAGCCGCGCTGGTCGCCGCCGACATTGATGCTGGCGCCGTCGGTCAGGCCGCCCACGTTGGACGAGACCCGGGCCAGCAGTTCGGAGGCGGTGGTCACGCCGGCCTTTTCGATCTCGGCGCGCGAGACGATCTGTACCGGCAGGGCGGTTTCGGCCTGCACCCGGCGGATGGCGGAGCCGGTGACTTCCACCTTCGGCATGTCGGCCGGCGTGGTGGCCGGCACTGGCGCCGGCGCAGCGGCGCTCGTCGTGGTTTCCTGCGCCAAGGCGCCGCCCGACACTCCTGCCGCCATCCAGGCGCCTGCCAGCATTGCACCGCGCACGGCGCGTGCCGCCGCGCTCAACTTCATATTCATCAATTGTCCTTGTGAAACTACTCAATAATCGTGGAGTGTAAACGCGCGGCGAGCCGTAATGACAACAATCGATTGCCGGAATCGAGGGATGTTGCGAATCTGGTACGCCCGCGCATCAATTCGGCTGAGTATTGCTGTCAGCGAAATAATGAATTGCGGATTGCATGGATTCCCGGCGTTTGCATAATTCATGAGAATGACCCCACGACGAACACGGCCACGCCCACCATGGCCGCCATCCTGGGAGAACGCAATGACGACCACTTCGGTTTACCACGACGGCGAACGCGCCGTGCAGCACAGCGCCGGGGAGGTGGGCATCGCCGACCGCAACGGCGTGGTCATCGCCGACACCATCCTGGGCGGCGCCCGGCCTTTCATCGGCAAGCAGTCGATGGTGGTGCTGGCCAGCGTCGACGCCGACGGCACGCCCTGGTCCACGCTGCTGTTCGGCCCGACCGGCTTCGCCCATGCCGACAGCGCGGCGCTGGTCACGGTCGATATGCCGTCTGCATTGCGCGATCCCGAGGAGCCGTTCTGGCGCAACGTCGCCGCCAATCCGGCCATCGGCAGCCTGTTCATCGAGCTCGGCTCGCGCCGCCGCTACCGCATCAACGGCCGCCTGGGGCGCCTGGACGACGGCGGCTTCGACCTGGCCGTGCGCGAGGCCTATCCGAACTGTCCCAAATACATCCAGCGCCGCCAGCTGCGCCGCATCGACGCCGACGCGGCGCCCGCCTTGCTGGGCGAGGGCCGGGCGCTGGACGACGCCGCGCGCGCCATCGTGCGCGGGGCCGACACCATTTTCGTGGCCAGCAACCACCAGGAGCGCGGCGCCGACGCCTCGCACCGCGGCGGCAGCCCCGGCTTCGTCCAGGTGGTGACGGACACGCTGCTGCGAATCCCCGACTACAACGGCAACAGCCTGTTCAACACCTTCGGCAACCTGACGGTCGATCCGCGGGTCGGCCTGTGCATTCCCGACTTCGACGGCCAACGCCTGCTGCAGGTGAGCGGCCGCGCGCGCATCCTGCACGGCCAGGACGATGCCGATGGGCTGACCGGCGGCACCGGGCGCTTCTGGGAGATCGAGATCGAGCATTGGCTGCTGCGCCGCGCGCCGCAACGGCTTGAGTGGGAGTACCTGGACGCTTCCCCCTTCAACCCTCCGGTGGAGGCTTGAATCATGCGCTACCTGATCGACGCCATCATCCGCCACGGCCCCGCGGTAAAGGAATTCCGCCTGGCGCCCGAAGGCGGCGCGCCGCTGCCGCCGTGGCAGCCCGGGGCCCACGTCGAACTCGATTTCACGTCGCGCGCCGGCGCCAGCCACCGCAACGCCTATTCGGTGGTGGGCGAGGAGGGCGGCATGCTGCGCATCGCGGTCCAGCGCGAGGAGGGAGGACGGGGCGGTTCGCGTGTACTGCACGACGAATTCGAGCCCGGCATGACGCTCGAGGTCAGCCTGCCGCTGGACAGCTTCAGGCTGCACCCGGGCAGCACCCGCACGGTGCTGATCGCGGGCGGCATCGGCATCACGCCGATGCTGCCGATGGCGCGCGCGCTGCATGCCAGCGGCGCCAGCTACCGGCTGCACTACCTGGCGCGTGACGCCGCCCGCCTGGTGCTGGCCGGCGACTGGCAGGCCCTGGGCCAGGACCGCGTGCGCACTTATGCCACCGAGAGCGAGGGACGTCCGGATCTCGCGCGGATGGTCGGCCCCTGGGAGCCGGGATGCGAACTGCATGCCTGCGGCCCCTCGATCCTCTTGGCGTCGATCCGCGCCGCCGCGACGGCGCAGGGCTGGCCGCAGCAGCATGTTCGCTTCGAGAGCTTCGGCGCCCGCGCCGATGACGGCGACGCGCCGCTGCGGGTGAACCTGCTGCAGAGCGGGATGACTTTTGAGGTCGCCCCCGGCAAGTCGATCCTCGATGCGATGATCGAGGCCGACGTCTTTGTCTCCTATGAATGCAAGCGCGGCGAATGCGGCAACTGCTATGCTGGCGTGGTGTCGGGCGAACCGCTGCACCGCGACGTCTGCCTGAACGCGCAGCAGCGCGCGATCGGCATGACGCCCTGCGTCTCCTGGGCGAGGGGCCCGCTGCTGGAACTCGATCTGTAAGCTGTCTTCCACCACCACCATGAGGTCTGCCATGACAACGTCCACTGATGTGCGCCCGCCGCTGCCGCCGTTCACCCGCGAATCGGCGATCGAGAAAGTCCGCCTGGCCGAAGACGGCTGGAACACGCGCGACGCCGCCAAGGTGTCGCTGGCCTACAGCCTCGACACCCGCTGGCGCAACCGCGCCGAATTCGCCAACGGCCGCGAAGAGGCACGCGCCTTCCTCGAGCGCAAATGGAAGAAGGAGCTCGAGTACCGCCTGATCAAGGAGCTGTGGGCCTTCACCGACAACCGCATCGCCGTGCGCTACGCCTACGAGAGCCGCGACGATTCGGGCAACTGGTACCGCTCCTACGGCAACGAGAACTGGGAATTCGGCCCGGACGGCCTGATGGTCAACCGCTACGCCAGCATCAACGACATGCCGATCAGGGAAGAAGAGCGCAAGTTCCGTTGGCCGCTGGGACGCCGTCCGGACGATCATCCGGGGCTGTCCGACCTCGGACTGTAAGGTCAAGCTGTAGAACGCGGGCGTAAAGCCCGGCACCGATATCCGATTCAGTGTTGCATTCGGCGAAACGATGAATTTCAGCTGATATCCATTCCATAAATTGTCAGTATTTACGACAATAATGGTGTGCGCCAAGCCGGCCAGGGTGGCCGGAGGCGCCTGCAATATCGGTGAACCATGATTGGACATCCGACCGGAGACGGTCCTGCAACCTATACACTGTCGTTCGGGCAGTTCGATATCGAGCCGCGACAGCGGCGCCTGAGCCGCGCCGGCGCCGCCGTCCCGATCGGCGCGCGCGCCTTCGACATCCTGTGGCTGCTGGCCGAAGCGCCCGGCCAGGTGCTCGACCACCGCTACCTGATCGCACGCGCCTGGCCCGGCAGGGTCGTCGACGAGGCCAACCTGCGCGTGCAGATCGCCGCCTTGCGCCGCGCCCTCGACGCCAGCGGCGTGGAGCGCTACATCCTGAACGTGCCCGGACGCGGCTATCTTCTCAGCGCGCCGGTAGTCCGCCGTTGAGCCGGCAGGGCCCTGGCGCGCCCAGGCCACCATCCGCGGCATGTGGAATTCGCCTTCGTTCTGCCGTTCTCCTGCTGCCCGATCGTGTCACGCGCCTTCGCGCCCGACCCGGGCGATGACTTCGTCGATATCGGCCGGCCGGTAGCCGGCGTCGCCCATGCGCAGCAGCGCGTCAAGCGGCGGCGTACCCGGGCGCGCCAGCAGCGCGGCAACGAAGGACAGGCAGACGCTGGACCTGGCTTCATGGCTGTCGCCCGTCTCGTTGGCCAGCATCTCGGCGGTATTCATGCCGGCCGCGCGGCCGCGCTCGCGCAGCGCCAGGATCCTGGGCGCGGCCGTACCCGGGCCGGCGCGGCGGCGCGCCAGGAACAGGTCGATGCGGATACGGGTGCGCTCGTCGAGGCCCGCGCCGCCGCCTTGCGCGGGTGCGTCGTCGGCGGGCGCGCCGGCGCGCGGTGGATGCGGCGTCATGGTGGTCTGGTCGCCGCGATGGCGGCGAATGATTGCTGAGGTCGCCATTCTGCGAAATAATGGGCGGCGTTGGAATCGGCGTGAAACGCAAGTCACCATTGCGCAGGGAGAAATACATGGATCAGATCCACCTGATGAACGTCTTCGTCGCCGTCGGCGAGGAAGAGGGCTTCGCGGCGGCGGCGCGGCGCCTTGACTTGTCGCCGGCGGCCGTCACGCGCGCCATCGCCAGCCTCGAGGAAGACCTGGGCGTCAAGCTGCTGCTGCGCACCACGCGCAACGTGCGGCTGACGGAAGCGGGGCGGCGCTACCTGGACGACACGCGCGCGATCCTGGCCAGCATCCTCGAAGCCAACGAAGCCGTGACCGGCGTCAACTCGGCGCCCAAGGGCAACCTGTCGGTGACGGCCCCGGTCCTGTTCGGCAAGACCTTCGTCATGCCCTGCATCGTGCAGTTCCTGAACGAGTACCCGGAAGTCGAGGTGTCGGCGCTGTTCCTGGACCGGATCGTGAACCTGGTCGACGAGGGCATCGACGTCGCCGTGCGCATCGGCCACCTGCCGGATTCGAGCCTGAAGGCGCTGCGCGTGGGCCAGGTGCGGCGCGTGCTGTGCGCCTCGCCGGAGTACCTGGCGCGGCACCCGCTGCCGCAGCATCCGGCCGACCTGCTGCGCCACACGATCATCGCCGCCACCGGCATCTCGCCGCGGGTCGAGTGGAAGTTCGGCGCGGTCGACGATCCGACCATGGTGCGCCTGCGGCCGCGCCTGACCGTGACCAGCAACGACGCCGCCATCGAGGCCGCCTGCGCCGGGCTGGGGATCTGCCGCCTGCTGTCCTACCAGATCGCCGACCAGCTGACCGCCGGCCGCCTGAAGATCGTCCTGTCCGAGTACGAGGAAGCGCCATGGCCGGTGCACCTGGTGCACCGCGAGAGCAAGTTCGGTTCGTCCAAGGTGCGCAACTTCATCGATCTGCTGGCCGACCATCTGCGCGCGAATCCACATCTCAACTAAACGCATCTGAACTGAAGAGCGATCCCGCGTTGCGCCTGGCGCAATAATGTATTGTCTTCTGCATGATGTTTCTTGGCGGTCGAGCTTCCTAGAATGGGGTCATTCGCTGCACTGCGCGGCGAACACCCCAACCGAAGACCCCCAAGGAGAACACCATGAAAGCAGCCATCATCATCCTGTCCGATCCCAAAGCCGGCGAAGACGCGCTGGGCCGCATGTTCAACGGCCTGGCCGCGGCCTACGACTTCAAGCAGAAAGAGACCGAGGTCGGGATCTACTTCCAGGGCACCGGCACCCGCTGGCCGGGCGTGCTGGCCGATGACAAGCATCCGATCCATGCCCTGTTCAAGGCGGTCGAGGACAAGGTGGTCGGCATCTCCTGCGGCTGCGCCGACGTGTTCGGCGCCCGCGAAGACGCCGAGAAGTCAGGCTTCGACCTGATCACCGACAACAGCGTGCCGGGCACCTCGGGGCTGCCGAGCATCGCGCAGATCGTGGCTGACGGCCATACCGTGTTCACCTTCTGAACGGGGCGTCGGGGCCCGCCGCGCACGCGGGTTTTTAACAGTTCCCTGTTGTCTCCGGTTCAGACGATAATGTCAGGGTTTATCTAAAAAAACTCGGAGACAGCATGCACGACACCGCAAGCCGGCCTGGCGCGTTCGCGGCAGGGGCCGGCCCGGCCACGTTGGAAGGGGCGTACCGCAAGGCCACCTGGCGCCTGATCCCCTTCATCTTTGTTTGCTACCTGTTCAACTACCTGGACCGGGTCAACGTCGGCTTCGCCAAGCTCGAGATGCTCGACGCCCTGCAGTTCAGCGAAACGATCTATGGCCTGGGCGCCGGCATCTTCTTCATCGGCTATGTGAGCTTCGGGGTGCCGGGCAACCTGATCCTGCACCGGCTCGGCGCGCGGCGCTGGATCGCGATCATGATGATGGCCTGGGGCTCGCTATCGGCCTGCATGCTGTTCGTGACCACGCCGCTGGAGTTCTACCTGCTGCGCTTCTTCACCGGCGTGGCCGAAGCCGGCTTCTTCCCTGGCATGGTCCTGTACTTCACCAAGTGGTTCCCCTCGCACAAGCGCGGCCAGGTGATGGCGCTGTTCATGTCGGCGATCCCGGTCTCGGGCCTGGTCGGCGGCCCGCTGTCGGGCTGGATGCTGAGCCACTTCGCCGACGGCCAGGGCGGCATGGCGGCCTGGCAGTGGCTGTTCCTGCTGCAGGGCCTGCCCACCGTGTTCCTGGGCCTGGCGGCGCTGTTCTACCTGAACGACGGCGTGGCCCAGGCCAGGTGGCTCGGCGCCCATGAGAAGGCCGCCCTGCAAGAGGAACTCGCGCGCGACGAGCGCGAACGCCCGCCCGGCGCAACCGCCGTGCATTCGCTGCGCGCGCTGCTGCTCGACCGCCATGTGTGGATGCTCGGCTTTATCTATTTCAGCATCAAGATGGGGGCGTATGCGATCAACTTCTGGCTGCCGTCGATCATCCGCGAACTCGGTTTCGAAGACGTCGGCACGGTCGGCTGGCTGAGCGCCATTCCCTATCTGTGCGCCTGCGTGTTCATGGTCATGGTGGGCCGTTCGGCCGACCGCCGGCGCGAGCGCCGCTGGCACCTGTCGGCGCCGCTGCTGATGGCGCTGGCGGGCCTGGCGATGGCCGCCCACTTCTCGGACAATGCCCTCATCGCCATGATCGGCCTGTGCATGGCGACGATGGGCGCGCTGGCCGGCCTGCCGATGTTCTGGCCCCTGCCTGCCGCTTTCCTGAGCAGCGCGGCGGCGGCCGGCGGCATCGCCCTGATCAACTCGATGGGGCAGGTGGCCGGCTTCGCCAGCCCGTTCCTGGTCGGCTGGATAAAGGACCTCACCGGCAGCACCGACGTCGCGCTGTACATCCTGTCGAGCGTGATGCTGGTCGGCGCCTTGCTGGTGCTGGTGGTGCCGGCGCGGCTGGTGAACCGTTAAAGGGGCAGGCGGTCAGGCAGGGCTGAGCAGCGCCGACACGTACAGCAGCAGCTTGTCCTCGCTGCGTCCCAGATCCAGCCCGGTCAGCTCGCCGATGCGGCGCAGGCGGTAGTCGAGCGTGTTGCGGTGGATGCCGAGACTGGCCGCGGTGGCGGCCGAGTTCTCGTCCTGCGCGAGCCAGGTGTCGAGCGTGGCGCGCAGCATGGCGCGGCTCTTGTCGCCCGCCAGGCGCGCGATCGGCATGCGCAGCTGGTGCGCCTGCCAGCCGCTGTCCAGTCCCGACAGCAGCACCGGCAAGGCCAGGTCGTAATAGCTGAACACCTGCTGCTGCGGCATGCGCAGGCGCCCCAGGCGGCTGGCGCTGCGCGCGCTCTGGTAAGAAACGGCGGCGCCGTCCAGGCCGGGCAGGGCGATGCCCATCGCCAGCGTGAACGGCAGCTCGCATTCCTCGCGCACCAGCTGGGCCAGCAGGTCCAGGCGCCGCTGCGGCGTGGTCTCGAAGCCCTTGCGCGCCGGGTCCCAGGAATCGAGCAGCACCATCTCGGACGGGCCGACGGTGGCGGTCAGCGCATCCTCGCGCCGCGCCAGCAATCGCATCTGCAGGCGCTGGATATCGTGCAGGGCGCCGCCGGCGTCCGCGGCTGCCTCGGCATGCGGCTGCAGCTCGAGCAGGAACACCAGCTGCATGCGCTCGGGGTCCAGGCCCAGGCGCCGCGCCCAGCCTTCGAGTTCGGGGCGCTGCGCGCCGTCATGGCGGATCAGGTTCAGCACGAAGGCTTCGCGGTAGCGCGAGTTGTCCTGCAACTCGTTCGCCAGCGCGGCCTGTTCCAGGATCATCTCGGCCGTCAGGCGCACCAGTTCGCCGAACTGGCGCACGTCGTCGGGCGCGCCGGAGAGGCCCACCGCGCCGCACAGCTGGCCACCCACCGAGAGGGGCAGGTTGGTGCCTGGCTGCGCGCCATGCAGCTTGCGCGCGGCCGCCGCGTCGATTTCCACGGTCAGCTTCTTGGCCAGCGCGAGCAGGGCGCCGGCATGCAGCTCGCCGACCCGTTCCGGATTGCCGCTGGCGAGGATCACGCCGCCGGCATCCATCACATTGACGTTGAACGGGATGATCCGCATGGTGCGGGTGACGATTTCCTGGGCGAGCCGGGTGTCGAGGATGTGCATGTGCGAGCGTGGATGGTGGTGTAGTCCTTGTGATTATGCACAAAATTGGCCGCGCCGAGGTGGAGAAATCTGATGCGTGATTGTGCAAATTGTGAGATTGCACGAAAAATGCCGGCTATCTCGCGCTCCATCTTGTGCGTGTCGCCGACGCCCGATGTCCCTTGTTTGGCCGATAATCTTGCAGACCACCCAATTAGAAATTCGGAGACAGCATGAGCACCACCGCAAGCACTTCCGGCGCCCAGGACGGCGCCGGCGCGGCCCTGTTGGACGGCGCCTACCGCAAGGCCACCTGGCGCCTGATCCCCTTCATTTTCGTCTGCTACCTGTTCAACTACCTGGACCGGGTCAACGTCGGCTTCGCCAAGCTCGAGATGCTCGACGCCCTGCAGCTCAGCGAAACGGTGTACGGCCTGGGCGCCGGCATCTTCTTCATCGGCTACGTGACCTTCGGGGTGCCGAGCAACCTGATCCTGCACCGGCTCGGCGCGCGGCGCTGGATCGCCATCATGATGATGGCCTGGGGAGCGCTGTCGGCCTGCATGCTGTTCGTGACCACGCCGATGGAATTCTATGTGCTGCGCTTCTTCACCGGCGTGGCCGAAGCCGGCTTCTTCCCCGGCATGGTCCTGTACTTCACCAAGTGGTTCCCCTCGCACAAGCGCGGCCAGGTGATGGCGCTGTTCATGTCGGCGATCCCGGTCTCGGGGCTGATCGGCGGTCCGCTGTCGGGCTGGATGCTGAGCCACTTCGCCCACGGCCAGGGCGGCATGGATGGCTGGCAGTGGCTGTTCCTGCTGCAAGGCCTGCCCACCGTGCTGCTGGGCGTGGCCGTGTTCTTCTACCTGAACGACGGCATCAGGCAGGCCGGCTGGCTGACCGATGCCGAGAAGAGCGCGATGCAGGATGCGCTGGACCAGGACGAGCAGCAACGCGCGAAGGGCGTGCACGCAGTCCACTCCTTCGGCGCCGTGCTGCGCGACTGGCATGTGTGGATGCTGGGCTTCATCTACTTCAGCATCCAGATGGGCGTCTACGCGATCAACTTCTGGCTGCCGTCGATCATCAAGTCGCTGGGCTTCGAGAACGCGACCACGGTCGGCTGGCTGAGCGCCATTCCCTACCTGTTCGCCGGCGTGTTCATGGTGCTGGTGGGCCGCTCGGCCGACCGCCGGCGCGAGCGCCGCTGGCACCTGTCAGCGCCGCTCTTGACGTCGCTGGTGGGTCTGCTGATGGCGGCCAACTTCTCCGACAACGCGGTGATCGTGCTGGTGGGCCTGAGCCTGGCCACGATGGGCGCGCTGACCGGCCTGCCGATGTTCTGGCCTTTGCCGGCCGCCTTCCTGGGCAGCGCGGCGGCGGCCGGCGGCCTGGCCCTGATCAATTCGATGGGGCAGGTGGCCGGCTTCGTCAGCCCCTTCCTGGTGGGCTGGATCAAGGACGCCACCGGCAGCACCGACGTTGCGCTGTACATCCTGTCGACCGTCCTGTTCATCGGCGCCATGCTGGTGCTGGTCGTGCCGGCGCGCCTGGTCAATCGCTAAAGGAGAGGTCCATGAAAATCGTCATCGCCCCCGATTCGTTCAAGGAAAGCCTGTCGGCGCTGGAAGCGGCCAGCGCCATCGAAGCCGGCTTTCGCGAGATCTTCCCCGACGCGGTTGTCGTCAAGGTGCCGGTGGCCGACGGCGGCGAAGGCACGGTCGAGGCCATGGTCGCCGCCACCGGCGGCCGGCAAGTGACCTTGCAGGCGACCGGCCCGCTGGGGCGCCCGGTCGAGGCCTTCTATGGATTGACGGGAGACGAGTCGACCGCCGTGATCGAGATGGCCGCCGCCAGCGGCCTCGAACTGGTGGACCCCGACGAACGCGATCCGCTGGTGGCCACCAGCCGCGGCACCGGTGACCTGATCCGCGCCGCGCTGGATGCCGGCGCGCGCCGCTTCATCCTCGGCGTGGGCGGCAGCGCCACCAACGACGGCGGCGCCGGCATGCTGCAGGCGCTCGGCGTCCAACTGCTCGATGCGCAGGACGCGCAGCTGGCGCCGGGCGGCGGCGCGCTGGCTCTGCTTGCGCGCATCGACGTCGCCGGACTCGATCCGCGCATCCAGGATTGCGTGTTCGAAGTGGCCTGCGACGTCAGCAATCCGCTGGTGGGACCAAAAGGCGCGTCGGCGATCTTCGGACCGCAGAAGGGCGCCACGCCGGCGATGGTCGAGCAGCTCGACGCCAACCTGCGCCACTACGCGGACATCATCGCGCGCGACCTGGGCCAGGACGTGGCCGACGTGCCGGGCGCCGGCGCCGGCGGCGGCATCGCCGCCGCGATGCTGGTATTCCTGAAGGGGCGCCTGCGTCCCGGCAGCGAGATCGTGGCCGACGCCGTCGGGCTCGACGAGACGGTGCGCGACGCCGACCTGGTCGTCACCGGCGAAGGCCGGATCGACAGCCAGACCGTCAACGGAAAGACGCCGATCGGCGTGGCGCGCGTGGCCCAGCGCCACGGCAAGCCGGTGATCGCCATCGGCGGCTGCCTGGCGGACGACGCCAGCGCGGTGCACGCGCACGGCATCGCGGCCACGTTCAGCACCGTCATGAAGGCGGGGACCGTGGCCGAGGTGCTGGCCGGAGCGCAGTTCAACCTGCAGTGCACCGCGCGCAATATTGCGGCGTCGCTCAAGCTGGGCATGGATCTGCGCCGCTAGTTGATCAGAGGCGTATCGACCTTCTTCAGCGTGCGCAGCACGAAGCTCGACTTGCTGTGGCGGATGCCGGGAATCTTGTACAGGCGTTCGCGC
>DDKG01000329.1 GCA_002339265.1 Massilia sp. UBA2604 | reverse complement strand
TGCAAGCAGTACAGGATGCCGTGCAAGACGGTGGCAAGATATTCGGACAGGATGTGGCCCGCCTCGATGCGCTGGGCGGCGGCGTGACGGCGCGCGAGATCATGCAGCAGCCGGCCGTGTGGCCGCAGATCGATGCGCTGGTCACCGCGCAGCGCGCACAGATCGACGCCTTCCTGGCGCCGCTGCTGGCGCGCCCGGAACTGCGCATCGTGATGGCCGGCGCCGGCACCTCGGCCTTCATCGGCGAATGCCTCGCGCCCGGCCTGCTGCGCCAGGGCTGGCGCGCCGAGCCGGTGCCGACCACCGACCTGGTGTCGGGCCCGGACCGTTATTTGCAGAGCGGCGTGCCGACCCTGGTGGTGTCGTTCGGCCGTTCCGGCAGCAGCCCGGAAAGCGTGGCGGCGGTGGAGTTGGCCGACCAGCTGGTGGACGACGTCTACCACCTGGTGATCACCTGCAATGAAGAGGGCCAGCTGTACCGCATGACCCAGGACCGCGCCAATGCGCTGGCAATCCTGCTGCCCGACGCCACCCACGACCGCGGCTTCGCGATGACGACCAGCTTCACCTCGATGCTGCTGGCGGCGGCGCTGGCGTTCCGGGTGCTCGCGCCTGGCGTCGCCGCACGCGTGGCGCCGGCGACGCAGGTGGTCGAGCGCGCGCTGCCGCTGCTGACGCAGCTGGTCGAGCAGGGCTTCAAGCGCGTGGTCTACCTGGGCAGCAACGAGCTGCGCGCCCTGGCGCGCGAAGCTGCATTGAAACTGCTGGAGCTGACCGACGGCCAGGTGGTGGCGATCCACGATTCGCCGCTGGGCTTCCGTCACGGTCCCAAGACCATCGTCGACGACCAGACCCTGGTGGTGGTGCTGCTGTCGAACGATCCGCAGACGCGCCGCTACGACCTCGACCTGCTGCGCGAACTGCGCGGCGACCGCCGCGCCGGCCGCGTGCTGGCCCTCTCCGCCCAGGCGGATGCCGCGCTCGGCGACGATGCCTTCGTGTTCACCGGCGCCGACGCTGCGCAAGACCTGGAGCTGGCGTTGCCCTACATCGTGTTCTGCCAGGGCTTCGCTTTCCTGCGCTCGCTGTCGATGGGCGTGCGTCCGGATACGCCGAGCATGTCCGGCACCGTCAACCGGGTGGTGCGCGGCGTGACCATCTATCCCTTCGCTTCTCCTGTCGATCACGAGGCCGCCCATGTTCCTCGGGGTTGACGGCGGCGGCACCAAGACCGCGTTCGCGCTGATCGACGCGCACGGCAGCGTGCTGGCGCGCCATGAAGATGGTCCCACCTACCACGTCGACGCCGGCATGCCCGCCGTGGCGGCGACCCTGCAGCGCGGCGTGCAGGCGCTGCTGTCCGGCGCCGGCGTCGATGGCGGCGCGGTCAGGTTCGCCTTCTTCGGCCTGCCGGCCTACGGCGAAGACCGCGCGGCCCAGCGCGAGCTCGATGCGGTGGCGGGCGCCATCCTCGGCCCGGAGCGCACCCTGTGCGGCAACGACATGGTGTGCAGCTGGGCCGGTTCGCTGGCCTGCACCGACGGCATCAGCGTGATCGCCGGCACCGGCTCGATGGCGTATGGCGAAGTCGCCGGCCGCCAGGCGCGCGCCGGCGGCTGGGGCGAGCTGTTCGGCGACGAGGGCTCTGCGCACTGGATCGCGCGCGCCGGCCTGACCCTGTTCTCGCGCATGAGCGACGGTCGCGCGCCGAAGGGCGCCTTGCACGGCCTGATGCGCGAGCGGCTGGCGCTGGACGACGACCTCGACCTGTGCGCCGTGGTGTACGGCGAGCTTGGCGGCGACCGCAGCCGCATCGCCCAGCTGGCGCGCCTGGTGTCCGAGGCGTCGGCCCAGGGCGACGAACAGGCGCGGGCCATCTTCACCGACGCGGCGCGCGAACTGGCCGCGCTGGTCGACGCGGTGCGCGACCGGCTCGACGTCGCCCCCGACCTGGCGTTGCCGGTCTCGTACACGGGCGGGCTGTTCGGCGACGGCAGCCTGCTGCTCGCGCCATTCGAGCGCGCGCTGGCGGCCAGCACCCGGCCCTATCGCGTCCAGGCGCCGCGCCTGGCGCCGGTGCTCGGCGCCGCCTTGTACGCCGCCCGCAGCGCCGGCCAGCCATTGGGCGAGGCCGCGCTGGACCGCCTCGCCGCCCAATCTTGACCAGACAGGAAAACGCCATGCGCATCCGCCTTCTCCCTACCTTCCTCCTTTCCACGTTGGCCGTGCTGGCGTCGCCACCCGGCGCGCTGGCCGCCGACAGCTACACCATGCGCGACTACGAGAGCGTGCCCAAGATCGACGCCCACCTGCACCTGCACGGCCTCGAGCAGGGCCCGTTCCTGGAACTGGCGCGCAAGGCCAATTTCCGCGCGCTGACGATCAATGTCGACTATCCGGTGTTCCCGGCGTTGGAACAGCAGCAGCGCGTGGCCAGCAAACTGCATCACGAGCATCCGGCCACCGTCGGCTGGATCGCCAGCTTCAGCGCCGATAACCTGCTGCAGCCGGCCTGGATCCCGGCCACCCTGCACCGGCTGGATGCGGCGCTGCAGGACGGCGCGGTGGGCGTGAAGGTGTGGAAGAACATCGGCATGTCGGAGCGCGACGCGCAGGGCAAGCTGGTGATGGTGGACGACGTCCGCATCAAGCCGCTGTTCGACGCCTTCGAGCAGCGCGACGTGCTGCTGGTCGGGCACCAGGGCGAGCCGCACAACTGCTGGCTGCCGCTGGACAAGATGACGACCAAGAACGACCGCGAATACTTCAAGAACCACCCGCAGTACCACATGTACCTGCAGCCGAAGATGCCGAGCTACGAAGACCAGATGGGCGCGCGCGACCGCCTGCTGGCCAGCCATCCGCGCATGCGCTTCGTCGGCGTGCACATGGCCTCGCTGGAGTGGAGCGTGGACGAGCTGGCGCGCTTCCTGGACCGTAATCCGACCGTCAGCGTGGACATCGCGGCGCGCATCGGCCAGATCCAGTACCAGTCGCAGCGCGACCGCGAACGGGTACGCCAGTTCTTCATTACCTACCAAGACCGCCTGATGTACGGCTCCGACCTGGCCCAGTCGGACGGGCAGAGCCAGGCCGATTTCGTGGCCGACCTGGATGGCGTATGGCGACGCGACTGGCGCTATTTCAATACCGATGACGAGACCACGACGCCGGACCTGGACGGCGTCGTGCGCGGCCTGGCGCTGCCGAAGGCGGTGGCCGACAAGCTGTTTCGCCTGAACGCCGAGCGCGTATTCAAGGGCGCCTGGGAGGCGTGATCACGCTTCCTACGTAAGTGAGAAGGGGCATAAAAAATAGTCTGGACTTTCGTTTCTTGCAATTCGATCCTGTATCATCGAGCCGTCAATAGTCTATCCACACGGAACTGCGTCGGCGAATCGGCGTAGAAGGATCGGGAATGAAGCAAGCAAAAAAAACAGAAACGAAAGTTTCGAACGATATCGAAGAGAGGCCGGCGGACCAGGATCTGCTGGTGGCGGAACGGCGCCGCAAGATCCGCGAGATGGTGGCCGAGCGCGGGCGGGTGACGGTGGCCGAGCTGTCGGAGATGTTCGGCATCTCGCTGGTGACGGTGCGGGCCGACCTGAACGTGCTGGCCGAGATTGGCGCGGTGGTGCGCACCCGCGGCGGGGCCCTGGCCCAGCGCGCCGACGAGGACTTGCCGATCGGCGTCAAGCAGTCGCTGCACCGCGCCGAGAAGGTCCGCATCGCGGAAGAAGCGGTCAAGCTGATCGGGGAAGGGCAGACCATCGTGCTCGACTCGGGCACGACGACCGCCGAAATCGCCAAGCAGATCCGCGGCCTGAAGCTGCAATCGGTGAACGTGATCACCAATGCGCT
>DDKG01000331.1 GCA_002339265.1 Massilia sp. UBA2604 | reverse complement strand
GCACTAATTATCTTTGCCTCACGTCTGCCTAGAATGGAACCGTTCAAAACCCATCGAGGAACCCGCCATGAAAACAGGCACCCAACAACAGATATCGAACGGCATGACGATGCTGCTGGCCGCCGCCGCCGGCATCATCGTCGCCAACCTGTATTACGCCCAGCCGCTGGTCGGCCCGATCGGCGCCGCCCTCGGCATGCCCCCTGGCGCCGCCGGCCTGGTGGTCACCCTCACCCAGGTCGGCTACTGTCTCGGCCTGCTGTTCATCGTCCCCCTGGGCGACCTGCTCGAGAACCGGCGCCTGATCGTCAGCGGCCTGGTCGCCACCGGCGCCGCCCTGGCCATGGCGGCGAGCGCCAACGCCGCCTGGCAGTTCCTGCTGGCCGCGCTGGCTATCGGACTGGGCGCCGTGGTGGCCCAGGTGCTGGTGCCGTTCGCCGCCCACCTGGCGCCGGAAGCGACGCGCGGCCAGACCGTGGGCAAGGTGGTCAGCGGCCTGCTGCTGGGGATCATGGTGGCGCGGCCGGTAGCAAGCCTGCTGGCCGGCTTTGGCGGCTGGCAGGCGGTGTTCGGCATCGCCGCGGCGCTGGTGCTGCTGCTGGCCGTGGTGCTGCACTTCAAGCTGCCGCAGCGCCGTCCCGCCGCCGCCCAGCGCTACGGCGCCCTGATCGCCTCGCTGTGGCCGGTGCTGGCCAATACGCCGGTGCTGCGCCGCCGCGCGCTGTACCACGCCGGCCTGTTCGGCGCCTTCAGCCTGTTCTGGACCGTGGTCCCGCAAGCGCTGTCCGGCCCGGACTTCGGCCTGAGCCAGAACGGGATCGCGCTGTTCGCCCTGGTCGGCATGGCCGGCGCGGTGGCCTCGCCGATCGCCGGCCGCCTGGCTGACGGCGGACATACGCTGGGAGCCACGGCGATCGCGTTGGCGGTCGGCGCGCTGAGCTTCATGCTGCCTTTGTTTGCGCCGCATTCGAAGCCGCTGGCGCTCGGCGTACTGGCCGTGGCCGCCATCGTGCTCGACGCCGCCGTCGCCGCCAACCTGGTGCTGGGCCAGCGCGCGCTGTTCGCCCTCGGCGCCGAGATCCGCAGCCGCCTGAACGGCCTGTACTTCGCGCTGTTCTTCGCCGGCGGCGCGCTCGGCTCGGCCCTCGGCGGCTGGGTCTATGCCGAATACGGCTGGCATGCGGCGCTGGTGACCGGCATGCTGCTGCCGGCGCTGGCCCTGCCGGCCTGGTTGTGGGAAGCGGCCGAGCATACGGCCGGCCGCCAGCAAGCCTGACGTTCGCGAGATGTGCGCCTGCGTGGTCGACCTGGATATGCTTTAATCAAGTATGAATGACATACCAGGGACCAGAATGCAAGCAAATGACGCCACCCCGCCGGCCGCGCCGGCGGAACTCGATGAAGCCACCCTCGAATGGGTGCGCAAGGTGTTCCAGCACGCCCGCGCCGGCGAAGCCGAGCCGCTGGGCGCCCTGCTGGCCCAGGGCCTGCCGCCCAATCTGCGCAACGAGCGCGGCGACAGCCTCCTGATGCTGGCCTGCTACCACGGTCACCACGAGGCTGCGCGCGTGCTGCTGGAGCACGGCGCCGATCCGCAGCTGATGAACGTTGCA
This sequence comes from Massilia sp. UBA2604, assembly GCA_002339265.1. GTDB lineage: Bacteria > Pseudomonadota > Gammaproteobacteria > Burkholderiales > Burkholderiaceae_D > Telluria. The sequence continues at coordinate 20,658 of DDKG01000331.1, read as the reverse complement.
TCCCAGACGCCCCTGCACGGCGCCGCCTTCAAGGGCGACCTGGCGGTAACCAGGCTGCTGCTGGACCACGGCGCCATCGCCGACCATGCAGGGCCGTCCGGCAAGACGGCGCTGATGTTCGCCGCCATGTTCAACCGGGTCGACATCGCGCGCCTGCTGATCGAACGCGGGGCCGATCCGTCACGGCGCGATGCCGACGGCGTCAGCGCCCACGATGCGGCGCAGCGCATGGGCGCGGCCGACACCGCGGCGCTGCTGGCGCCGCCGGCCTGACCCAATCTGCCCGAATCAGCGCTCCAGGCGCTTGCGGCGGCGTGCGAGCCAGGCCGCGCCCAGGCCCAGGCCGGCGAGCATCACGCTGGACGGCTCCGGCACCTCGCCCCGGTTCGGCTCGCTTGCCAGCAGGCCGGTGGAGCCGGTACAGGCCGGCCGGTCGTAAGCGCAGCCGAACGGCTCGTCGCTGTGCGCGTTCAGGACCGTAAACAGGGTGCCGCTGCTTTCCATCTCGAAGTGAGAATGGCCGTCGGTGGCGAAGATGTCCCCGCTCAGCAGGCCGCCGGGCAGGAAGCTCACGTTCAGCCGGATCTTGTCATAGTATTTTTGCGGCAATTGGCGGTAGCCGTAGTCGATGTAGTTGTGCCGGTAGTCTCCCGAAAATGGCTCTTCGTACCAGTAGCGCAGCGACAGCAGGCTGTCCTGCTGATCCAGGCACGGCTCGCCCAGGTCGCACAGATTCATGAAATCAAGCTCCAGGCTGCCCTTGGCGACCGCTGCATCGGAAAACACCAGCTCCAGGTTCAGCCCTGGCGGCATCGAATCGGATGACGCGACTTGCTGCCAAGAATACGTCACGGCGGCCTGCGCCGGCTGGGCCACCAGTACGGCCGCGAACAACAACGGGGTAATACGCAACATCGACACACTCCTCATGGTTACTCACCATGGATGAGCAAGAACCGGGCCTGTATTACCCATTAAGGGCAAGTCCTTGATTTCACGAAAGATTTCTCGCAGATTGTAAATACGCCTGCGGTGAGTGTTAAATTTCTCGACAACTCATCCGTTCGGCCTAGGTCGAAAGATGGTCCCGCCGGGCCGGTTTTTGATGTATCGTGAATACATCTTAAACAGGAGGTCCGCATGCGCGCCAACCCCGCCAACGATCTTCCCCGCGACCGCCGACCGGGCCTGGCGTCCGGCGACGCCCCGCTGTGGCGCCTGGGCTTTCGTCCGTTCTACCTGCTGGCCGCCGCCTTCGCCGCGGCGGCGGTGCCGGCCTGGCTGCTGGCCTACCTGGGCCTGTTGCCCCAGGGGCCGGTGAACCTGCTGTGGCACATGCACGAGATGGTGTTCGGCTTCGCGGTCGCGGTGGTCGCGGGCTTCCTGCTGACAGCGGTGCAGAACTGGACCGGCCTGCCGACGCCGCGCGGCCGCAGCCTGCAGGCGCTGGTGCTGCTGTGGATCGCAGGAAGGTGCGCCGCCCTCGGCGCGCCCCCGCTGCTGTATGCCGTGGTCGACGTGGCCTTCCTGTTCGCGGTGGCGGGCGTGACCCTGCGCCTGCTGCTGCGCGCCAACAACCGCCGCAACCTGCCGATCTGCGGCGTGATCGCCCTGCTGGGCATATGCAACCTGATGTTCCACCTGGCGATGCACGGCCTGGTGGCGGTCTCGCCGCTGGCGCCGGTGCATGGCGCGATCCTGTTGGTGGTGCTGCTGGTGGCGGTAATCGGCGGCCGGGTCGGCCCCATGTTCACCCGCAACGGCGCGCCAGGCAGCCGCGCGCGCAACCTGCCGCGCCTCGACCTGGCCAGCATCGTCTCGATCGCCGTGCTGGCCCTGTGCTGGCTGACCGCGGCGCCGGGCTGGGCGATCCTGGCGGCGGGCGTCGCGGCGTCGGCGCTGAACGGTGCGCGCTTCATCCTGTGGGATCCGCTGTCGACCTTGCGCACGCCGCTGTTATGGTCGTTCCACCTGTCGTATGCGATGCTGGTGGCCGGCCTGCTGGCCCTGGGCCAGGCCGGCATCGGCCTGGTCTCGGGCAGCGCCGCCCTGCACCTGCTGGCGGCCGGCGCCATGACGGGCATGATCGGCGCCATGATCACCCGCACCGCGCGTGGCCATACCGGCCGCACGCTCCAGGCCGAGCGTCCCGAAGTGGCGATGTTCGCGCTGCTGCCGCTGGCGGTCGCCGCGCGCCTGGCGGCCAACCTGTTCGACGGTCCGGGGCGCGGCCACACGCTGGCGCTGTCGGCGGCGCTCTGGTCGCTGGCCTTCGTCATCTATCTGCTGCGCTATGGCCCGTGGCTGGCCAGTCCGCGCCTCGACGGCAAGCCGGGTTGACGCCGTGGTAACCGAGATGAGCGCCCGCGACGCCTTCCCCCTGCCCCTGGATCGACCGTCCCTGGTCGTACTGGTCGACGCCTTCTACGACCGGGTCAGGCGCGATCCGCTGCTCGGCCCCGTGTTCGCCGGCGTGATCGCCGATGGGGAGTGGGACCACCACCAGGAGCGCATGGTGGCGTTCTGGAGCACCGCGATGCTGAAGACGCGCGAGTTTCGCGGCAACGTCTTCGGCAAGCACCAGGCCATGCCCCAGCTCACGCCCGAGCACTTCGCGCGCTGGCTGGCCCTGTTCGAGGAAACGGCCGGCACGCTGTTCGCACCTCTTGACGCCGCCGCCCTGCTCGACGCGGCGCGCGGCATGGCGCGCGGCCTGCAGATCGGGCTGTTCGGCCGGGCCGCCTGAGGCGGGCCCGCGCTCAGCTAGCGGGAGTGTACTTGCGCACCGCCACCGGACGCTCGACCAGCGCCGGCAGGTCGGCCACCAGGGCCGCCATGTGCGCGCTGGCGTCGTGCAGCGCCACTGCCTCGGCGTCGCGCCAGTATTCCACCATGATGAATTCGCGCGGGTCTTCGTTCGAGCGCTGCAGCTCGTACAGGATGCAGCCGGCTTCCTTGCGGGTTTCGATCGTCATCTCTTGCATGCGCGCCGCGAGCGCGTCCTCCTGGCCCGCTTTGGCGTACAGGGTGGCGATGATAGTCACTTGCTGGTTCATGATTGTCCTGGGTCAGAGGCGTCACGGTCTGGAGTGCCTGGCGCCGTCCTGGAGTATAGGACGTCCGGCGGACGGCTGCCGGCGCGCCCACGATTTCCACTCCGGCATCGGCTTCCCCTATAATCGTAGCCGCCCCTGCCAGGGGCAAGCTTCCACTACTACCTAGGATTCCGATGAAAGCCCTGCCTCTCGCCGTACTGCTCCTCGCCTCCGGTTCCGCGCTCGCCAACGACGCCGCGATCCTGAAATGCCGCACCGTGACCGACGTCGCGGCGCGCGTGGCCTGCTATGACGCGATTCCCGTGGGCGCGGCCAAACCGGCTGCCGCAGCTGCAGGAGTTGCTGCAAGTGTGCCGGTGGCGGCGGCGCCCGCAGCCACCGCCGAAGAAAACTTCGGCCTGGAAGCGGTGAAACAGCGTGAGTCGCAGCCGAAGTCGGTGCAGAGCACGATCGTCGGCAAGTTCGAAGGCTGGGGCCCGGGTTCGCGGATCCGCCTGGCCAACGGCCAGGTGTGGCGCATCGTCGACGGCAGCGACGTGGTCCTGGCGCCGCAGACCGACCCCAAGGTCAGGATCGAACGTAATATGTTCGGCACCATCTTCTTGCGCGTGGACGGCACCAACGCCTCGGCCAAGGTGCGCCGCGTCGAGTAGTTCAGGCCAGCTCATTCAGGCTAGCTCTTTAAGGCCAGCATGCGCGTCATGTAGGTCGCGCCCGGCGGATACGTCAGCAGGCCCGCGTCATTCGTCGCCCGCGCCGCGAAGCCGAAGCCGTTCCAGAAGCGCGTGCTGTCCTGCACCGAGACCAGTGCAGCATGGGTCAGTCCCAGGCCACGACCGAGGTCCAGCAGATGTTCCACCAGCGCGCGCGCCAGCCCGCGTCCGAGCGCCCGCGGGTCGACCGCCAGGTCGTGCAGGTACAGGGTGTCGGCGTCCGGCGCGAGCTCGAAGGTCGAACCCAGGTCGGTCACCCGCCCCAGGCGCGACGGATAGGCGAACAGGTAGCCGCACACGCCATCGGCGTCGCTCGCGGCCAGGCAGGTGGCGGCGGCCGCAGCCAGCCGCGCATTCACCACCGCGGCCGCTTCCTGCATCGCAGGCGGATAGCAGGCCGCCTGCACGCGCAGCACGGCAGCAAGATCGGTGGGCAGCAGCGGGCGGATGGTCAGTGGCGTCGGCATCGGGTTGGCGGGCCTGGAAAAAAGCGCGCATGGTAGCACGACTGATGTGCACGCTTGACGGCGCCGTCCTCATCCCTCATTCTATATATTCTGACAACATCGCCTCACGGGCGCCGCCGACCGGGCGGCGCCGGAATCCAGAGCTGCCGCCGGCCCACCTGGCCGGTGTCGCGTGACTGACGGCACATTGCATCCAGCCCCTAACCGACAGGAATCACTCATGAGCAGCATCGCCCCGGCGCCCGCCGGCCGCATCGAATACATCCTCAACGCCAGCTGCCCGGCCGGCACCGGCATCGTCGCCGCCGTCGCGACCTTCCTCGCCGAGCGCGACTGCTATATCTGCGCGCTGGAGCAGTTCGACGACGACTCGACCGCGCGCTTCTTCATGCGCGCCGTGTTTCGCCAACAAGAGAATTCGCCGCCGATCGAACGCATCCGCGACGAATTCTCCGACCTGGTTGCCGGCGGCCTCGACATGCAGTGGAAGATGTTCGATCCGCTCGACCCGGTGCGCACTGTGATCATGGTCTCCAAGACCGACCATTGCCTGGACGACCTGCTGTACCGCCGCCGCAATGGCGAACTGAATATGCAGATTACGGCGGTGGTGTCGAACCACCTCGACCTGCGCCCGATGGTCGAGCGCGAAGGCATCCGCTTCGTGTTCCTGCCGGTCGACAAGGACAACAAGGCGCAGCAAGAGGCGCGCCTGTTCGAGATTTTCGAGGAGACCGGTTCCGAACTGGTGATCCTGGCGCGCTATATGCAGATCCTGTCCGATGAACTGGCGCGGCGCCTGGCCGGCAAGTGCATCAATATCCACCACTCCTTCCTGCCCGGCTTCAAGGGCGCCAAACCCTACCAGCAAGCCTTCGACCGCGGTGTCAAGCTGATCGGCGCGACGGCCCACTATGCCACGCCCGATCTCGACGAGGGTCCGATCATCGAGCAGGTGCTGACCCGGGTCGACCACAACTACCGGGTCGACCAGCTGACCCGCGTCGGCCGCGACAACGAATGCCTGGCGCTGGCGACGGCCGTCAAGTTCCACATCGAGCGCCGCGTCTTTGTCGACGGCAATAAAACGGTGGTATTCCGCGGCCCCTGAGCAAAAAGACAAGTAAGCTCATGAAGTAGGTGCGTCACCTAACCGTGGCGCCCATGCTACACAGGTAAGGTCATGGCTTCTCATAGAGGGGAATGACCATGGAACTTCACCAGAAGCATCCGGTCCGCCTGCATATCAACGGGCAGGACCGTGAATTCAATGTCGAGTCCTGGGTGACCTTGCTTGACCTGTTGCGCGAGCGCGCAGGCATGACCGGCACCAAGAAGGGCTGCGACCAGGGCCAATGCGGCGCATGCACGGTACTGGTGGACGGCAAGCGCATCAACTCCTGCCTGACGCTGGCGGTCATGCAAGACGGCAAGGAGATCACCACGGTCGAAGGCCTGGCCCAGGGCGAGGACCTGCATCCGATCCAGCAAGCCTTCATCGAGTGCGACGCCTTCCAGTGCGGTTACTGTACCCCCGGACAGCTGTGTTCGGCCGTGGGCCTGATGAACGAGGGCCAGGCCACCTCGCGCGACGACGTGCGCGAACTCATGAGCGGCAATATCTGCCGCTGCGGCGCCTATCCGCAGATCGCGGACGCCGTGATCCAGGTCATGGACCTGCGCAAGAACGATAACGGCGACAAGCCCGCGTTCACGACCGGGGCGGTGCTCGCATGAATCCATTCACCTTCACCCAATCGAAGGACCTCGACGGCGTGCTGGCGGCCCTGGCCTCCGGCGAAGCGCGCCCGATCGCAGGCGGCACCAACCTGCTCGACCTGATGAAGGAAGGCGTGATGCGTCCTTCGCAGCTGGTCGACATCAACGGCCTCGACCTGGATCAGGTAGCACTTCAGGAAGACGGCGGCCTGCTGCTGGGCGCCCTCGCCCGCAACGCCGACACGGCCTACAACCCGCTCGTGCGACAGAAATTCCCGCTGCTGTCGAGCGCGATCCTGGCCGGCGCCTCGCCCCAGTTGCGCAATATGGCGAGCAATGGCGGCAACCTGATGCAGCGCACCCGCTGCGTCTACTTCTATGACGTCGGCACCGCCTGCAACAAGCGCGAGCCCGGCACCGGCTGCCCTGCAAAGGATGGCGTCAACCGCCAGCACGCGATTCTCGGCACGAGCGACGCCTGCATTGCGACCCACCCATCCGATATGTGCGTGGCCCTGCGCGCGCTGGACGCGACCGTGCACGTGCAGTCCGGCAGCGGCAAGCGGCAGATCCCGTTTGCCGACTTCCACCGCCTGCCGGAAGACCGTCCCGAGATCGACAACACGCTGCAGCCGGGTGAACTGATCACCCACATCACCGTGCCGCAGGCCGACCGCTTCATCGCCCACAGCGCCTACATCAAGGTGCGCGACCGCCTGTCCTATGCCTTCGCTCTCGTGTCGGTCGCGGCCGCCCTCGACCTCGACGCCGGCGGCGCGATCAAGGCGGCGCGCATCGCGCTGGGCGGCGTCGCCCACAAGCCGTGGCGAGTCGAAGCCGCCGAGGAGCAACTGGTGGGCAAGCCGGCCGGCGAGGAAGCCTTCGCCGCCGTGGCCGACATCATTCTGCAAGGTGCGCGCGGCTACGGCCACAACGACTTCAAGCTGGTCCTGGCAAAGAACGCCATCGTCCAGGCCTTGACTACCGCCGCCAGGGGCACCGACCTCGCCAGCGGCGGCCAGGCAGCAAAGGGAGATAACGCATGACCGACCTGATTCCAGAACTGCGCGCCCCGAGCGCGCCGGCCGGCACCGGCCGCGTCAAGAGCGGCATGGCCGTCTCGCGCGTGGACGGCCGCGCCAAAGTCACCGGCCAGGCCCAGTACGCGGCCGAGGTGTTCGCCCCCGACCTGTGCTACGGCGTGTTGGTCAGCAGCACCGTGGCCAAGGGCCGCATCACCCGCATCGACACCGTCGACGCCCTCACCGCGCATGGCGTGATTTCCGTGATGACCCACGAGAACCGCCCCAAGATGCGCTCCTTCGACATCGCCTGGAAGGACATGACGGCGCCGGCCGGCTCGCCGTTCAGGCCCTTGTTCTCGGACGAGATCTTCTACAGCGGCCAGCCGGTCGCCCTGGTGATCGCCGACACCTTCGAGGCGGCGCGTTACGCAGCCCAGCTGGTGCGGGTGCACTACGACGTCGAAGAGCACGAAACGAACCACCTCGAGCGCCTGGATGAAGCCTATGAACCGAGGAAGATGAAGGCCGGCTTCACGCCGCCCAGCGACACCGGCGACGGCGAAAAGGCCTTCGCCAATGCCCCGGTCAAGATCGACTCGCAGTACTACAACGGCGTCGAGCACCACAATCCGATGGAGATGTTCGCCTCCACCGTGATCTACGGCGAGGACGGCCACCTGACCATCTACGACAAGACGCAAAGCTCGCAGAACAGCCGCTGGTACGTTTCGCACGGCTTCGGCATCTCGAAGGACAAGGTCACGGTGCGCAACCCCTACGTGGGCGGCGCCTTCGGCTCCGGCCTGCGTCCGCAATACCAGCTGCCGCTGGCCGTGATGGGCGCGCTGCAGCTGAAGCGCTCGGTGCGCGTGGTGCTCACGCGCCAGCAGATGTTCAGCTTCGGCCATCGTCCCGAGACCTGGCACCGCCTCCGCCTCGGCGCCGACCATGACGGCACGCTCAAGGCCATCTGGCATGAGGCGATCCAGGAGACCTCGCGCCTCGAGGACTATGTGGAAGTGATCGTCAACTGGTCCGGCCAGCTGTATGCCTGCCCGGACGTCAAGCTGGGCTACCAGGTGGTGGCGCACGACCGCTTCACCCCACTGGACATGCGCGCGCCCGGCGCCGCCCATGGCGTGCACGCGCTCGAAGTAGCGATGGACGAGCTGGCGTACGAGCTCAAGATGGACCCGCTGGCCCTGCGCCTGAAGAACTACACCGACGTCTCGCCGATGGAGGAAAAGCCGTTCTCGACCAAGGAACTGCGCGAATGCTACCGCCAGGGCGCCGAGCGCTTCGGCTGGGACAAGCGTCCGATGGAGCCCCGTTCCATGCGCGACGGCGACGAGCTGGTGGGCTGGGGCATGGCCACCGGCATCTGGGATTCGCTGGTGATGGTGGCGCGCGTCTCCGCCGTGCTGCACGCGGACGGCCGCCTGGTGGTGAGCAGCGCGGCGACCGATATCGGCACCGGCACCTACACCGCGATGTCGATCGTCGCCGCCGAACAGCTTGGCCTGCCGCTGGAACAGGTGACCTTCCAGCTGGGCGACTCGACCCTGCCGATGGCGCCGATCGAAGGCGGCTCGTCGCACATGGCCACGGTCGGCTCGGGCGTGCATGGCGCCTGCGAGAAGCTCAAGAAGCAGCTGCTCAAGATGGCGGCGGCGATGCAGGATTCGCCGCTGGCGAAGGCGCGCATGCGCGACGTGGAGTTCGGCGACGGCGCGGTCTTCCTGAAGAAGGATCCGGCGCAGCGGGTCGAACTCACCGCCGTGCTGCGCGACGCCAAGCTGGAGCGCCTGGAAGAGAAATTCTTCATGACGCCGCAGATGCTCAAGCAGCGCAAGTATGCCCGCGCGGTGCACTCGGCCGTATTCTGCGAAGTGCGCGTCAACGAAAAGCTGGGCATGGTGCGCGTGACCCGCGTGGTGAGCGCGATCGCGGCCGGGCGCATCATCAGCGCCAAGACCGCGACCAGCCAGATCAGCGGCGGCGTGGTGTGGGGCATCAGCCAGGCCCTGCATGAGGAGACCCATACCGATGAAAAGTACGGGCGCTTCATGAACCACAACTACGCCGAATACCACGTGGCGGCGAACGCAGACATCCACGACATCGACGTGATCTTCGTGGAGGAGGACGACCGCATCGTGAGCAAGCAGCTCGGCGCCAAGGGCGTGGGCGAGATCGGCATCGTGGGCGTGGCGGCGGCGGTGTCGAACGCGATCTTCCACGCGACCGGCAAGCGCCTGCGCACCACACCGATGACCCCTGCCAAGCTGCTGCTGGGCGACCGCGAACTGCCGGTGACCCCACCGGTTTAAGCCGGTTCCCACGGCGATCTCAAGACGCCGACGGTGCCCGCCGTCGGCGTTTTCATTTTCGACTTTTCGTCTTGCAGCATGCCGCTTTTGCCGACCCTCGTCACACCCATGCGACATACGTAGTTCCACGTAGTTGCATATCAATATGTTTACTGGTACAACCCTAGCTGCGTAAGACAACGCTAGAGCGCAGCAACGCACCACAAAGGTGCGGGCCGCCATCCCATACCAAGAACGAGATAACGAGGACGACAAACATGAAGCTCAAGATGCTGTGCGCTGTCGCGTGCCTGGCTGCCTTCGGCAGCGGCCTGGCCCAGGCCCAGAACTACCCCAACAAGACCATCACCATGATCGTGCCGTTCGCGGCTGGCGGCCCGACCGACACCGTGGCGCGCCTGGTCGCCCAGTCGATGGGCAACACGCTCAAGCAGCAGATCATCATCGAGAACGTCGGCGGCGCCGGCGGCACCATCGGCGCGGCGCGCGCGGCGAAAGCTGCACCAGACGGATATACCCTGTTCCTGCACCACATCGGCCAGTCGACCGCGCCCGCCCTGTACCGCAAGCTGCCGTACAACGCGATCGACAGCTTCGAGCCGATCGGCCTGATCACCGACGTGCCGATGACCGTCGTCGCCCGCGGCAACTTCCCGGCCAAGGACATGAAAGAGCTGATCACCTACGTCAAGGCCAACAAGGACAAGGTCACCTATGCCCACGCCGGCCTGGGTTCGGCTTCGCACCTGTGCGGCATGCTGCTGCAGACCGCGATGGGCGTCGAGCTGACCACCGTTCCCTACAAGGGCACCGGCCCGGCGATGAACGACCTGCTGGGCGGCCAGGTGGACTTCATGTGCGACCAGACCACCAACACCACCAGCCAGATCAAGAGCGGCAAGATCAAGGCCTATGGCGTGACCACCAAGACCGTCGTGCCGTCGCTGCCGAACCTGCCGACGCTGGCATCCGGCGCGCTGCCGAACTTCGAAGTCGGCGTCTGGCACGGCCTGTACGCGCCGAAAGGCACGCCGAAGCCGGTCGTGGACGCGCTGGCCAGCGCCCTGCGCGCCTCGCTGCGCGATCCGAACGTGATCAAGCGCTTCAACGACCTGGGCACCGAACCGGTGCCGACCAACCAGGCGACGCCGGAAGCGCTGCGCACCCACCTCAAGCAGCAGATCGACCTGTGGGGCCCGATCATCAAGAAGGCCGGCGCTTTCGCCGACTGAGCATGAGCATCTGAATTCGCGCACCGTGCTGGATTTCCGGGACGGTGCGTTTTGTTGTACCTGTAGCACCCGTAGCTGAAACATACTTCGAACCACTGCATCTGTAACACCGCATTTGCATCACAAGAAAAGGGGACCACCACGTGCCAGCATTCATACGCCACCCAAAGGATTTTTGGAGTGGCATCGTTTTTCTCTTCTTTGGCCTATCCGCCATCGTCATCGGCCAGGACTATGAAATGGGCACGGCCGGACGCATGGGCCCGGCCTACTTCCCTTCCGTGCTCGGCGGCCTGCTGGCGCTGGTCGGCGCCGCTTCGCTGATCCGCTCCTTCTTCCGCCAGGGCGAACCGATCGGCCGCCTGTACTGGCGCGAGCTGCTCCTGGTGCTGGTCGCCGTGCTGCTGTTCGGCTTCCTGGTGCGCGACGCCGGCCTGATCCCCGCGACCCTGGTGCTGATCATGATCAGCTCCTACGCCGGCCAGAAATTCAACCTGGCCAAGTCGATCGCGCTGGCGATCGGCGCGGCGCTGTTCGCGGTGGGCCTGTTCGTCAAGCTGCTCGGCTTGCCGATGCCCATGTTTGGTCCCTGGTTCGGTGGAGCATAATTACATGGAAATCTTCAGCAATCTCGCACTCGGCCTCGAAACGGCCCTCACCCTCCAGAACCTGCTCTACTGCCTGATCGGCGTGTTCGTCGGCACCGCCGTCGGCGTGCTGCCGGGCCTGGGCCCGGTCGCCACCATCGCCATGCTGCTGCCGGCCACTTTCGGCCTGCCGCCGGAATCGGCGTTGATCATGCTGGCCGGTATCTACTATGGCGCCCAGTACGGCGGCTCGACCACCGCGATCCTGGTCAACCTGCCGGGCGAATCATCCTCGGTGGTGACAGCCCTGGATGGCTACCAGATGGCGCGCAACGGCCAGGCCGGCAAGGCGCTGGCCACGGCGGCCATCGCCTCGTTCTTCGCCGGCTCGGTCGCCACCGTCCTGCTGGCCCTGGCCGCGCCGCCGCTGGCCGACATGGCGCTCGAATTCGGCCCGGCCGAATACTTCTCGCTGATGGTGCTCGGCCTGGTCGCCTCGGTGGTCCTGGCCAGCGGCTCGCTGCTCAAGGCGATCGGCATGGTGCTGCTCGGCCTGCTGCTGGGCGTGGTCGGCACCGACGTCAACTCGGGCGCGGCGCGCTACACCTTCGACCTGCCCGAACTGGCGGACGGCATCAACTTCGTCATCGTGGCGATGGGCATGTTCGGCATCGGCGAAATCATCCGCAACCTGGAGCACGACGAAAGCCGCAACCTCGTCATGAAGAAGGTGCAGGGCCTGATGCTGAGCAAGGACGACTTCAAGCGCATCATCGCCCCGGTGCTGCGCGCGACCGGCCTCGGCTCGGTGCTGGGCATCCTGCCGGGCGGCGGCGCCATGCTGGCCTCGTTCGCCTCGTACTCGCTGGAGAAGAAGGTCTCGAAGAATTCGGCGCAGTTCGGCAAGGGTGCGATCGAAGGCGTCGCGGCGCCGGAAGCGGCGAACAACGCCGGCGCCCAGACCTCGTTCATCCCGATGCTGACCCTCGGCATCCCGTCGAACCCGGTGATGGCGCTGATGATCGGCGCGATGATCATCCAGGGCATCCAGCCGGGTCCGGCCGTGATGACCGAGCAGCCAGGCCTGTTCTGGGGCCTGATCGTCTCGATGTGGATCGGTAACCTGTTCCTGGTGGTGCTGAACCTGCCGCTGATCGGCATCTGGGTGCGCATGATCATGGTCCCGTACCAGATGCTGTATCCGGCCATCCTGCTGTTCTGCGCGATCGGTGTGTTCAGCCTGAACAACAGCACCTTCGACGTCTACCTGATGGCAATCTTCGGCCTGCTCGGCTACCTGTGCGCCAAGCTGGAACTGGAGCCGGCGCCGATGCTGCTCGGCTTCATCATCGGCCCGATGATGGAAGAGTACCTGCGCCGCGCACTGCTGCTGTCGCGCAGCGACCCGATGGTGTTCATCGAGCGTCCGATCTCGGGCGTGATGCTGGGCCTGGCCGCGGCGGCGATGATTGTCGTGCTGCTGCCGTCGCTGCGCAAGAAGCGCGAAGAGGCGTTCCAGGAAGACTGATGTGGCGGGCGCCAGCCCGACGTGAATGCACGCGCCGCCCGGCGCCGGCCCCGCGGGGCTGGCCCCGGGCGGTTTTTTTATCCCGGTCGCCGGCGCACCACGCCGGCGAGCGTGGCCAGTACCGCGAACGACAGCACCGCGGCATTCGACGAGATCCGCTCCAGCAGAAAGCCGAACGCCATCGCGCCGACCGTCTGTCCGACCGCCAGCGCGAGGAAGGCCAGGGTCACTGCGGTCGCCGGCCGCTCTGGCAAGGCGGAAATGCCCCATACGAGATAGACGCCGGTGAGCATCAGGTACGAGGCGCCGAACAGGCCCCCGCCCGTGTACACCAGCGCCGGCGGCGCGGCGTCGTGACCCACGGCGAGCACCGACAATGCCAGCGCCAGGTGGAACACCAGGTGCACGGGCCGGATGCCGATCCGGGCAATCAGGGCGCCGGCCGTTGCGCCCACCACGCCCACACATCCCATGACGGTCCACAGCATGCCCACCTCGCTGCCGCCCCAGTCGAGATTGGCCGCCAGCAGGTCGGCGCCGAAGCTCCAGACCACCGTGCTCGCAGCGCCGCTGAGCGCTGCCGCGACGATCAGGCGCTTCAGGTCCGGGTTCAGGGATGGCAGCGGCTGGGCTTTCGGCGCCGGGCCTGCCGCCGTGCCGGCCAACACCTTCAGCGTCGCCCACACTATCAGGATCGTCGCGACGGCAAAGCCGGCATAGGCCAGGCGCCACTGGGCGCCCATCAGGGCCGCGACGATTCCCGACAGCGCCACGCCGGCGCTGGTCCCGGCATTGATGAAGGTATTGGTCGTGTCCCGGCTGGCTGGCGCCAGCGTCGACGTCACGGCCGCGGCCAGCGCCGGCGAGGCGAAACCGGTGCTCGATCCGGCAAGGATGACGAAGGCGGCAAGCCAGGGGCTCGACCCGGCGCTGGCGATGCCGATCATGCCGGCGGCCGCCGCCACGCTCGCCGTTACGGCGACAAAGCGCGGGCCCTGGCGCTCGGTCAGCCAGGCGGCGATCACGATCGCCAGGCAGAAGCCCAGGAAGGAACCGGCCGAGACGATGCCGGCCAGGCCGGACGACAATTCGAAATCGTCCGAGATCGCCGGCAGGAACAGGCCGAAGGCGAAGCGCGCGAAGCCGTAGCAGACGGCGATCAGGCCGAAACCGGTCGCGCCGAGGAGGATGGCCGGGTTCATGCCTGGCGTCATATCCGGCTTCATGCGGACCTCGCCGCTGTCACCAGTTCGTCCGCCGCACCGCAGGCAACCTCGATGGAAGCTGCCCCCTGCCAGGCGCTGGCCGCCACCGCGCCCTCGAACAGCAGCACGATGCGCGCGGCCAGCACCTCGTCGGCGCGTCCAAGGTCGGTCCGGACGATCCGCGCCACGTGTTCGCGCAGCCTGGCCTTGTGCGCCCCTACCGCTGCCACGATCGTGGGTTCCGCGCCGCCCGTCTCGCCGAGGATGCGCAGGAACATGCAGCCGCGCGCCCCTTCGCTGGCGATCCAGCCGGCCAGCGCGTCGAACAGCGCGCGCACGTCGAGTCCATCGACCTGCTCGAAGAAACGCCGGTCGCGCGCAGCGAGCACTTCACCCACCAGCGCAGCCTTGCTGCCGGCGTGCTTGTAGAGGGTGCGGCTCGACATATTGGCCGCGCGGGCCAGGGAGTCCATATTGGTGGCCAGGTAGCCGTGCTCGTAGAACAGGCGTTCGGCAATGGCAAGCAGTGCTGGGTTCGTATCCATTGGTGCAGTGTAAAACGATCGTTTTACACTGCGGCGCACGGTTGCCGGCGGCTCCCGGGCGCGGCCGGCTAGTCGAACCTGCGCTGCATCGTCAGCAGCACGGCCCCCACCAGGCCCACCCACATCACGACCCAGAACAGGTCCTGCCCCGCCAGCAGGCCGGCCTGGCGCGCCATCTCCGCCCCGCCATCGCCGATCGCGCTCGCCTTCTCGGCCAGGCGCGAGGCATGCAGGGCCGTGCGTTCCTGCAGCGCGATATTGGTCACGCCGACGCCCAGCGCCAGGCCGACCTGGCCCAGCATGTTCTTCAGTTGCTGGGCGTGCGCGAAGACCACGTTGTCGGCCTGCAGATCCTTGAACGAGTGGATTGCGGCGGTCGCCATGCCGAGCGTCAGGAAGCCGCCGAACAGCCCCAGCCACAGCATCACCGTGTCCCAGGCATTGGCGCGCGGGTCGAGGGTGGCGAAGCGCCATCCCAGCGCCGCCAGCATCAGGAAGCCGGTCACAAAGAACCTGGTCGGATGCGGATTGCGCTTGACCATCTGCAGCATCACCACGAACACGACGAAGGTCGACAGCAGGCCCACGCCCTGGAGCACGCCGGCCTGTTCCAGCCCCACGCCCAGTCCTTTCTGCACCGCCTGCGGCAGCAGGGTGTTGACCATCCCGAGCACCGCGTAGCAGACCGCGAAGATGACCAGGCCCAGGCGATAGCGTGCGCTGGCCAGGATGTTCAGGTGCAGGAAGGGTTCGCGGCGGCGCGCCTTGAGCAGGCCGAAGGCCAGCAGCAATGCGAGCCCCAGCGCCAGGTGGCCGAGCAGCGCGCCGCGCTCGCCGCCGTGCCAGTCGTAGGTCAGGTGCTGCAGCGCGAACAGCGTGACGGCGGCGCCGCCGCCCAGCAGGATGGCGTCCGGCACATGGAGGCGCGTCGGCGTGCCGTCCAGCGTGTCGGCGCCGATGGGCAGCCAGCGCGCCGCGATGCCGGCGCCGATCGCGGCCAGCGCCGCCAGCAGCAGGAACATGCCGCCCCAGGCTTCGTGTCCGATGAACTTTGCCGCAGCCAGGGGACCGAGCGCCAGGCCGAGCGACAGCGCCCCGCCGAATGCCGCGATGCCCTGCAGGCGCTGCGGCGACGGCGGAATCAGGTTCACCATCATGCGCGACGCGGTCATGAACACGCCGCCGCCCATGGCCATCAGCAGGCGGCCGCCGGCAAACGCCGCAACGCTGCCGCTGCCGGCGCAGATCCAGGCGCCGGCCAGGTAGAACAGCACGCCGCCGAGCAGGTAGTTGCGCCAGCCGAGGCGCTGTACCAGCACCGTCAGCTGCGAGATCGACAGCACCGCCACCGCCGCATACAGCGCCGAGACGGTCGCGTATTCCTCGGGCGAGGCGCCGACGTGGCCCATGATGGCGGGAGCCGCGAACACCGTCATCCCGGTCGAGAGGAACTCGATGAAGTTGAAGACGAAGATCGCGGCCAGCAGCGCCGGACGCGGGATCGTCGCACTAGCAGGAGCGTTCATCGGCCTGCCCTTTCCATCAACGCGACGCCACCGCGCCCGGGTGGCCGAGCGCGCGTGCGATCGCCTCGTCGGCGCCATGCGACTCGGCCTCGAACACGACCGTCTTGTACTGCTGGCGCGCGGCGCCGGCCTGCATCAGGCTCAGGCCCTGCTTGCTGCTGGTGTCGATCGCTACCTTCATCGACAGGCCCAGGCGCAGCGGATGGCGCGCCAGGTCGGCCGGGTCGAGCGCGATGCGCACCGGCACCCGCTGCACCACCTTGATCCAGTTGCCGGTCGCGTTCTGCGCCGGCACCGCGGCGAAGGCGCTGCCGGTGCCGGCTTCCTGGCCGACCACGCGGCCATGAAAGACGACGTCCTTGCCGTACACGTCGGCGGTGACCGCAACCGGCTGGCCGATACGCACGTCCTTCAACTGGGTTTCCTTCAGGTTGGCGGTAACCCACATCTGGTCCAGTGGCACGATCGCCATCAGGGGCGTGCCCTGCGCCACGCGCTGGCCGATCTGGACGTTGCGGCGGGCGACGATGCCGCCCACCGGCGCCGCCAGCGTGGTGCGCGCCAGGCCCAGCGAAGCGTCGCGCAGCTGGGCGATCGCGGCCCGCACGTCGGGATGGCTCTCGACCGTGGTGCCGTCGACCATCGCCAGGGCCGAGCCGACCTGCTGCCGCGCCGCAGTGAGCGCGGCGCGCGCGGCGGCCACCGCGTCCTCGGCGTGGCGGATGTCCTCGCCCGACACGGCGCCGGTGTCGGCCAGCTTGCGCCGGCGTTCCAGGTCGCTGGTGGCCTTGCCGAGATCGGCCTCGCGCTGGGTCACGGTGGCGCGCAGCTGCTCGACGCCGGCGAACTGCGCCCGCACCTGGCGCGCCGACTTGGCCAGCGCCGCCTCGGCGCGGTCCTGGGCCAGGCGCGCGTCGACTTCGTTGAGCTGCACCAGCACCTCGCCGGGCCGCACGAAGTCGGTATTGTCGGCGGCGATGCGGGTGACGGTGCCGGCGACTTGCGGCGTCACCTGCACCAGGTTGCCCTCGACGTAAGCGTCTTCGGTGTGCTGGCTGTTCCAGCCGATGCCCAGGACGTCGGGCGAGGACCAGGCGATGCCGGCCACGGCCGCCAGCACGGCGACAGTCAGGCCGATCGCGATCTTGCGCCGGCCTTGGGGAGTCTTGTTCGTATTCTTGGTGTCCATGTTTTACTCTCGAATGTCTTGATGGGCGGCCAGCGCCTGGGCGGATACGCCGGCCTGGTAGCCGCCGCCCAGCGCGCGCACCAGGTTCACGTCCAGCTCATGCGCGCGGGCGTCCAGCTCGGCCTGGGCGCGGCGCTGGGCCACGACCTGGGTCTCGGCGATCAGCACCTGCACGAAGTTGCCGAGTCCCGCACGGTAGCGCTGCTCGGCCAGCTCATAGGCCTGCTCGGCGGCGTCCAGTGCCTGGTCCTGCTCGCGCGCCCGCTCGCCCAGCCAGCGCAGCGAAGTCAGTTGCGCGGTCACGTCGCGCATGGCCTCGATCACGGCAGCGTTGTAGTTCGCGACCGCGGCGTCGAATTCGGCATTGCGCGCCGCGAGATTGCTGCGCAGCCGGCCGCCGTCGAGCAGCGGCAGGGTTATCAGCGGACCGGCGGCGAAGCTGCGGCTGCCGCCCTGCAGCAGGCGGTCGAAGCCCAGGCTGGCCAGGCCGCCGGACACGCTCAGGTTCACGGTCGGATAGAACTGCGCCTTGGCGACGTCGATGTCGCCGCTGGCCGCTTCGACCTGCCAGCGCAGCGCCACCAGCTCCGGACGGCGGCCCAGCAGCGCGGCCGGCACATCCGCCGGCGCAGCCGCCGGACGATCCAGGCGCAGCTGCGGGCGCGCAATTGATCCGGCCGCGTCTTGCCCCTGGCCGCCCAGGGCGGCGATCTGGCCGCGGGTCAATGCCAGCGCCTCGTCCAGCGCCGCGATCTGGCCACGCGCGGCCGGCACGCCGATCTCGGCCTGCTTCAGTTCCGCCTTGCTGTCCAGCTGGGCGGACACGCGCTGCTGCACCAGTTCGAGGATGCGGCTGCGCTGGCGCAGCTCCTGCTCGGCCAGGTCGCGCTGGGCGTACAGGTGGTCCAGGCGCAGGTAAGCCTGGACCACGGCCGTCGACACGGCCAGGCGCGCGGCCTGGGCTTCGGCCTGGCGCGCGTTGACGCGGCCAGCGGCTGCCGCCACGTTCGACGCGTTCTTGCCCCAGAAGTCGAGTTCATAGCCCAGGTTGACGCCGGCGTCGTTGACCCACTGCCAGCTGCCGGCCAGCGGCTTGGGCACGCTGCCGTTCTCGCTGTAGCGCTGGCGCGCGGAGCGCACGGAGGCATTGGCCTGCGGCCCGAGGCTCGATGTGGCCAGTCCTTCGAGGGCCGCGGCCTGGCGCACCCGCGCGAGCGCGCCGGCGATCGTCGGACTGGCGTCGCGCGCCTGTTCGACAAGCCGGTCGAGCTGGGGATCGCCATAGGCGCGCCACCAGTCCTGGGCCGGCCAGGCGGCGGTCTCGGTCGCCAGCGAGCCAATAGCGCGCGATGAATTCGGGGCCGCGTCCCCGTTCAGGCGGGCCAATTGCGGCTGCGGGCCCATCGACACGCAGCCGGTGAGTGCCAGCATCGCAGACACGAGCGCCAGGCGGGTCGACAACCGGCCTGGCGCGGGAAGAGATTGAAGCATGGAGTGCCTCGGCAAAAATATCGGAATAGCCGAAGCATAGTTGCTCTGAGTTATTTAGGCCATGCCATAACCGGCATGGACATTATGCAGATTCTGCATGACCGGCCTGGGTCAAGGTCGTGAGGACGAATTCGCGCAGCCAGCGGTTGGCCGGATCGCGATGGCTGCGCTCGTGCCAGTACAAGGCCAGCTGCAGCGGCGGCAGCTCGATCGGCAGGGGCGCCAGCACCAGGCCGAGGTCGCGCGCCAGCGGCCGCGCCAGGCGCAGCGGGATGGTGGCGATGGCGTCGGTATGCAGTGCGATGTGGGCGGCCGAGGTGAAGCTCGGCACGTGGCACAGGATGCGCGTCGGTTCCAGCAGCGTCTCGAGCTTGCGGGTGACGGCCACATTGTGGTGGCTGGTGTGCTCCATTTCGATCAGCACGTGGCGGTGGGTCAGCCAGGCGTCGCGGTCCAGCTGCGCGGCCCAGGGATGGCCGGGCCGCATCAGGCAGGCGTATTCGTCGTCCCACAGCTTGCGCTGGCGGATGTTGTTGAGCAGCTGGGGAAAGCGCCCGATGGCCAGGTCGACATGACCACGCTCGAGTTGCGCTTCGAGCGCGCCGGGGTCGATGTGGACGCTGCGCAGTTGCAGGCCGGCGGCGCCGTTTTCCAGCTTCGCCAGCCCGTCCAGCAGTTGCGGCAGGATGTTCACCACCGCGCCATCGACCATGTACAGGCCGAAGGAACGGGTGGCGCTCAAAGGGTCGAATGCGGCCGGGCCGCCTTCGAGCTGGCGCGCCGCGTCCAGCACGGCCGCCACCGGGCCGGCCAGCTCGAGGGCGCGCGCGGTCGGCTGCATGCGCTGGCCCGAGCGCACGAACAGCGGGTCGCCGAAATGGCGCCGCAGTTTCGCCAGCGCGCGGCTGACGGTGGGCTGGGTCATGCCGAGCAGTTCGGCGGTGCGGGTCAGGCTGCCCTCGCGCAGCAGGCTGTCGAGGATCAATAATTGGGAAAGGTCGGGAATCACGGCCGCATCATAACATTGCGGCAACTACGACGTGATTCCCCGGGCCGTCGGCTCAGCCGCCCAGCACCTTGCGCAGGGTGCGCGACAGGTCCTCGGCCGAGAACTTGGCGACATAGGCGTCGGCGCGCACGTTCTTGACGTGTTCTTCGTTGGTGCTGCCCGACAGCGACGAGTGGATCACGACCGGCAGGTTGCCGAAACGGTTGCTCGACTTGATGTTGCGGGTCAGCGTGAAGCCGTCCATCTCGGGCATCTCGAGGTCGGTCAGCACCATGGCCACGCGGTCGTACACGGTGCGGCCCTCGGCTTCGGCCGCGGCGGCGATCGTGCCCAGCTGGTCCCAGGCTTCCTTGCCGCTCTTGGTCATGATGTAGGGCAGGCCCATCGCATCCAGGCCCTGCTCGATCAGCGCGCGCGCCACCACCGAGTCGTCGGCCGCCAGGATCACGGCGCCCGGCTTGATCGAAATCTTCGCCCCGACCGCCTGCTCCATGTTCTCGCGCTCCTGGGTCGGGTTCAGGTTGCGCAGGATGGTTTCCACGTCCAGCACCTGGGCCAGGCGCGCCGGCTGGCCGTCCTGCTCCGGCAGGCGCGCGATGCTGGTCACCATGCCGCTCCCGGCGCTGTGCTCGGCCGTCATGACCTGGCTCCAGTCCAGGCGCACGATCTCTTCCACGCTCTCGACCGCGAAGGCCTGGGTGGTGCGCGCGAACTCGGTCACCAGCATGATGTTCAGGCCCGACTTGGGCTTGACGCCGGTGATGCCCGGCAGGTCGAGCACCTGGATGATCTGGCCGCGCAGGTTGACCACGCCCAGCACGTGCTGCGGGGCGCCGGCCACCGCCGTGATCTCGGGCATGGCGACGATCTCGCGGATCTTGAACACGTTGATGCCGAACAGCTCGTTATGGTTGCCCTGCTCGTCACCGCCCAGGCGGAACAACAGCAATTCGAATTTGTTGGTGCCGGTCAGGTTGCTGCGTTCGTCGACTTCTTGTTGTACCGATTTCATGTTCCATCCTGGATTAATAGTGCT
>DDKG01000330.1 GCA_002339265.1 Massilia sp. UBA2604 | reverse complement strand
GTGCCGTACACGCGCTGCAGCATCTCGTTCTTCGAGTCGCCGCGCCAGTAGGCGCCGGCCAGCTTCATCAGCTTGAAGACCTTCAGCTTGCCGGTCGACGGCACGTGCGGGCCGCGGCACAGGTCGGTGAAGCCGCCTTCGCTGTACAGCGACACGTCTTCATTGGCGGGGATCGAGGCGATGATCTCGGCCTTGTAGGCTTCGCCGATCGACTTGAAATAGGCCACGGCCTCGTCGCGTGGCAGCACCTTGCGGGTGACCGGCTCATCCTTCTTGGCCAGCTCGACCATTTTCTTTTCGATAGCGGCCAGGTCGTCCGGGGTGAATGGACGCTTGTACGAGAAGTCGTAGTAGAAGCCATTCTCGATGACCGGGCCGATAGTGACCTGGGCTTCCGGGAACAATTCCTTGACCGCATAGGCCAGCAAGTGGGCGGTCGAGTGACGGATCACGTCCAGGCCTTCCGGGTCGCGGTCGGTCACGATCGCCAGGTCGGCGTCGGCGTCGATCAGGTGCGAGGTGTCGACCACCTTGCCGTTGACCTTGCCTGCCAGGGCGGCCTTGGCCAGGCTCGGGGCGATACTCTGTGCTACCTGGGCCACCGTCACGGGGCCGTCGAATTGACGGCTGGAGCCATCGGGAAGTCGAACGTTCAGCATGCTGTTCTCCAATTGGCGCTCGCGCCGGTGAAAAATAAACAAAAAGACAATTAAAATTTAAAAGACGAAAAAAAACGCGGCACTAGCCGCGTTTTTCCGTTGTGTTGAGCAAAAGCACACCCCTTCGCGCCTAGCGATTCCCCCACAACCAGGTTGTAGTTCGCGGTGTCATAACCGTGAGTGCCTTTCTCGCTCTTACATAATGTTCTGGTGGGCGGTGCAGAATTCGAATCTGCGACCCCTTGGATGTCGACCAAGTATTCTAACCAGCTGAACTAACCGCCCGATGCCGCCATTATAGGGACCGCGTGCCGTTACCGCAACCCTCGCACGGAAATAGTTGCCGTAGCGCCCGCCCCTGCTCTCTCCCGAGGGATGGATTACACTGCTGCTTGCCACTATATTTACTTGCAAGCGATGACCTACAAGCCGCTCGACCCTTCCCACCTGCACGCCCACCTGGACGGCGACGCCAGCCATTCGCACTCCATTGAAGCGCGCAGCCAGAAAGCGCTGGCGGTAGCGCTCGGCCTGACCCTGCTGTTCGCCGTGGTCGAGGTCATCACCGGCTTCATTTCCAACTCGCTGGCCCTGATCTCGGACGCCGGCCACATGGTGACCGACGCCGCCGCCCTCGGCCTGGCCCTGCTGGCCCAGCTGATCGCCAAGCGCCCGCCGTCGGCGCGCCACTCCTTCGGCTTCGTGCGCGCCGAGGCGCTGGCCGCCTTCGTCAACTGCCTGGCGATGCTGGGCCTGGTGGCCTGGATCGGCTACGAGGCCATCCAGCGCCTGATCCACCCCGAACACGTGCAAGGCGGCATCGTGCTGGTGGTCGCCGCCCTCGGCGCCTCGATCAACCTGCTGGTCGCCTGGATTCTTTCCCGTAACAACGACAGCATCAATACCCGCGCCGCCCTGGTCAATGTGATGGGCGACCTGCTCGGTTCGCTGGCGGCGATCGCATCCGGCGCCATCATCTACGTGACCGGTTGGGTCCAGGCCGACCCGATCCTGTCGATCTTCGTCGCCCTGCTGATCCTGCGCTCGACCAGCGGCATCCTGCGCGAGTCGTATCACTTCCTGATGGAGGGCGTGCCGCATGCGATCGACTACATCCAGGTCGGCGCCGACATGGCCGCCGTCGAGGGCGTGCTGGCCGTGCACGATATGCACGTCTGGGACATGTCGCCGGGCCACCCTGCCCTGATCGGCCACATCGAGATCCGCAGCCTGGAGCAATGGCCGGCGGTGCTGGAGGCGGTGCGCGCGATGCTGCGCGAGCGCCACGGGATCGATCATGTGACCCTGCAACCAGAAGCGGCCGGCGGCAAGTCGCTGTGAACCAGCCCGTGTAAGCCGATGCCGACCCGGCGCTCAGGCGCGCGCCGATAGCCCGACCGTTGCCGGCTCGGGATAATCGGGCGCATGGAACTCAAACAGAATGTCTTCGACACCCTCATCGTCGGCGGCGGCCCCGGCGGGCTGACGGCCGCCATCTACCTGCACCGCTTCACCCGCAACGTGGCCCTGGTCGACAAGGGCAACAGCCGGCTGGGCTGGATTCCCGTCTCGCACAATTATCCGGGCTTCCCGGATGGCATCAACGGCAAGCGCTTGCTGGAGCAACTGCGCTGCCAACTGGGTAATTATGGCGGCCACGTGATCCCCGGCGAGATCGTCGACTTGCGCATCGAAGACGGCCTGTTCGTGGCCGACTGCTGCAGTCCCGAGGGCGACCTGACCGTCCTGCGCGCGCATACGGTGCTGCTGGCCACCGGCGTGGCCGATGTCGGCATGCCGGTCGAGCGCTGGGAAGAAGCGGTGGCCGCCGGCGCAGTGCGCCTGTGCCCGGTGTGCGACGGCTTCGACGTGATCGACAAGCGCATTGCGGTGGCGACCTCCGAAGTAAATCCGGTGGGCCACGCGCTGTTCATGCGCAGCTTCAGCACTGACGTGCTGCTGTTCGAGCGGGCCGAGACATCGGCCGTCAACGACGACGAAAAGCGGCAGCTGGAGGCGGCCAACGTGCGCCACATCACTTCGCCGCTGGCCGGTGTAACGCTCACCGACGACCTGCGGCCGGTGCTGCACACGCGCGACGGCGAGGCCTACGAATGCGATGTGTTCTACCCGATGCTGGGCGAATCAGCCCGCTCGGGGCTGGCGGCGGGGCTCGGCGCCGAAACGGTCGAATGCGACAAGCTGCTGGTGGACGACCATTGCCGCACCTCGGTGCCGGGGTTGTTCGCCATCGGCGACGTCACGCGCGGCCTGAACCAGATTGCCGTGGCGGCCGGCCAGGCGGCGATCGCGGCCACCACCATCCACAATACGCTGCCCTGGGCCTTGCGCTGATGCCGCGGATGGCCAGCCGCTCGCAAACCGGCCGAACGTAGGCAAGCCGACCCGACCTGTGCAAGCAGGTGCTACACTTCCGCCGTCGGCGCCCGGGCAGGCGCGTCACGCCTGAACCTACGAAAGGAAGCTGGTGATTCACCGATTCATGCAAGTCGATGCCTTTTCCGACGTGCCATTCAAGGGCAACCCACTTGCCGTCGTGTTCGGCGCGGACGGTTTGAGTACCGAGCAGATGCACGCCATCGCACGCTGGACCAATCTATCCGAAACGACATTCGTGCTGACGCCGGACGATCCGGCCGCGGATTATCGGGTGCGTATCTTCACGACTCAGGACGAGTTTCCGTTTGCCGGACATCCGACGCTCGGCACCGCGTACGCGCTGTTGCAGGCGGGGCTGCGTCCCAAGGTGCCCGGGCGACTCGTCCAGCAATGCGGCGTGGGCCTGGTGCCCGTCCATCTGGGCGACGATGGCAGCCTGGCGTTCAGCGCACCGCCCGCCAACTTCACGCCACTCGCCCCGGCACTGCAGCCCCTGCTGTCCCAGGCGCTGGGCCAGGCCTTGATCAGCGCGCGCCATCCGCCGACCGTGGTCGACATGGGCATACGCTGGCTGGTCGTGCCACTGGACAGTGCGGCCGACTGCCTCGCATGGTCGCCGGACGCGGCGGCCCTCAAGCGGCTGCAACACGACAGCGGCGCCGACGGCGTCGCGGTCTACGGCCCGCATCCGGATGGCGGCCCGGCCGATATGGAGGTACGCGCACTGTTCCTCGAACATGGTGTGCTGATCGAAGACCCGGTGACCGGCAGCGCGAATGCCTGCATCGCCCGCCTGCTGCAGGCATCGCAAGCGGGCGCCCCGTACCGGGCGCGCCAGGGCGCCGCACTGGACAGGGACGGACGCATCTTCGTGCGCTACCGCGACGGGACGCCCTGGATCGGCGGTCACGTCACCGGCGTCATCGACGGCGAAATCCGGCTCCCCGGCTGATCCGGCCGGGCTGGGCGCCAAGCGCCCGTTACGGTGCGCTTGACGCCAGCGCGATACGACGCCGGATCTGCTCGGCCGCCGCGGTATCGCCTGCAGCTTTCGCACGCTGCTCCTGCACGCCGAGCCAGGCCAGCAGGGGCCGCCGCCAGCCCTGGTTCGACGCGGTATCGGCCGCCAGCTCGATACCCTGCGGCGTCATGCGCCCGGCCTTGAACAACGCCCCGGCCGCGACCAGGCGCGACAGCGGGTCTTCGATCTTGTCCAGTGCGCCACCCGCAACCACGGCGCGATGCTGCTCGGGCAGCAGCGCCGCGTCCAGGCCATCCCACTGCCCCGCCAGGTAGGCGGCGTAGGCGCGCTGGGCCGGCGTCGCGTCCGCCGCCAGCGCCGCGTAACCGGGGCAATCCTCGAACACCAGGCTGGCCGCCTGCGCCGCGCAGCGCACCAGCTCCACCTGCGCCACGTGATCCAGCCGGCCGGTGGCCGCCGTTTCTAGCCGCGCCTCGCGGAATTCGGAGGCGGAAGCCGCCGTGTGGCCCTTCAGGTAATCGTCGACCGAGGCGTCCAGCGCACCCTTGGCATTGGCCTGCCAGTCGGGCGGCAATGGTTTGCTGGCGCAGCCGGCCAGCACGGCCGCGATGAATGCATATGCGATCTTCATGGAAGCTTGATCTCCTGGCTGCTACGGGCGAATGGCCACTTGCGGTTGATTTCCTCGACCAGCCGGTTCACCTTGCGCAGGCTGGCGTCGACCTCGCCGCGCAGGGCGCCCAGGTCTTCGGTCGCCTCGCGCGTGTTGGCGCCCACCGCCTGCGCCTCGACCAGCACCGCGTCGACCTTCTTCAGCGTGGTGCTGGCGTCCTGCAGCACCACGTCCAGCTGGCGGATCGCCGCCTGGGTGTCGTCCATCACGCCGGCCTTGCCGAACACGCGCTGGTCGGCCTTGGCCAGGATGGCATTGACCCGGTCCAGCGCTTCCATCAGCTTCTTCGCCTCTTCGTCGCCGCCCAGGGCGCCACCGAGCACGCCGTAGCGGCCCGACATGCGGCCGGTCACCGCCGACAGGTTGGCCAGGCTGGCGTTGACGTCCGAGCCCGAGGCGGTCATGGTTTCCAGGTTTTCCAGCAGCGCGCGCGCAGTGGCGACGATGCGTGGGATCTCGGCGGTGGCATCGCCGCGCAGCACGGTGCGGGTGGAATTCGGCGGCAGCGGCGCGTCGGTCAGCACCCCGGTGTAGGCCCGCAGGCGGGTTTCGCCGACGATGCTCGATTCCAGCGTGAACACGCTGGAGGCGCGCAGCCACTTGGCGTCCTTGCTCTGGACGTCGACCGTGATCTGCACCTTGCCGTCGTCGCCCAGGTCGACCTGGCGCACGCGCCCGATCGGAAAGCCCGCGAAGGTCATGTCCATGCCAGGGATGACGCCGGACGAATCCTCGGCCACCAGGGTCAGGCGCTGGGTCGGCTCGAACACGCCGCGCGCGTACATCACGTACAGCACGAAAGCAGCGATCAACAGGCCAAGCAGCACCAGCAGGATCACCGCCTTGGCTTCGACGTTCTTCGGTTCGTCGGGGATGGATGGATCGGGAGTCAGGTCCGGCATGGGTTTTGGTTCCAGGATTCAGGATTCAGATGTATTTCAAGACCAGCGAGCCGGCCTCGATCACGATCAGCACGAACAGCAGGCGCAGCGCGCCGGGTTGCACGCTGGTGGCCAGCGCGCGCGGATAGCGCTGCAGCTCGAGCACGGCGGCGGTCGGGATCAGCGCCACGGCCAGGCCGAACAGCACCGTCTTGAGCACGAAGCCGGCCGTCACCACCGGCGCGAACACGCGGCCCACGGTTCGGGTGTAGTCCGGGATGCCCCACGGCGAAAAACCGTAGACGTTCAGGTAGGCCAGCAGCAGCACGACGATCGAAGTGACCATCGCCAGGGACAGCACTGCGACCGCGTTGGCGATCAGCTGCGGCACCAGGTCGCGCCGCACCCGGCGCAGCGCTTCGTCGCTGGCCGCGCGGATCGACAGGCCCGAACGCGCCAGGCCCAGGGCCGAGGCGTCGAAGGCCATGCTGGCGCGCAGCGCCACGAAAAGGGCCGCCGACAGCGGAATCAGCTCCAGCACCAATACCCGCACCACCATCTCGAGCGCAAGGCCGGACAGGCCGTAGCTCTTGGCCGTGACCAGCACGATGCGGATGATGACCAGGCTGACCAGGCACGAGGCCAGCGTGAACCAGGGCAGCACCTGCCAGGTGCTGGCGTGGATGTGGCGCGCGGTGGCGTGGAAGCTGGCGCGTTTCCAGGTGGAGGGCGAGAGCGCCGTGACGACGGCGATCGCGCCCAGATGGATCATGTACCACCAGCTGCGCAGGTAGCGCGCCAGGTAGGCGAGCCACAGATTGGGTTGGGCGATGGGAGGGATCGTTCGCGGCATGGGCAGAATGATACTTGGTCGGAGGGGGTGGATGCGCGTTCGTGACAAATGATTACGTTCGTGGGGTGCCGCGGACCCGGGTTCCCGCCAAGGCGCCCGGCGAGGGCGGGAACGACGTGCCATGGGACGTGGCCGAAGTCGATCCGCATGCATGCCGGCTCACACGACAACGTCGTTCCCGCGGAGGCGGGAACCCAAGCTTGCGTGATCAGCCCACAAGGCGTGCAGCCCCTACTGCCTCCGCGCCTCCATCACCCCCGACACCTCCATGATCGCCGCCAGCGCCTTCTGCGCCTGCGCGGTCGACCCGATCTCCGCCGTGAACACCATGCGCGCCTGGCCCCTGGCGCTCTGGGTATTCACCCCGATCACATTGATCTTCTCGCGCGAGAACACCTCGGAGATGTCGCGCAGCAGGCCCTGGCGGTCCTGCGCCAGGATGAACAGGTCGACCGGGTAGACCGTCTCCATGCCGGCCATGCCCCACTCGACGTGGATCACGCGCTCGGGCGACTTGGCCTGCATCTCGGCGAAGTTCTTGCAGCTCAGGCGGTGGATCGAGACGCCCTTGCCGCGCGTGACGAAGCCGACGATCGGATCCGGCGGCGCCGGCTTGCAGCACTTGGCCAGCACCGTCATCAAGCCATCGGTGCCCACCACCAGCACGCCCGACTTGGCGCCCTGCTCCACGCTCGAGGCGCGGCTTTTATTGACCACCGCCGCGTCTTCGACGGGCGCCGGCTCGCCGCCCTCGTGCAGCGCGGCCTCGACGTGGCGCAGACTGAACTTGTCCTTGCCGACCTCGATGAACAATTCGTCGACCTTGGCGAAGCCGAGTTTTTGCGCCAGCAGCTCGAGGTTGACCGCGGTCTTGCCCTCGCGCTGGAGGGATTTTTCGACCAGCGCCCGTCCCTGGGCCAGGGTCTCGGCCTGGTCCAGGGCGTGGAACCAGGCCCGGATCTTGGAGCGGGTGCGGCTGCTGGCCGCATAGCCGGGGCTGAGCCAGTCGCGCGACGGGCCCTGGCCTGCGGCGCCGCCCTTGGCGGTGATGATCTCGCAGGTCTGGCCGTTCTTGAGCTGGGTGTTCAGCGGCACCATCGTGCCGTCGATCTTGGCGCCGCGGCAGCGATGGCCGACATCGCTGTGCAGGTGATAGGCGAAGTCGATCGGCGTCGCGCCCACCGGCAGTTCCAGCACCCGCGCCTGCGGGGTCAGCACGAAGATGCGGTCGTCCAGGCTGGCCGCCTTGAGCTTCTCGACCCATTCGCGCTGCTGCTCCTCCTGCCCGGCGACGGCGTCGGCGACGTCGGTCTTCCAGGCCAGCAGCTGGCGCAGCCAGGCGATCTTCTCGTCGTACTGCTGGCTCTTGAAGTTCGACCCGCCCTCTTCCTTGTAGCGCCAGTGGGCGGCAATGCCGTACTCGGCGAAGTTGTGCATCTCTTGCGTGCGGATCTGCACTTCGAGCGGCCGGCCGTCGTCGGCTGTCACCACCGTATGCAGCGAGCGGTAGCCGTTCGGTTTCGGACGCGAGATATAGTCGTCGAACTCCTTCGGCACCGGGGTCCAGATATTGTGGATCACGCCCAGCACCGTGTAGCAGGTCTTGATGTCGGCCACGATCACGCGGAAGGCGCGCACGTCGTACAGCTCCGAGAAATCGAGTTCCTTGCCGCGCATCTTGCTCCAGATGCTGTAGATGTGCTTGGGCCGCCCCGAGACATCGGCCTTGATGCCGGCCGCCGCCAGTTCGCTCTGCAGACGCGCGATCGACGAGGCCACGAAGCTCTCGCGCGACATGCGCTTTTCTTCGAGCATCTTGGCGATGCGTTTATAGGTGTCCGGTTCGATGAAGCGGAAGGCCAGGTCTTCCAGCTCCCATTTCAGTTGCCAGATGCCCAGGCGGTTGGCCAGCGGCGCATAGAAGTCCAGCACCTCGCGCCCATAGGCGCGCGTGACTTCGTCGAAGCGTTTGTGTTCGGCGAAGTAGCGCAAGGTGGCGGCGCACGAGGCCAGGCGCATCAGGACCACGCGCATGTCGGTGGCCATCGCCAGCAGCATCTTGCGCAGGGTTTCGTTCTGGGCGGCCGCTTGCTGGGCCGCGTTCTTGCCGCTGCCCACCGGCGCCTGGCCGACGGTCAGGTCGCGCAGGCGGATCAGCTGGTGCACGCCCTGCACCAGCGCCGCCACCTCGGGGCCGAAACGCTCCTCGATGCCGCCGAAGGTGGAGGGTTCCATCAGCGCCAGCTCGAACAAGAGGCCCGCGATGCGGGTCTCGGCGTCGGTGTTCAGGTAGGCCAGCGTGCCGGCGGCGCCGAGCGAGAACTCGAAGGCCCCCTGGCCCGAGGCCGCGGTCCGCTCGCCGTAGCCCGCGGCCGCGTAGTCGAGCGCCGCGTGCACGCGCACGCAGTCCTCCTGGCTCAGGCCCTGGACCAGGCCGCTGTTGACGTCGCCCAGCAGGGCGGTCGATACCATACCTTAACGCAGTGCGGCGATGACGCAGACCTCGACCAGGCAGGCGGGGTTGGCCAGCTTGGCTTCGACGGTCGCGCGCGGCGGGGTATGGCCCTGCGGCACCCACTCGTCCCAGACGCTGTTCATGCCGGGGAAGTTATCCATGCTGGAGATGAAGATCTGGCAGGAGAGGATGCAGGTCTTGTCGCTGCCGGCTTCGCCCAGCAGGCGGTCGACGTGGCCCAGCACTTCGCGCATCTGCTCCTCGATGCCCTGGCTGGTGTCTTCGGCGATCTGGCCCGCCAGGTAGACGGTTTCGTTGTGGATGGCCACTTCGGACAGGCGTTTGCCTACGTGCAGTCGTTTGATTTCCATGATCTCTTTCTTCTAGGTTTAGAGCGAACCGTATGGTTCAGCCGATTAAAAACTCGCGTGCGATCGCGATCTGGTCGTCGTGCACGAAGGTCGGCGCATGGCCGACCCCGGGCAGTTCGACCAGGCGTGGACGCGGTCCGCGCTCCGTCATCTGCTGCGCGGTCTCGTGCGACAGCAGGTCGGAATGCGCGCCGCGCACCAGCAGGGTCGGGCAGCGGATCGCGTCCCAGGCCGCCCACAGCGCGGCCTCGTCCCGGGCGGCGCCTTCCAGCGTGATCTCGCGGAACGGCTGCGCCAGGTTCAGGTCGTAGTGGCGCTCCCACTGGCCATCGTCGCCCTGGCGCAGGACGTCGGCCGCCAGCTTGCGCCATTCGTCGTCGGAATGCGGGCCGAAGGATGCCGAGACCGTCTTCACGAACTCGGCCCCGGCGGCGAAGCTCGGGAAGCGCACGTCCTGGCCGATATAGTCGCCGATGCGGCGCAAGGCGGCGCCATCGAGCACCGGTCCGATATCGTTGAGCACGAACTTGCGCACCGGGCTGCCGTCGAGGGCGGCCAACGCCATGCCGATCAGGCCGCCCATCGAGGTGCCGAACCAGGCCACACCCTCGTCGCCTGTCGTGACGCGCGCGATCAGCGTCACCATGTCGGCCATGTATTGCGGCACCGTGTAATAGGCCGGGTCGCGCAGCCGCTCCGAGCGCCCGCGCCCCACGATGTCGGGGCAGACCACACGAAATTCGTCGCACAAGGCGCGCGCCAGATGGTCGAAATCGTCGCCCACGCGGGTCACGCCGTGCACGCAGACCAGCACATTCGGGTTGTCCGCGTCGCCCCATTCCTTGTAGGCGACGCGGTGCAGCCCGGCGGGCGAGCTGCACTGGACGCTTTTTAATCTGGGTTGAGACATCGTGACTCCGTCATGGGAATATTGTTGCGGCGACTCTGCAATTCACCATCGCGATGGTGTTGCGATTAGAATTCTACCAATTCTCGAGCAATTCTCCCGATCACCTTCATATAGAGGACACCATGAAATCCACCATGCTAAGTGGCAAAACGGCTCTCGTCACCGGTTCCACCTCGGGCATCGGGCTCGGGATCGCCCGCTCGCTGGCCGAACAGGGCGCCAACATCGTGTTCAACGGCTTCGGCGACGCCCAGCAGATCGAGAAGCTGTACACCGACATCGGCGCCGAGTTCGGGGTGCAGACGGCCTACCACAACGCCGACATGTCCAAGCCCGACGAGATCGAGGCCATGATGGCCTACGCCACCGAGAAATTCGGCGGCGTCGACGTCCTGGTCAACAATGCCGGCATCCAGCACGTGGCCTCGGTCGAGGACTTCCCCACCGAGAAATGGGACGCCATCATCGCCATCAACCTGAGCTCGGCCTTCCACACTACTCGCCTGGCCCTGCCCGCGATGAAGCAGAAAAACTGGGGCCGCATCATCAACCTGGCCTCGGTGCACGGCCTGGTGGGATCGAGCCAGAAATCGGCCTACGTCGCCGCCAAGCACGGCCTGGTCGGTCTCACCAAGGTGACGGCGCTCGAGACGGCGCAGACCGGCGTGACCGCGAATGCGATCTGCCCCGGTTTCGTGCTGACCCCGCTGGTGCAGAAGCAGGTCGACGACCGCGCCGCGCGCGAGGGCATGGACAACGACACCGCGCGGCGCGCGCTGCTGTCCGAAAAACAGCCGTCGGGCGAATTCGTCACCCCGGAAGAACTGGGCGCGCTGGCCGTGTTCTTCTGCAGCCCGGCCGCCGACCAGGTGCGCGGCGTGGCCTGGAATATGGATGGAGGCTGGACTGCGCAGTAAGGCCGACGCCGACGGCGGCGCGGCCGAGGGTATCGATGCCCTCAGCCGCCTGCTGTCGCTGTTCACCCTGCGCACCTCGCTCGACATCCGCTGCGCGCTGGCCGCGCCCTGGGTGCTGGAGCAGCCCGCGGC
>DDKG01000210.1 GCA_002339265.1 Massilia sp. UBA2604 | reverse complement strand
CCCCGCGGCCGCCAAGGACAGTTATCTGAAAGGCGCGAAGATCATCGAGGTGGCCAAGGCTACCGGCGCGCAGGCGATCCATCCGGGCTACGGCTTCCTGTCCGAGAACGCTGAGTTCGCGGATGCGGTGCAGGCCGCCGGCCTGGTGTTCATCGGCCCGCCAGCATCGTCGATGCGCGCGATGGGCTCGAAGTCGGCCGCCAAGCAGCTGATGGAAGGCGCCAACGTTCCCTTGGTGCCGGGCTATCACGGTGACGAACAGGACCCGACGTTCTTGCGCCAGCAGGCCGACCGCATCGGCTATCCGGTACTGCTCAAGGCCAGCGCCGGCGGTGGCGGCAAGGGCATGCGCGTGGTCGAGCGTTCGGAAGATTTTGAAAGTGCGCTGGCCTCGTGCAAGCGCGAAGCGATCTCCAGCTTCGGCGACGACAAGGTACTGGTCGAGAAGTACCTGATCCGCCCGCGCCACATCGAAATCCAGGTCTTCGCCGACAGCGTCGGCAACTGCGTCTACCTGCACGAGCGCGACTGCTCGGTGCAGCGCCGTCACCAGAAAGTGCTGGAAGAAGCGCCGGCCCCGGGCATGCCGCCTGATCGCCGCGCCGCGATGGGCGAAGCGGCGGTGAACGCCGCGCGCGCGGTCGGCTACGTCGGCGCCGGCACGGTGGAATTCATCGCCAACCAGGACGGTTCGTTCTACTTCATGGAGATGAACACCCGCCTGCAGGTCGAGCATCCGGTGACCGAAATGATCACCGGCACCGACCTGGTCGAATGGCAGTTGCGCGTCGCCTTTGGCGAACCGCTGCCCAAAAAGCAGCATGAGCTGGCCATCCACGGCCACGCGATCGAAGCGCGCGTGTACGCCGAGAATCCCGAGAAGGGCTTCCTGCCGTCGATCGGCACCTTGCGCCACATGGACGTGCCGCAGGCGGTGGCGTTCGAGCTCGGAGCGGACGGAGTGAACCCGGCGGCCGTGCGCGTCGACTCCGGCGTGCGCGAAGGCGATGCGATCTCGCCGTTCTACGATCCGATGATCGCCAAGCTGATCGTCTGGGGCGCGGACCGCACGCAGGCGCTGGCGCGCATGTCGCAGGCGCTGGCCGAGTTCCGCATCGTCGGCCTGGCCACCAATATCGCCTTCCTGAAACGCCTGGTCGAAGGCAATGCGTTCGCTAGCGCCGACCTGGAAACGGGTTTGATCGAGCGCAATCAATCCTCACTTTTCCCGCCAGCAGCACCGGCGCCGCTGGGCGCCCTGGCCCTGGCCGCGCTGTCGCTCACGGAGGGCGAAACCGTGCACGGCGCCGCCAACGACGCCGATCCATGGAGCCAGGCGCATGGCTGGCGCATGAATGGCGATTACCGCCGCACCCTGCCCTTCAGCGACGAATACGGCGACTACCGCGTCGGCCTGACCTACCGCAATCGTGGCTGGGAGATTGACCTGGACGGCCAGCGCCAGCGCCTCGAACTGGTATCGCAGGATGATGCCGAACTGGCCCTGCGTCTGGGCGAGACCGCCCTGCACGGCTGCGTCCGCCGCGACGGCGACGCATTCCATGTGTTTACCGGTGGCCGCCATCACACCCTGACGTACAATGACCCGATGGCTCATGCCGGCGAGATTGAATCCGCTGGCGGTCGCCTGACGGCGCCGATGCCGGGCAAGGTGGTCGCGGTGCTGGCCCAGTCCGGCAAGGACGTCAAGAAGGGCGAGCCGCTGGTGATCATGGAAGCGATGAAGATGGAACACACGATCGCCGCGCCGAGCGACGGCCTGGTGGAAGAAGTGCTGTACCAGGTCGGCGACCAGGTGGCCGACGGTGCGCCGCTGCTGGCGTTCAAGGCGGCCTGAGCAAGACCCAAAAATTACCACCCTGACAAAAACGAGGGGGAGACATATGCGCATTGTCCTGTACCGGGGCGATGGCGTCATCGAGCCATGGGAGCGTGAGCTCTCGGCCGTGATGCCAGGCGTCGAAACGGTCACCTGGAAAGAGGGCCAGTTGCTGGCCCCCTGCGATTACGCGGTATTGTGGAACCCGGCGCCCGGCCTGCTGGCGCAGCTGAGCGAGGTCAAGGCGATCTTCCTGATGGGCGCCGGCGTCGACGCCGTGCTCAAGTTCGGCGAGGCGCTGCCGCGCGTGCCGCTGGTGCGCCTGGGCGACGCCGGCATGGGGGTGCAGATGGCCGAGTACGTGGCGCACGCCGTGCTGCGCTACTTCAGGCGCTTCGACGAATACGAGCAGCAGGCCCGCCACGGCGCCTGGAACCCGCTGCCCCAGCATCCGAAGGAGTCGTTCACGATCGGCGTCATGGGCCTGGGCCGGCTCGGCATGCCGGTGGTCGAGGCGATGCGTCATTTCGGCTTTCCGGTGCGCGGCTGGAGCCGCAGCCCGAAGGACATCCCGGGCGTGCCGACCTATGCCGGCATGGAGGGGCTCGACGACTTTTTACACGGCACACGGGTGCTGGTCTGCCTGCTGCCGCTGACCGCGGACACGACCAACCTGCTCGACCGCCACCGGCTGGGCAAGCTGGCGCCCGGCGCTTACCTGATCAACGTCTCGCGCGGCGCCATCCTCGCCGAGCCCGACCTGATGACCCTGATCCGCTCGGGGCACATCGCCGGCGCTACGCTCGACGTGTTCCGCCACGAGCCGCTGCCGGCCCCGCATCCGTTCTGGAACGAACCACGCATCAACCTTACCCCGCACATCTCGGCGCTCACCATGCGCCTCGACGCCGTGCGCCAGATTGCCGACAAGATCGGCGCGCTGGAAGACGGCCAACCGGTCGACGACCTGGTCGACCGCCAACTTGGATACTGATATGAACGAGCCTGCATTGCCCACCAAGGTCAAGATCGTCGAAGTCGGCCCGCGCGACGGCCTGCAGAACGAGAAGGAAGCGCTGAGCGCCGACGTCAAGGTGGAGCTGGTCGAGCGCCTGGCGCGCGCCGGCTTCGTCAACGTCGAAGCGGCCGCCTTCGTCTCGCCGAAATGGGTGCCGCAGATGGCGACCAGTGCCGAGGTGCTGGCGCGCATCGAGCGCCGGCCCGGCACCATCTATTCGGCGCTGGTGCCGAATATGCAGGGCTTCGAAGCCGCGCTGGCCGGCGGCGCCGACGAGGTGGTCGTGTTCGGCGCGGCCTCCGAAGCCTTCTCGCAAAAGAACATCAACTGCTCGATCGCCCAGTCGATCGCCCGCTTCGAACCGGTGGCGCGCGCGGCCAAGGAACACGGCCTGCGCCTGCGCGGCTCGATCAGCACCGCCTTCGGCTGCCCCTACCAGGGCGACGTCCCGCTGGACGCCGTGGGCGACGTGGTGGCGCGCATGCGCGACCTGGGCTGCGACGAGATCGACATCGCCGACACCATCGGGGTCTCGACCGCGCGCAAGACGCAAGCGGTGATGCTGCGCGCGGCCCGGGAATTTCCGATCGCCCAGCTGGCCGGCCACTTCCACGACACCTACGGCCAGGCGCTGGCGAACATCTATGCGGCGATGGAGGTCGGGGTGGCGATCTTCCACTCGTCGGTTGCCGGCCTGGGCGGCTGCCCGTATGCCAAGGGCGCGACCGGCAACGTGGCGACCGAGGACGTGCTGTACCTGATGCAGGGACTGGGCATCGAGACCGGCGTCGATCTCGACCAGGTGGTCGATGCCGGGCTGTTCATCTCGCAGCAGCTGGGCCGCAAGAGCATCAGCCGGGCCGGCAACGCAATCGCCGCCAAGCGCGCCGGATAATCCCCGGCGCGAACGGCGAACGCTACACGCGTAGGGTGGACGGCTCCGCCGTCCACGCGGTGATAGTTATCGCCAACACACCACATAGAAAAACCGAACCCACAACGAAAAAAGCCGACAACTCACGTTGTCGGCTTTTCTCTTAATGCTGGTCGGAGTACAAGGATTCGAACCTTGGACCCCCTGGTCCCAAACCAGGTGCGCTACCGGGCTGCGCTACACTCCGAAGAAGCGAGATCATATCGGTTTCGCGTGACCTGGTCAAGTTTTCGTTGCAAAATAGTGAGTTGGTAGTTTTCTAAAGTTAAGTTGAGGTATGTATGTCATGCATATGGAACTAAGCTACGGCGGTCCGGCCAGCCTGCGTCACGGCAATCGCCGCATCGTCATTGGCATCGTGGTCTCGATCGCGGTGCACGCACTCTTCCTGGCCGCGTACCGGAACACGAGCTTCAGGACCATGCAGGTCGTGCCGGATGCGCCGACGGTGATCTCGGTCCTGATCGCGCCGCCGGCGCCACCACCACCTCCGCCGGAGCCACCGAAACCGCCCGTCGCGCGTCCCACTCCAGTAGCGCCGAGCACACCGGTCGCACCGGTAGCGCCACGCGCAAGCCGCCCTGCGCCGCCGCAAGCAGTGATCGCGGTGCCGGAAAGTTCAAGCCCCGAGCCCGATCCCTTCGTCGTGCAGCAGGACGACACCGCTGAACCGGCGCCGAAGTTCGACATGAATGCCGCGCGCGAGGTGGCGCGCGCGAATGCCCATCTACGCGACCCGTCGAAGGAAGGCACGGCGCTGGCGCAATTCCCCGAGCCGCCGCTGCAGACCGAATCGAAGCTGGCGCGCAGCATCAGCCAAGCCAAGCGGCGCGATTGCAAGGACGGCATTCCGGGCGGGCTGCTGGCGCCGATTTACTTATTGATGGATAAGAAGGACTCGGGGTGCAAGTGGTGAGGCACCCGATGGTTGAACGCGTGGAAGGCAGAGCCTTCCACCCTACGCGTCGCCTTTGATTTGCAGGGCACGGTCATACAAGGCGTTTTTCTTGCGGCCCGTGATCTGCGCCGTTAAATTCGCTGCCTGCTTGACGCTGCATTCGCTCAGGAGAATCTGCAAGATGCGCTCCGCTTCGGCATCTTCGGCGTCAGTCGCCTCCACCGCCCCCGCCACCAGCACCACGAATTCGCCACGCTCGCGGTGCTGGTCGGCCGTGACCCAGGCTTTCGCATTCTTCAATTCGCAGCGGTGCACTTCCTCGAACATCTTGCTCAGCTCGCGGGCGAACACCACCTGCCGGGTCGGCTCGAAGGCCGCCGCCAGCGCCTCGACGCAGTCGACGATGCGGTGCGGCGCCTCGTAGAACACCAGGGTCGAGGTCTCGCGCGCCAATTGCGCCAGCGCCGCCTCGCGGCCCTTGGCCTTGGCCGGCAGGAAGCCGACGAAGTGGAAGCGGTCGTTGACCAGGCCGCTGGCCGACAGCGCTGCGATCGCGGCCGACGGACCGGGCAGCGGCACCACGTTCAGGCCGGCAGTACGTACGGCGTCGACGATCCGCGCGCCGGGGTCGGACACGCCCGGCGTGCCGGCGTCGGACACCAGCGCCACGCGCTGCCCCGTGCGCAGACGCTCGACAATCTTGTCGGCCACTTCGCGCTCGTTGTGCTGGTGCGCGGCGATGGTCGGCTGGGAGAGGCCGAAGCGCTGCAGCAGCGCACCGGTCTTGCGCGTATCCTCGCAGGCGACCACGTCGGCGAGCGCCAGCAGGTGTAAAGCACGC
>DDKG01000211.1 GCA_002339265.1 Massilia sp. UBA2604 | reverse complement strand
CCCTCATTTCGCTTCGTCTCAGATTTCTCTGCCGATCTTGCTGCCGTAACCACTTGATTACGTTAACATTTTTCGGTCATCCCGAAGCGGACGCGAACTATAGCAAAGCCCTGCCCCGTCGCGCAAGTGCTCAGCAATAATATTGTTTTGCGGCGACAAATTATGGTGCCGGCGCCACACCGCGGAGCTGTTCCGCGTCCTGCAGCGGCGAGGCGCCGAACAGGCGGCGGTACTCGCGGCTGAACTGCGATGGACTTTCATACCCCACCTGGAAAGCCACATTCGCGGCCTCGACGCCGCCGCTCATCAGGAGCTTGCGCGCCTCCAGCAGCCGCACCTGCTTCTGGTACTGAAGCGGACTCATGATCGTTGCCGCCTTGAAGCGGCGATGAAGCACCGATGGGCTCAGGTGTACGGCTTCGGCCAGCTCGGCGATCTTCAAGGGTGCGTCGTAATGCTCGCGGATCCAGCTGATCGCCTTGTTCACGGCAAACTCGCGGTGGCTTCCCATCAATCCCTGCGTCAGGGTGGGCCCGCCCGGCCCCGTCACCAGGTGATACATGATTTCCTGCTTGAGCAGTCGCCCGAGGACGGGCAGATCGGACGGCTTGTTGAGCAGCCTTAACAAGCGTTCGAATGCTTCCAACAACGCCATGCCCGCGATCTCGACACTGACGAGGGGCGGGTCGTCTACCTGGGAGGCATCGGAACCCGCATCTCGAGCATGAAGGATGCAAGCTCCCTGGGGTCGAGATCGACCCGGATGCCGAAATAAGGTTCCGCTTCACTGGCACGCACGACCTGGCCCGAGACGGGAATCGTCATGCCCGCCTGCACGTAGAAGCCGGCGGCGTAGCGCAGTACGCGCTCACCTACCAGCATCTGCTTCTCGCCTTGCAGCATCAGGCACATCGACGGTTCCAGCATTCCGCGGCCGATCGGCGTCGGCCCCCGGCGCCGGATCAGGCCCAGCCAAGGCAGTGGGGTCGACAAATCATCGGAGCCATCCGCCTCGGCAAAGCGGAGGCTGACCGCCTCCAGCAACTGCCCGAGCAACTCGCGCTCAGAGCGACTGTTCATAACCCAGCAGGGTCTTTGGCTCGAGATATTCCTCCAGCCCGAATACACCGAATTCGCGTCCCAGCCCCGACTGCTTGAACCCACCAAACGGCGCCATCGGCTCATCGTACAGGCCATTGATGAAGACCCGGCCGGCCTCGATGCGGTGCGCGACACGGTTCGCACGCGCCAGGTCTCCCGAGAACACATAAGCATGCAAGCCATAGATCGTGTCGTTCGCGATCGCAATGGCGTCTTCTTCATCGTCGTAGGCAATGACGGACAGGACTGGTCCGAAGATCTCCTCTTTCGCGATAGTCATGTCGTTGCGGACGTTGCTGAATACTGTAGGCCGCACGAAGTAGCCGCGCTCCAGGCCCTCCGGCAAACCCGCGCCGCCCAGCAGCAGGGTGGCGCCCTCCTCGATACCCTTGCGGATATAGGCTTGCATGCGCTGGTATTGCGTAGCGCTCACCATCGGCCCGATGCGGGTTGCAGGATCACGTGGATCGCCCACCTTCAAGGCCTGGAATGCCGCGACGATGCCTTGCTCGGCCTCCTGCAATCGTGCGCGCGGCACCAGCAGGCGCGTCCCTGCCAGGCAGGCCTGGCCGCTGTTCATGGTTGCGGCCGCCGCAATGAAGGGCATGGCCTTGTCGAAGTCGGCGTCATCGAGCAGGAGCGTGGGCGACTTGCCGCCCAATTCCAGGGTGACGCGCTTGAGCGTGTCGGCGGAGCCGCGCACGATCGACTTGCCGACCGCGGTCGAACCGGTGAACGAGATCTTTGCAATGCCCGGGTGGCGCACGAAGGCGGCGCCGACGACGTCGCCACGTCCGGTCAGGATGTTGAACAGGCCAGCCGGCATCTCGGCGCGGTGCAGGACACGGGTCAGCAGCTCAGTCTGGCGCGCGCTCAATTCGCTCGGTTTGATGACTGCCGTACTGCCGGCGGCGATGGCCATCGCGAGTTTGCTGCAGATCATTCCGTAGTTCGCGTTCCAGGGAGTGATCAGGCCAACGACACCGAGCGGCTCCATACGCACCCGTGCGCTCGCAACCTGGCGTTCGAACTGGTAATCGGCCAGCAGCGTGCGCGCCTGGTCGAACGAGGCGGCGGCCCGCTTCGAGGTGGCAACGGAAATGGCGTGCGGTCCGCCGTATTCCTCGATCATTGTCGCGATCAATTCCTCTTCGGCGTCTGCCACGACCTCGTGCAGGCGAGCGAGCCAACGCATGCGCTGTTCGCGCGACGATCCGGCGAGCTCTTGATAAGCCGCGGTCGCTGCGGCGATCGCGTTTTCCGCATCGACTTCATCGGCCAGGGTGACTTGTGCCGCGTCGTGCTCGGTGACAGGGTCTACCAGGGTAAAGCGCTCGGTGCCATGCGGGGTGACGAATTGTCCGTTGATATAAATAGTGTCGATCGATTTCATGGGTGCTCCACTCAATACAATGAGCATTCATCATAGAAGTCAGGGGGAGTCGGGAGGTAGATGGTTCCTCGCGTCCTCTTGCCTGATCCTGTCATTCATGCGCGGATTCGACAATTCGCCGTATTGCAGAGTTGGCGATACGTGAATGCTCACGCACGCCATATTGCCGGTGGGGGGCGACGCGAGCATTTTTATCATATAATCGCTTGCAATTAGCTAGCGTGCGACCTATATTGGAAGCATGAATGCGAATACTTCCCCCTCTACTGCGACGCCCATGCTCGACGAGCAATTGTGCTTCGCCCTGTACTCGACCTCGTTGGCAATGATGCGGGTCTACCGCGGCTTGCTGCCCAAGCTCGGGCTTACTTATCCGCAATATCTCGTAATGATGGTTTTGTGGGAACAAGATCAGCTGACGGTGTCCGACATCGGCGAGCGCCTGTTCCTGGATTCCGCGACCTTGACGCCCTTGCTCAAGCGTATGGAAGCCCAGGGACTGGTGCAGCGTAACCGTGCG
This sequence comes from Massilia sp. UBA2604, assembly GCA_002339265.1. GTDB lineage: Bacteria > Pseudomonadota > Gammaproteobacteria > Burkholderiales > Burkholderiaceae_D > Telluria. The sequence continues at coordinate 2,038 of DDKG01000211.1, read as the reverse complement.
CGCAGCGACGAACGGCAGGTGATCATCAGCCTGACCGAAGAGGGCAATGTGTTGAGGAAAGAAGCCGCCAGCGTGATGCCGGCGGTATTGTGTGCGACCCAGTGCTCGGTCGACGAAGCAGCCGCCCTGCGCGACCAGTTGGTGGACCTGCGCAAGAGCCTGAACGATAGCACCGACTGAGCGGCGCGTCGCATACAGCCGAGGTCAGCCCGCGATTCGCAGCGGGTTCACTTCGGCGCCAATACGGAATACGCGCACGGTGCGCAGCAGCATCGCTGCCTGTTCCTTGAGAGCGGCTGCCGATGCTGCGGCCTGTTCCACTAGTGCAGCGTTCTGCTGGGTTGCCTCGTCCATTTGACCGACCGCATGGTTCACCTGTTGGATGCCGACATGCTGGGCTTCGCTCGCGGTCGTGATTTCAGCGATGATGCCGGTGACTTCCTTCACGCTCGTCACAATGTCATCCATCGTGACACCGGCCTGCTCCACCAGCTTTGAACCCGCATCCACTTTAGCGGCCGATTCGCCGATCAAGGCCGAGATTTCCTTGGCGGCAGTGGCCGAACGCTGCGCCAGGTTGCGCACTTCGCTCGCCACTACGGCAAAGCCCCGCCCCTGCTCTCCGGCGCGCGCCGCCTCGACTGCGGCATTCAGTGCCAGGATATTGGTCTGGAAGGCGATCGCGTCGATCACACTGGTGATGTCCGAGATCTTGCGGGCCGAGGCATTGATGTCCTGCATGGTGTTGACCACGGCGGAGACGACGGCGCCGCCCCTGCTTGCGACCACGCTCGCCGATGCGGCGAGCGTGTTGGCGTGGCGGGCATAGGCGGTGTTCTGTTCGACGACAGCGGTCAGCTCTTTCATCGAATCCGCGGTGCGGCCCAGCGAATTCGCCTGTTCTTCGGTGCGCATCGACAGATCGTCATTGCCGGCGCTGATCTCGCTGGAAGCGGTCGCAATCATGTCGGTACCGCCGCGGACCTGGGCCACGATATTTTGTAAACTGGCCTGCATTTCGCGGATGGCATGCATGACGCTGGCGTCGTCGTTCGGACGCACGGCGACGTCGACAGTGAGGTCGCCCGAAGCGATGGCCGACGCGATGCGGTTGACTTCGACCGGCTCGCCGCCCAGCTGGCTCAACAGGTGGGCGGTAATCGCGCTGCCGACCAGCACGCTCAGGGCGACGGCGGCGAGCGTGACCACGATGATCGTGGTCTTGGCGGATTCGATCGATTCCTGCGCATGGGCAGTGCCGTCCGCGACGTGTTGCTGGACAGCGGTGATGACTCGATCGATGTCGAGCACGTTCTGGCGGCGCAGCGGGCTGCATTCATTCACCAGGAAGGCGCCGTACTCGGTCATCTGCCCGGCATCGCGGTAGCGGCGCGGGCGATTCAGCTCTTGCGCCATCTGCAGCAGTCCGTCACGCATTTTCGCGAAGTCGGCATTTCCAAGGAACAGTGGTTCCAACGCTTGCAGTTCGGCCAGATAACGGGCCTTGTGCTCATCCAGGAGGGCGAGTTCGCGCCTAGCGTCGGTGGTGTCCGGGAAGATGTAGGCATTGCGCGCGGCAAGGCCGGTCTGGGCGAGCGATTCGCGCAGCTCGTACAGGCGCTCGAGCTGGGTGGTGCGCACCGTGTTTTGCGCGGTGAGTTCCTGACCGACGTTTCCAAGTTCGCGCCATGCGAAGATGGCCAGCACGATGATCAGGATCCCGACCAGGCCGAAGCCGACGCCAAGTTTGGCGCGCGTGCTGAGTGCAGAAAGTGATCGCATAGTATTCTTCTTTTGAAAGTAATGAGGCAAACCAAGTCCCTGCTGGTTTGATAAACCAACAAGAACAAATAATGGGGTAACGAAGAATTATAGTGAATTACCTGCCCCGCACGATTGATTCTGTACGGAAAGCAAAGTTATCTGTACGCAATGTGCTTTATGTCAATGCGATTTAATGTTTGGGCAACAGAGCAGGGTCGGAGTTCAGAACGCAAAAAAGCCCGCTCAGTTCAACTGAGCGGGCTTTTTCTATATA
>DDKG01000212.1 GCA_002339265.1 Massilia sp. UBA2604 | reverse complement strand
GTCACCGCCTGCGTCACGTGCGGCCAGTCGAGCGCCGTCTCCACCGTGTCGATCGCATAGCCCTGCTCCCAGGCCGCATTGCGCAGGTAGACGCTGCGAAAGCGATTGCGGCGCCAGCGCTCGCCCAGGGCGCGGCCGACGTGCACCCCGCGCAGGCGCCGCGCCAGCGCCACCGCCGCGCGCAGCGCCTCGCGCGCCTGGCCGCGGGCGCCACTGGCGCCGACCAACAGCATGCATTTGTCGCGGCCACAGCCGCGCCAGCCCAGGTAGCGCTCCAGCAATCCCACCTGGCGGCCGTGGCCGGCCAGCGCCAGCATGGTGCGGGTCTCGCTGGCGTTCGACAGGCGCAGCATCGACAGTCCCAGGCGCGCCTGGGCCAGCGTTCGCACCGCCTGCACCGCGTGTTCCCAGTCGGCGAAGAACAGCGCGTGGAAGGCCTCGTGCTCGGGCAGGCGGTTGATGCGCACTGCGGCGTGGGTCAGCACTCCCATGCGGCCCTCGGAACCGAGCACCATCTCGCGCAGGTCGATGCCGCTGCTCGAGGCCGGGAAGGTCGGGATGTCGAGGGTGCCGGACGGCGTCTCGATGCGCCCGCCCGCAAACAGCTGCTCGATGCGGCCGTAGCGCAGCGACTGCTGGCCCGACGAGCGGGTGGCGACCCAGCCGCCGAGCGTGGAATATTCGAACGATTGTGGATAGTGGCCCAGCGTGTAGCCGTGGGCGCGCAGCTGCGCTTCGAGGTCGGAACCGGTCACGCCGGCGCCGAAGCAGGCCAACTGCGCCTCGCGGTCGAGCGAGATCATGGCGCGCATGCGGCCCATGTCGATGGAGAGGCTCGGGCGCAGGCCGCCGTTGGAGCTGTGGCCCACGTCCAGGTGGCCGGCCACGCTGGTGCCGCCACCATAGGGGATGACTACCGCGTCGTGCTGGGCGGCGAAGGCCAGCAGCTCGCGCACCTGGGCGCCGGATTCGGGAAAGGCCACGCCGTCGGGCACGTTGCCCAGGCGGCCGTGGCGCAGGCGCAGCCAGTCCGGCAGGCTCTGGCCGAGGGCATGGCGGGCGCGCGTGGCCGGGCTGGCGTCGATCAGCAGATGGGAAGGCAGGCGGCCAGGGGGCAGGCCGGCGCAGGCTTGTTCGAAGGTGGCGTCCTGCGGGGGCGTGCCCCGGCCCAGCCGTGCGCCGAGGAAGGCGCGCGCCTCCCCTTCCAGCTGCACCGTAATCGACTCGTCACCCCAACCGTTCCAACGCCGCATCAATGACTTTCCGTTATACTGCTATTGCTCTTTTTGCCAGCTTGGTATCGCCCCAAGTGTTACCTCGGTTATCACATTAAAGTCGCTCCCGCCAACCGTATTGCGCTTTCATGACACAGCCTTGCTCTATCGCGCCACCGCCTGACGGCGCGCGCGTGACCGGTTCCTACCTGCAGCCCCTGCTGGAAACCGCCCTCGAGCGCGGCCTTACCCTTCCTGCATTGGCCGAGGCCGCGGGCCTGCCCCCTGGCGCGCTGGATCCGCTGCCCGAAAGCCTGCCCGTACGACGCTACATCGGCTTGCTCGAAGCCGGCGCGCGGCTGGCGCACGACCCGTTCTTCGGCCTGCACGTGGGCGAGAAAGCGCGCCCCGCCACCTATAGCGCCTACGGCATGCTGCTCCTGGCCTGCAACAGCTTCGGCCATGCGCTGGAACTCACCCAGCGCTACGAATCGCTGGCCCACGACCTGGGCCGCAGCAGCCTGGCGCTCGACGGCGCCCGCGCGCACTACGAATGGATCAGCCACTACCCCGACGCCAACCGGCACCTGGTGGAAAGCGTGTTCGCGGGCATCCGCGTGTTCGGCAGCTGGCTGGCCGGGCGGCCCCTGATGCCGCTGGCGCTGCGCCTGACGCATCCCGATCCGGGCCACGGCAGCGCCGAATACCTGCGCGTACTGGGCATCGCACCGGAGTTCGGCGCGCCGCTGAACTGCGCCGCCGTCGATGCCGCCCTGCTGGCGATGCCGGTACCGAACGCCGATACCAGCCTGTACCCGCTGCTGCTGCATCACGCCGAACGGCTGCTGGAAGAACGCGCGGCCCGGGCCGACCCGATCGTGGCGCGCGTGCGCGCCGCGCTGCTGCCGCGCCTGGCCGGCGGCGAGGCGCGCCTGGCGCCGGTGGCGGCCGAGCTGGGGCTGTCGGCGCGCACCCTGCAGCGCAAGCTGGCCGAAGCGGAAACGAGCTTCCAGCAGGTGCTCGATGCGGTGCGCTACGGCCTGGCCCAGGACTACCTGCGCCGGCGCGAACTGGGCCTGGTCGACATCGCCTTCCTGCTCGGCTTCCAGGAACAGAGCGCATTTACCCACGCGTTTCGCGAATGGAGCGGAATGAACCCGGGAGCATGGCGCGAACAGGCCGCCTGAACAGGCCCCGATGACTGGACCGGAAGGGATTTAGCTGCAACAATCCGGGAATGAGTATCATTTACCGATTCCAGGCCTGGCTGCGCGCGACACTTCTCGTACTATCGTGCGCCATCTCCCCGGCCGCCCTGGCGCTCGACCCAACCGTCGCGCTGGACGGTTATCGCCATGAGCGCTGGGGCGAGCTGGAAGGCGCGCCGCGCTACGTCGATGCGCTGGCACGCAGCGAGGATGGCTGGCTGTGGGTGGGCAGCCGCTACGCCGGACTGCTGCGCTTCGACGGCCTGCGCTTCCTGCCGTTCGAGTCCATCGACGGCAGCCGCCCGCAGAACAACAATATCAGCGCGCTGCGGCCCGGACCTGGCGGCGATCTGTGGATCGGCCACGGCAACGGGGGCCTGAGCGTACTGCGCAAGGGGCGCTATCACCATCTGCTCACACCTGAACAGAGCGGCAGCGTCTTTGCCATCTCGCTCGGCGCCGATGGCGCGCCCTGGGTCGCCAGCTGGCGCGGCCTGTTCCGGGTCGAGGGCGGGCGCGTCGTGCGGGTCGGGCCGGAGCAGGGCTATGGCGGCGCCCGCGCCGAATACGTTCTGTCCGACGGCGCCGGCCGGGTCTGGGCCACCGACGGCGCCGCGCTCTACCTGCGCGAAGCCGGTGCACAACGCTTTCGGCTGGTGCGTCAGGTGCGCGGCGATGCGATGCTGCTCGAAGCGCAGGATGGCGGCGTATGGCTGGTGCTCGGCAAGCAGTTCGAGCGGGTGGCCCCGCCGGCGCCGCGCCGCATACCCGTCCAGCCCGGCAGCGCCAACACCTATCAGTCGCTGTTCGACCGCGACGGCAACGTCTGGTCCGGCAACTGCCCGCTCGGTGTCTGCGTATTGCGCCCGGCCGAGCGGCAACACAGTGAGCGTTTCACGCCGGTCGGCGCAGCCGAGAGGCTCGACCAGCCCTGGCAGATGACCAGCCTGTCGGTCCTGTCACTCATGGAAGACCGCGACGGCAGCATCTGGGTCGGCACGCCCTCGGGGCTGGAGCGGCTGCGCGACCACGTCGTGCACATGGTCCCGCAACTGCTCGACCGCGGCACTTCCCACCCGGCCCGGCACCCGGACGGCGGCATCGTCGCGGCGCGGGTCCAGCGGCTGGACGATACGGCCGGCCTGGTCCGCATCGAGAACGGCAAGGTGAGCGAGCTGCCGGACCCCATTGCCACCCGCGTGCTCGACCGGGCGCCGGACGGCACGCTGGTGTACGGAGGCCAGCACGGCGTCGAACGGCATGGCCCTGCCGGTATCGAGCACATCCCGCTGCCGCCGGCGGTCAGCGCAGCCGCCGATACTGTCCGGCCCCGGCGCCTTTCGGCCGGCAACGACGAGATCTGGCTCTGGACCGGCCGCATGGGCGCCTGGCATTACCGCGACGGCGGCTGGACCCGCCCGCCGGTCAGGGAAGACCAGCCGCATGAAGTGGCGTTCGACGCCGCCGGCCGCAGCTACCTCGGCCTGAACGGCAACCGCCTGCGCATCGTCGATGGCGACGCGGTGCGCGAATACGACGCTCAGGACGGGCTGGACGTCGGCAAGTTCAGTCTCATCTTCCCCGGAACGCCCTTGCTGGTGTCGGGGGAAGACGGCATGCAGATCCTGGAAGGTAGCCGCTTCCGCCGACTCGCCGTTGCCGCGCCGGACGGTATCGGCGCGGCCAGCGGCATCGTCACCGACGCCGCCGGCGTGCGCTGGATCAATGCCGAGCGCGGCATCTACCGGGTCACGCTCGAAGACTGGACGCGCTCGATGAACGACCCGGGCGTCCCGCTGCGCGGCCGGCTGTTCGATGCCGCCGACGGCTACCTGGGCGGCGGCGTGTCGCGCATGCTGTCGCGCACGGCCGCGATCGCAGGCGACGGCACGCTCTGGTTAGCCGGCGAGCGCGGCCTGGCCTGGATCGATCCGCGCAAGACTGCCCCCAATCCGGCGACGCCCGCGGCCGAGGTGATCGGCCTGTCGAGCGGCGGGCGCCATTACGCCGTCGGCAAGGACATGGCACTGGACCAGGGTACCGAGAACGTCCAGATCGACTACACGGCGCCCAGCCTGCGCATGCCGCAGAAGGTGAGCTTCCGCTATCGCCTGGCCGGCAGTCAGGAATGGGAAGATGCTGGGACGCGCCGCAGCGCCTTCTTCCAGCGGTTGCGTCCCGGCGCCCACACCTTCGAGGTGATGGCCATCAACGAGAGCGGCGTACCGGGCCCGGTGACAAGCCTGGCCTTCCATATCCCGCCGCACTGGTTCCAGACCTGGTGGTTCCTCGCCGCCTGCGTCCTGGCCGTCCTGCTGCTGGCCGCGTGGGTGTACCGGCGGCGCACCCGTCGCCTGGCCGAGCGCATCGAAGGCGAGCTGATGGCGCGCATGCGCGAGCGCGAATCGATCGCCCGCGCCCTGCACGATACCTTCCTGCAGGGCGTGCAGGGCATGCTGCTGCGGATGCACTCGGTGCTGACCGGCCTGCCGAGCGACAGCCCGGCGCGCGCCGAGTTCGAGCGCGTGCTGGAGAACGCCGAACGGGTGCTGGAAGAAGGCCGCGACGAAGTGCAGGGCCTGCGCCAGGGCTTCGCCAATGCCGACGCCTTCTGGCAGGGATTGCTGCGCGACGTCGACCTGATTCTCCCGGGCGGCAGCCAGCGCCTGGAACTGGCGGCGGCGCCGGGAGCGGTCGAGCGGCTGCCGGTGCGCCTGCGCCGCGACGTGCATGCGATCGTGCGCGAAGCCTTGCTCAACGCGCTGCGGCACACGCCTGGCGCCGTCCGGCTCAGCGCCGAGATGGCCCAGCGCGGCCTGGCGCTGACCGTCAGCGACGATGGCGCGGGCGGATGCGCCAGCGACAAGCCTGGCCACTTCGGCCTGCAAGGCATGCGCGAGCGCGCCCTTCAGATCGGCGCCAGGCTGCGCATCGACAGCGGCCCGGCCGGCACCCGGGTCACGCTGGCGATTGCGCTGGGCCCCGGCCAGGCGGATCAGGCGTCGTGGCCTGCCCCGCCTTCCCGCCCCAGCACGCGCACGGCATCGTCGACCACCGGCACGATCGCCAGCACGCACAGGAAGGCGGCCAGCGGCACCGTGGACAGGTAGCCCAGGTGCTTGAAACCCAGCGCTCCCACCACGCCGCCCAGGAAGAACGCGCCCAATAGCGACAGCATCAGCAGCAGCCGGCCCAGGTTGGCGGCCACCTTCGGCTGGCGCAGCGGGCCGTCGGCGTTCCAGTAGGCCATCTTGCCCAGCTCGATGCCGATGTCGGTTACGATGCCGGTCATGTGGGTAGTGCGGATCTCGGCATGCGAGACCTTGGTGATGACCGCGTTCTGCAGGCCCATCATGAAGCACAGCAGCATCACGGTCAGCGGAATGAAGAAGGCGTCGATCCCGGCCAGGCGCGCGCCGAGGATGCCGAATACCAGCAGAAGTACAGCTTCAAGCAAAAGCGGCAACGCAAAGCCACTATGGAGGCCGCGGCGCCGGATGTAGTTGACGAGGATCGCGGTGCAGGCCGCGCCGAGGAGAAAGCTGAGCAGCGCGCCGAAGGCGGCCAGCACCAGGTTGGTATTGCCCAGCACCAGATTGTCGGCCGCGCTGGAGACGATGCCGGTCATGTGCGAGGTGTATTCGCGCACCGCCAGGAAGCCGCCGGCGTTGATGGCGCCGGCGACAAACGCCAGCGCCACGCCCAGGTGCCGGTTGGCGCCGGGGGTGCGTTCATGTCCTGTCAGGCTGCGCGCGTAACTGATCGGCACGGCGGATGGCTCTCCGGATGGATTCGCTAATCGGTATGTGATGAATGTTACCGCAAATCACTTGCAGCACGCTCGAACATGCATCCATTCATGGAGCTATAATAAAAAATTATCGAAAAGCGCACACTGTGTCCGCGCCCAAGACTGCCGTGAATCCCCATCTCGACAAGCTCCACCCCTATCCGTTCGAAAAGCTGCGCCAGCTGTTTGCCGGCGTCACCCCGAACCCGGCCTATTCCGCGATCAGCCTGGGCATCGGCGAACCGAAGCATCCGACGCCGGCCTTCATCGAAAAAGCGCTGACGCATGCGGTAGCCGGCCTGGCCAATTACCCGAGCACGGTGGGCAGCGAGCCCCTGCGCGCGGCCATTGCCGGCTGGCTGGAACGCCGCTACGGCATCCCGGCGCTCGACCCGGCCACGATGGTGCTGCCTGTAAACGGTTCGCGCGAGGCGCTGTTTGCGATCGCGCAGTGCATGATCGACGCCTCGAAGCCGGATGCGCTGGCGATGTGCCCGAACCCGTTCTACCAGATCTACGAAGGCGCGGCCTACCTGGCAGGCGCCGCGCCGTACTTCGTCAACTCCGAACCCGCGCGCAACTTCGCGCCGGATTACGGCAGCGTGCCGGACGACGTGTGGCCGCGCGTGCAGCTGCTCTACGTCTGCTCGCCCGGCAATCCGACCGGCGCCACCCTGGGCCTGGACGACTGGCGCCAGCTGTTCGAGCTGGCCGACCGCTGGGGCTTTTTGATCGCGGCCGACGAGTGCTATTCCGAGATCTATACCGGTTCGGCGCCGCCGCTGGGGGCGCTGGAGGCGGCGCACCAGCTGGGCCGGAGTAGCGGCGACCAGCCCTACCGCAACCTGATCGTGTTCTCGAGCCTGTCGAAGCGCTCGAACGTGCCGGGCATGCGCTCGGGTTTTGTTGCCGGCGATCCGGCCGCGATGAAGAAATTCCTGCTCTACCGCACCTATTGCGGCGGCGCGATGTCGCCGCCGGTGCAGGCGGCCTCGATCGCGGCCTGGAACGACGAGCAGCACGTGCAGGACAACCGCGCGCTGTACAAGGAAAAGTTCAGCCTGATCACCCCGCTGCTCAAGGACGTGATGGACGTCGAATTGCCCGACGCCGGCTTCTACCTGTGGGCCGACGTGCGCCGCACCGGGCTGTCGGATGCCGACTTCGCACGCCGCCTGTACGCCGACTATAATGTGACGGTCCTTCCGGGCAGCTACCTGGCGCGCGAAGCGCACGGGCACAATCCGGGCCAGGACCGCATCCGCATGGCCCTGGTGGCCGGCGTCGACGAAGGACTGGAAGCGGCCAACCGCATCGTCCAGTTCTGCCAGGGCCTCAAGTAGTAAGCGCCCATCCTGAATTCGTATTTTCATTTTTAAACCAAGACCAGCACCATGACCCAACAACTGCAAACCATCATCGACACCGCCTGGGAACAGCGCGCGGACATCAGCCCGAACAGCGCCAGCGCCGAAGTACGCGACGCCGTCGCCCACGTCATCAAAGGCCTCGATGACGGCAGCCTGCGCGTGGCGCAGAAAGACACCGGCGCCTGGGTCGTGAACCAGTGGATCAAGAAAGCCGTGCTGCTGTCGTTCCGCCTCGAGAACAACGTGCCGGTCGCCAGCGGCGACATCCAGTTCTACGACAAGGTCCCGACCAAGTTCGCCGACTATACCCCGGAAGACTTCGCGCGCGGCGGTTTCCGCGTGGTGCCGCCGGCCGTCGCCCGCCGCGGCAGCTTCATCGGCAAGAACGTGGTCCTGATGCCGTCCTACGTCAACATCGGCGCCTACGTCGATGAAGGCACGATGGTCGACACCTGGGCCACCGTCGGCTCGTGCGCCCAGATCGGCAAGAACGTCCACCTGTCGGGCGGCGTCGGCATCGGCGGCGTGCTGGAACCGATGCAGGCCAACCCGACCATCATCGAAGACAACTGCTTCATCGGCGCCCGTTCGGAAATCGTCGAAGGCGTGATCGTCGAAGAGAATTCGGTGATCTCGATGGGTGTATACATCGGCCAGTCGACCAAGATCTACAACCGCGAAACCGGCGAAGTCACCTACGGCCGCGTGCCGTCGGGTTCGGTCGTGGTGTCGGGCAGCCTGCCGTCCGCCGATGGCAAGTACAGCCTGTACTGCGCGGTGATCGTCAAGCGCGTCGATGCGCAGACGCGGTCGAAGACCGGTATCAATGAGCTGCTGCGCGGCGTGTAATTTGCGCGGTTGCGCATACGCTGGTTGAACGCGTCGGCGGCGCAGCCGCCAACCCTACGGTCCCCGGTCGTGCGTAGGGTTGGCGGCTCTGCCGCCGACGCGTCCAACCGGCCTTGAAATACCCGAAACAAACGGAGATGACGATGGCCATGGACCGCCTGTTCCAGCTGATGAAAGAAAAGAACGCCTCCGACATGTTCTTCGCCGTGAACTCCCCGGTGCACATCAAGATCAACGGCGCCCTCATCCCCATCAACCAGCATCGCCTCGAACCCGAGAACATCCTGTCGCTGCTGTCCGAAGTCGCCACGCCCGAGCAGTTGGCGGAACTGGAGCGCGACAACGAACTGAATATGGGCGTCTCGGTCCCCAACCTGGGACGCTTCCGCCTGTCGGCCTTCCGCCAGCGCGGCTCGATCTCGGCCGTGCTGCGCTTCGTGCCGGCCGAGATCCCGCCGCTGGGCGGACTCGGACTGCCGCCGGTGCTGTCCGAGCTGATCATGGAAAAGCGCGGACTGCTGCTGGTCGTCGGCGCCACCGGCTCCGGCAAGTCGACCACCATCGCCGCCATGCTCGACCACCGCAACGAACAGCGCACCGGCCACATCCTGACGCTCGAAGACCCGATCGAGTACCTCTTCAAGAACAAGAAATCGATCGTCAACCAGCGCGAGATCGGCAGCGACGCCAGCAGCTTCGGCATCGCGCTGAAGAACTCGATGCGCCAGGCGCCCGACTGCATCCTGATCGGCGAGATCCGCGACCGCGAGACGATGGCCGCGGCGCTGGCCTACGCCCAATCGGGCCACCTGGTGCTGGCCACCCTGCACGCCAACAACAGCTACAACGCGCTGAACCGCATCATCAGCTTCTACCCGATGGAAAACCGCGCCGCCCTGCTGCAAGACCTGGCCTCGAGCGTCAAGGCCATCGTCTCGCAGCGGCTGGTGAAATCCGCCGCCGGCGGCGCGCGCCAGGCGGCGGTCGAGGTGATGCTGAACACCCGCTACATCGCCGACCTGATCGAGAAAGGCGAGATCGGCCAGATCAAGGAAGCGATGGACAAGAGCCTGTCGCCCGGCTCGCAATCGTTCGAAGGCGCGCTGTTCAAGCTGGTCAAGGACGGCCTGGTGACGCAGGACGAAGCGCTGGCCAACGCCGACTCGGCCACCAACCTGCTGTGGCTACTCAACAATGGGCCGGAGAGCCAGGTCCCGCAGGAGGAGCAGGAAAAACCGGCGGCTCCACCAGGCGCCTCGTTCACCGAGTTCACGTTCAATTCCTGACGCCGTTGGCGGCGCCAGGCGGCGCTGCCGTCCGCCTCATCTGTGTACAATCGGCCCTGAACCACCTTGTGCGCCCCCGCGCGCATACACTATCCTCCTGCCTTTTCGAACGACGACGCCGCTCCGGCGGCCAAGATTGCCCATGACTACGACTCTCTACGGAATTCCCAACTGCGACACCGTCAAGAAAGCCCGCACCTGGCTGGCCGACAACGGCCACGACTTCACCTTCCATGACTTCAAGAAACAGGGTCTGAGCCGTGAACTGGTGCAGGGCTGGCTGAAAGACGTCGACTGGGAAACGCTGGTCAACCGCAAGGGAATGACCTGGCGCAACCTGCCGGACGAGCGCAAGGCGCAGATCCTTGATGCCGACAGCGCCACCGACCTGATGCTGGAAAGTCCTTCGGTCATCAAGCGCCCGGTGTTGCAAGGCGTCGGCCCGGTCTCGGTAGGTTTCTCGGCCGACGCCTTTGCCAGCAAGTTCGCGAGCGCCAAGTGAAACCGTCGCGCACCCTGCTGCTGACCGAAGAGCTGATCGCGCTCGATTCGATCACGCCGCACGACAAGGGCTGCCAGCAGCGCCTGATCGAGCTGCTGGCGCCGCTGGGCTTTCGCTGCGAGACCATCGAGTCGAACGGCGTGACCAATCTGTGGGCGCGTAAAGGCACTGAATCTCCCGTGTTCGTGTTCGCCGGCCATACCGACGTGGTCCCGGCCGGCCCGCTGCACCACTGGGAGTCGGCCCCCTTCGTGCCGACCCAGCGCGACGGCAAGCTGTATGGCCGCGGCGCGTCCGACATGAAGACCTCGATCGCCGCCATGGTGATCGCCTGCGAGGAATTCATCGCCGACCACCCCGACCACCAGGGCTCGATCGCCTTCCTGATCACCAGCGACGAGGAAGGACCGGCCGTCGACGGCACCGCGGTCGTGGTCGACCTGCTGGAAGAACGCGGCGAAACGCTCGACTACTGCCTGGTCGGCGAGCCGACCTCGAATCACGTGCTGGGCGACACGATCAAGAACGGCCGCCGCGGTTCGCTGTCGGGCCACCTGGTCATCAAGGGCATCCAGGGCCATATCGCCTACCCGCAGCTGGCGCGCAACCCGATCCACCAGGCCGCGCCGGCGCTGGCCGAGCTGGCGGCCGAAGTCTGGGACGAAGGCAACGAGTACTACGCGCCGACCAGCTGGCAGATCTCGAACATGGCGGCCGGCACCGGCGCCACCAACGTGATCCCGGGCCAGTTGACGATCGACTTCAACTTCCGCTTCTCCACCGCCAGCACGGCCGAAGGGCTCGAAGCACGTGTGCACGCCATCCTCGACCGCCACGGCCTGGACTACGACCTCGAATGGACGCTGTCGGGCCAGCCTTTCCTGACCGAGAAAGGCACGCTGTCGGACACGATCTGCGCCTCCATCAAGGAAGAGCTGGGCGTGCAGGCCGAGCTGTCGACCAGCGGCGGGACCTCCGATGGCCGCTTCATCGCCCGCATCTGCCCCCAGGTGATAGAATTCGGGCCACCGAACGCCAGCATCCACAAGATCGATGAACACATCGAGCTGCGCTACATCGATCCCCTGAAGAATATCTACCGCCGCACGCTCGAATGCCTGCTGGCTGCCTGACCAGGGCGCTGAACCAACACGAGAACAAGACCATGACCAACACCACCTTCAGTACGCCGCGCGACCTGCTGCGCTACGCCGTCACCCGCTTCAACGCCGCCAAGCTGTTCTTCGGCCACGGCAGCGCCGAGGCCTTCGACGAAGCCGCCTACCTGATCCTGCACACGCTGAAACTGCCGCTGGACCGCCTCGAGCCCTTCCTCGACGCGAAGCTGCTGCCCGACGAAGTGCTGCAGGTGCTGGCCGTGATCGAGCGCCGCGTCACTGAACGCGTACCGGCCGCCTACATCACCAAGGAAGCCTGGCTGGGCGAATACCGCTTCTACGTCGACGAGCGCGTGCTGGTGCCGCGTTCCTTCATCGCCGAGCTGATCCCGCAGCAGTTCAGCCCATGGCTGACCGACCCGGACGGCGTCGAGAACGTGCTCGAACTGTGCACCGGCAGCGGCTGCCTGGCGATCATGGCGGCCGACATTTTCGAGAACGCCGTGGTCGATGCGGTCGATATCTCGAAAGACGCGCTGGCCGTGGCCGAGCACAACATCCGCGAGTACAAGCTGGAAGGCCGCGTGAACCCGATCGAGTCCGACCTGTACGAGAACGTGCCGTTCAAGAAATACGACCTGATCATCACCAACCCGCCGTACGTGAATTCGGAATCGATGCGCACGCTGCCGCCGGAATACCTGAACGAGCCGCAGATCGCGCTGGCCGGCGGCGAAGACGGCATGGACCTGGTGCGCAAGATCATCGCCGGCGCCGCCGAGCGCCTGACCCCGGAAGGCATCCTGGTGGTCGAGATCGGCAACGAACGAGAGTTCGCCGAAGCCGCCTTCGGCCACCTGGGCCTGACCTGGCTGACCACCAGCATCGGCGACGATGCGGTGTTCCTGCTGACGGCCGAGCAGCTGCAGACGGCGCAGTAAAATACGTATCCGCTAGCGCCAACTCACTGCGCCAGCGTTGAAACGTCGTCCCCGCGCAGGCGGGGACCCAAGTTTTCTCGAGCAGCCATTACATCAAAACGTAGCGGCTACGCATACACACTTGGGTCTTCGCCTTCGCGGGGACGACGTTCTAAAGCCAACGATGTAATTCGAATTGACGATAGCCCCACCATGATCCGTATCCAGAACGTCAGCCTGATGCGCGGCACCAAGCCGCTGCTCGTCGACGCCGACCTGACCCTCAACCCGGGCGACAAGATCGGCCTGATCGGCGCCAACGGCGCCGGCAAATCGAGCCTGTTCGGCCTACTGCGCAACGAGCTGCATCCGGACCAGGGGCAGATCGACTTCCCCGCCAAGTGGCGCATGGCCTACGTGGCGCAAGAGACCCCGCCGCTCGAGCGCGCGGCGCTCGACTACGCGATCGACGGCGACGTCGG
>DDKG01000018.1 GCA_002339265.1 Massilia sp. UBA2604 | reverse complement strand
ACCGGATCGAGCAGCCCGAAGGCCGCCAGCGGCAGGCCGATCACGTTATAGATGAAGGCCCAGCCCAGGTTCTGGCGGATCTTGCGGTAGGTGCGGCGCGACACCGCGATGGCGTCGGCCACCAGCGCCGGGTCGCCGCGCATCAGGGTCACGCCGGCGCTGTGCATGGCGACATCGGTGCCGGTCGCCATCGCCATGCCGACGTCGGCCGCCGCCAGGGCCGGCGCGTCGTTGATGCCGTCGCCGACCATCGCCACGGTGCGTCCGTCCTGGCGCAAGGTAGTAATGACCTGCGCCTTGTCGGCCGGCAGCACCTCGGCATGCACGCGCTCGATGCCGAGCGCCTGCGCGACCGTGCGCGCCGCCCCCAGGCTATCGCCGCTGAGCAGGACCGGTTCGATGCCGGCCTCTTTCAGGCGCGCGACGGCGTCCGGCGCGCCCGGCTTGATGCGGTCGCCGAAAGCGAGCAGGCCCAGCACCTGCACCCGGCCGTCCCGGCGCTCGGCCAGCCAGGACACGGTGCGCCCTTCCGCTTCGTGCCGCGCGGCGTCCGGAACCGGCACGCCGAGTTCTTCCATCAGGCGCCGGTTGCCAAGGATGATGACGGCGCCGTCGACCTCGGCCTCGACGCCGCGTCCCGGCAAGGCGCGTGCGGCGCGCGCCGGTGGCGGCGCCAGGCCCTGGCGCGCCGCTTCCTCGAGCACGGCGCCCGCCAGCGGATGCGAGCTGCCCTGCTGCACGCTCGCGGCCAGCGCCAGCAGCCGCGCGGGCTCGAGGCCTTCATGCGCCACCAGCTGCGGCCGGCCCTCGGTCAGGGTGCCGGTCTTGTCGAACACGACGACGTCCAGCGCGTGCGCGGTCTCGAGCGCCTCGGCGTCCTTGATCAATATACCGTGGCGGGCGACAGCGCCGGTGCCGACCATGACCGCGGTCGGCGTCGCCAATCCCAGCGCGCAGGGACAGGCGATCACCAGCACCGCCACCGCATTGAGCAGGGCCGCCGGCCAGTCGCCATTCGCCAGGCCCCAGCCCAGCAGGGTCGCCAGCGCCAGCACGAGCACGACCGGCACGAATACCGCGCTGACCCGGTCCACCAGGCGCTGGATCGGGGCCTTGACCGCCTGCGCATCCTCGACCATGCGGATGATCTGCGACAGCATGGTGGCCGCGCCGACCGCCGTCGCCTCGACCAGCAGCAGGCCGTCGGCGTTGACGGCGCCGCCGGCCACGCGGTCGCCCGGCTCCTTCGCCACCGGCAGGCTCTCGCCGGTCAGCAGCGACTCGTCCAGGTGGCTGCGGCCCTCTTGCACGACGCCGTCGGCCGGCACCCGCGCGCCGGGCTTGACCACCATCAGCTCGCCCACGCGCAGCTCGGCCAGCGCCACCCGCACGTCGGCGCCGGCGCGCCGCACCAGCGCCTCGTCGGGCCGCAGGCGTCCCAGCGCATCGAGCGCCGCCAGAGTCTGGCGCTTGGCGCGGCCTTCCAGCCATTTGCCGAGCAGCACCAGGGTGATCACCACCGCCGACGATTCGAAATACAGGTGAGGCTCGGCGTGGGCGCCGGGGCCGCCCGCGCGCAACAGCAGGTAGAGCGACAGGCCATAGGCAGCGCTGGTGCCGAGCGCTACCAGCAGGTCCATATTGCCGCTGCCGGCGCGCAGCGCCTTCCAGCCGGCGCGGTAAAACCGTGCGCCGAGCCAGAACTGGACCGGCGTGGCCAGCGCCAGCTGCAGCCAGCCGGGCAGCATCCATTCGTAGCCAAGGGGCGCGGCCAGCATCGGCAGCACCAACGGCAGACTCAGCAGCATGGCGGCGGCCACCGGCCACCAGGCCGGCAGCGTTGCACTGCCCTCCGCGCGCCGCGCCGGGGCCGCGCTGGCGGCATCGGGCAAGACAATGTCCGCCTCGTAGCCGGCCGCGCGCACGGCCGCCGCCAGCGCGTCCGGCGCGGCCTCGCCCTGCACGCTGGCCTTCTCGGTGGCCAGGTTGACGCTGGCGCCGCTCACGCCCGGCACCGCGCGCAGCGCCTTCTCGACCCGCGCCACGCAGGAGGCGCAGGTCATGCCGTCGATGTTCAGGACAGTGTTGTTCATTTGCTTGTTCCCATGATCCATACCATGAGGATAGTCCTTCCCACGATGGGAAGGTCAAGCGTTTTTCATTTAGTTCGTGCAACGGGCTTGCGCCGTTCGCAGGCATGGGTTCGTGAAAGGGAATACAACAGAGGCTGACCCTGTTTCCATGATCCCGGCACCAAGCTCGCAGGAGGACACATGAAGTCGCCCACCACGCTATTGCTCTGGATACTGATGACTGTCCTGCAGACTGTGCTTCTTTCCGCCTGCGGCAGTGACGACGACGAGACCCAGGCCGAACGCGCCGGCATCGGCGCCATCGCCCAGGCCGCCGGCACGACGCCCTTCGTCGCGCAGCTGAGCTATTCGCTGGACAACTTCGCCCACCTCGACAGCGTGCACTACGCGATCGCGGGCCGCCCGGGTTCGTATTCGCTGCCGGTCGGGGTCACCTACGACCGCGCCTGGCTGGGCCGGCGCGCGGCCTGGGACGCGTCCGCCAAGCGCATCGCCTTCCCCGTATTCGGCCTGTACGCCAACCACGGCAACGCGATCACGCTCACCACACACTTTCGCGACGGCTCGACCCATGTGGCGCAAGTGACGGTCGCCACCGGCCCCTACACCGGACCGGCCACCGTCTACTCCGCGCCCGAGGTGCGCAAGGCGCGCGGCGCGGCCTCGCCCGGTGTCGAGTACATGCTGATCAAGAACGGCCTCACGGCGCCGGTCATCCTCGACAGCGACGGCCAGATGCGCTGGGCCGGCAGCACACCCGGCGATTCCTTCTCCTCGCTATTGGGCGCCGACGCCTTCTATGTCGGCGACCAGGACGCGCCGCTGCTGCACCAGGTCGACGTGGACGGCAGCGTGCGCAGCAGCCGCCTCGACGACCCGCGCTTCACCAGCTTCCACCATGACCTGGCGCCGGGCAAGACCGGCTTCCTGGCCGAGCTCGATGCAGAGGTGGGCGGCGTGCGCTTGATCGAGTCGATCCTGGCCGAGATCGACATCTCCGGACGGGTGCTCAAGGAATGGGACCTGGGCCAGATCTTCCGCGCGACGATGCGCGCCGCCGGCGACAACCCGGACAACTTCGTGCGCGACGGCATCGACTGGTTCCACATGAACTCGGCCATCTACGATGCCCACGACAACTCGCTCCTGATCTCGAGCCGCGAGAATTTCGTCGTCAAGCTCGACTACGAGACGGGCGCCATCCGCTGGCTGCTGGGCGACACCAGCAAGCACTGGTATGTCAACTATCCGTCGCTGCGGGCGCTGGCGCTGCGCGTCACCGGGGGCAAGGCGCCGATCGGGCAGCACTCGCTGTCGGTCGCGCCGAACCGCGAACTGCTGCTGTTCAATAACGGGCTTGCCAGCCTCAATTCGCCCGCGGGCACGCCGGCGGGCGAGAACCGCAGCTACAGCACGCCGTCACGCTACGCGATCGACGAAACGGCGCGCACCGCGCGCGAAGTCTGGACCTGGGATGCAAACCGCGAACTGCTGTCGGACGTCTGCTCATCCGCCTATGAAGGCGCGACCGGCCAACACCTGGTGGCCTACGCGTCGTTGCTGGCGAACACGCTGGCGCGGCTGGTCGCCGTCGACAGCGCCGGCCAGGTCGCCTTCGATTACGCCTATCCGACCACCGCGTGCACGACCGTCTTCATCGCCCAGCCCTTGCGTCTGGAGGACCTGCGGCTGCGCTAGCAGCGCGAGTCTGCGTGGCCAGGGGCCGCCGGCTTCAGCTGCCAACGTTGAACAGGACGCCGACTGCCAGCTCCAGCCACAGCCCGGCGCCGGCCAGCGCCAGCGCGGCCACGGCGGCAAATCGCCGCCACGGCCGCCAGTGTGCAATCCGGCGCGCCGTGCGCGCGCAGGCCAGGCCGACGCCGGCCAGCAGCAGGGCTGCGACGGCGAAATCGAAGCCGGACCAGGCGACTTCGCGCGTGAACTGCATGGCGACCAGCGGCGCCAGCAGGATCATTGCTGTCGCAAGCCCCACCCGCAGCAGATCGATGCGCAGCGTGCCCTTGTGCGCGAGGGCGTCCTGTGAACCTGCGGTATGCATGGTGTTCTCCTGAAAGGTTGATCACAATATCCGGCAGCCGGCAACCCGCAGACAGGCGGCGCGCGCCGGCCTGCGCGCCGTGTTCACCATCCTAATCCTGTTACAGCGCGGGCGGAAGTGGCAGCACGCAGCCGCGCCCCGCTTTCTTGGCTTCGTACATCCAGTGGTCGGCTTCCTTGATCAATTCTTCCGGCGTTGGCGCATGCCCCGGGGTCTGCACGGCGATGCCGATGCTGGCCCCGACCCGCACCGTCACGCCGCACAGTTCGACAGGCGCCGAGACCGCCTCTACCAGCTTGCGGCCGACCCGGTGCGCATCGCCCAGGCCATCCGTCATGTCCCCGAGCAGCACCGTGAATTCGTCGCCTGCCAGCCTGAACACGCTGTCGGTGCGCCGCACCGCCTGGCGCAGGCGCGCCGCGATCGCCCGCAGCAAGGCGTCGCCGCCGTCGTGGCCGAGCTGGTCGTTGACCGCCTTGAAGCCGTCCAGGTCGATGAACAGCAGGCCGAGCCGGCCCTTGCTGCGGCTCGCCCGCGCCTGGGCCAGCGGCAGCGCCTCCATCAGCGCGCGCCGGTTCTGCAGGCCGGTCAGCACATCGTGCCGGCTCTCGTATTCGCGCTGGGCGTCGCGCTGCTTGCGCAGGGTGACATCGTGCAGGAAGGCGCTGAACACGGGTTCGCCGCGCACCTCGTGGCGGCGGATGCGCACCTCGACCGTCAGCCGGCTGCCGTCGCGCCGCAGCGCCGGCAGCTCGACCCGGCGGTCGAGGATGCGCGAGGTGCCGGTGCGCAGGTAGAGCTGCATGCCGCCGCGATGGGCGCTGGACAGCTCGGCCGGGATGATCAGCGCCTCGAGCGGCTTGCCCAGCGCTTCCTTCGCGCTCCAGCCGAAGGTCTGCTCGGCCTGGCGGTTCCAGGCGGTGACCCGGCCGTTGCGGTCCAGACTGATGTAGGCGTCGTTGGCGTTGTCGATCACGCTGCGCAGTTCTTCCTCGCGCTCGCCCAGCTCGCGCGTGCGCGCCTCGACCCGCCGTTCCAGGTCGGCGTGCAGGCGCGCCAGCTCTTCCTCGGCCAGCGTTTGCGCGTGGATGTCCTTGATCACCGCCACGTCGTACTCGTGGCGGCCGGCGGCGTCGCGCTTGCGCTTGACGTCGACCTCGACCCAGACCGGAGACCCGTCCTTGCGCAGGTAGCGCTTCTGGCGCCGCAGGAAATCGATCTCGCCGCGCGCCAGCCGCCCCGTCAAAACCGCATCCTCGTCGCGGTCGTCCGGGTGGGTGACGTCGGCAAAACCGCGTCCCTCCAGCTCGTCGGCCGTATAGCCGAGCAGCTCGCACAGCGCCCGGTTGACGCTGACCCAGCGCCCTTCCGGCGTGGTCAGCGCGATGCCGACGCTGGCGATCTCGAACATGGCGCGAAACCGGGCTTCGCTCGCATCCAGCACCGCGTCGCTGTGCCGCAGGCGCGAGCGCGCCGCCGCCAGCCGTTCGCGGTACTGCACCTCGCGCATGATGATGGCGGCGAGGTCGACCAGCACCGCCCGCTGCTCGGCGTCGAGCTGGCGCGGCACGACGTCGATCGCGCACAGGGCGCCCAGCGCCAGGCCGTTGCTCGAGCGCACCGGCACTCCGGCGTAGAAACGGATGTCGGGGGCCCCGGTAACCAGCGGATTGTGGGCGAAGCGCGGGTCCTGCTGCGCATCCGGCACCACCAGCGGTTCGTCCTGCAGGATCGTGTGGGCGCAGAAGGCATCCGCGCGCGACGTTTCGCTGGCCTCGATGCCGACCCGCGACTTGAACCACTGGCGCTCGCTGTCGACTAGCGAGAACGCCGCCATCGGCACCTGCATCAGGCGGCTGGCCAGGCACACTACCCGGTCGAATACCGGCTCGGCCGGCGTGTCCAGCAGGTCGAGCTCGCGCAGCAGGGCGAGGCGTTCGGTTTCATTGGGAGACAAGGCGGCTGCAGACATAGCGTCAACGTCAAAAAATAAGATAAGCTCCGAACGTGTTGCCGGATGGCCGACCATGACTGTAGCAGAGCAGGCCTTGATTCTCGCGCGCACGACGCAATGAGGACCCAGGCGCCCCAATTGCAAAATTTTGTTACAAATTCGCAGGCAAAAGTTAATATACTGCAAGAGCCATCACTTTATTGTTGACCATGCGCTTACCGTTCGCCTTCCTGTTCGGCTTGTCCTGTCTAGCCGCCGCCTCGCCAGCCACCGCCAGCATGGCGGAAGTCGCTATCGGCGCCAGTGCGCCAACCTCCGCCCTCGCCGGGTCTGGCGCCGGCGTGGCTGCGCGCGACCTGGCGGCGCTGCGCGTGGCCGAGCAGCGCCGCGCCCAGGCGGTCGCCAGCCGCGACGTGGCCACGCTGCGCAACCTGATCAGCGGCGACTATTATCATGTGGAGACCCGCGGCCGCACGCGCACCAAGACCGAATTCCTGCAACTGCTGAGCCGCGACGAATACGAATTCCGCTCCTACCAAGTAGACAATACCGAAATCCGGATGCTCGACAATGGCCGCGCGGCCGTGGTCACCGGCCGGTTCCGGGCCGAAGCCCAGGACACGGATGGCCCGCGTCCCCTGCGCGGACGGTATGTGCGCATGTGGGTGCTGGGGCCGGAAGGCTGGCGCAATGCCATGCAGCAAACTACCGAGATCCGTCCGCTCGCCACCCCGCGCGAGGCTCGGGCACAACACTGACCGACGCCGGTGCGGCGTGGTCCGACACGGTGACGTTCAAAATCGGCCCGATTGCTTGTCAAGGCGGCGTGATGCATCTATCATGAGAATGATTATCATTTGCTCTCTCATTCGCTGCCTCATTCATCCCAGCCACGCCCAACCAGCGCGACCATGACCTCACTCACTCTCACGCCCCGCCACATCGCCGCACGCACCGCGGTGGCCATCCTCGGCGGCTACGCCTTCACCTGGGGTGTCGTCGCCCTGGGCATCGCCCTGCTGTACACCGCCGGCATGGAATTCCACGATGCCGAGCACCTGTCTTACATCATCGGTTTCCTGGTCTTCCTGACCGCCTTCCTGGTGGCCTTCGCCACCCAGGGGCTGCGCAGGATGGCGCTGGTACTGGTGGGCGGCGGCGCGCTGATGAGCGCGATTGCCTGGTGGCTGCAGAGCCTGATCATCGCGTCGGGGGTATAAATGTTCCCAAATTTCCGCCACACGATGGCCTGGCTGCATACCTGGTTCGGCCTGGCGTTGGGCCTGGTGCTGATGGTCGTGTTCTTCTTCGGTTCGCTGTCCGTGTTCGACCGCGAGATCGACCGCTGGGCCATCCCCGACACCCGCTACGAACCGCAGCCGATGCCGTCGTTCGACAAGATGCTGGCGCCGATCTTCAAGGAGATGCAGCCCGACGCCGCCGCCCGCGCCATGACGGCGCCGCTGGCCGACGGTCCGCTGCCGGCCCATTTCGACACGCCGCGCAGCTGGGGCGCCTACACCACCCACCGCGATCCGGTGCTGCTGCTGTTCGCCGGCTACGAGGTGCCGAACGCCAAGGATCATGAAACGGCGATCTGGGCCAACCGCACGGTCGATCCGCGCACGGGCGACGCGCTGCCGGTGGACCGCCTCAAGATCGGCAGCGAGTTCTTCTATCCGCTGCACTACAGCCTGACCTTCGACTGGAAGAACGTCGGCTACTGGATCGTGGGCTTCTCGGCGCTCATGATGCTGATGGCCCTGGTCACCGGCGTCATCATGCACCGCAAGATCTTCCGCGAACTGTTCACCTTCCGTCCGAAGAAGAGCACCCAGCGCAGCATGCTCGACCTGCACAACCTGACCGGCGTGGTGGCCCTGCCCTTCCACTTCTTCTTCGCCTTCACCGGCCTGGTGATCTTTGCCTACATATATTTCCCGGTCACGCATACCCAACTGACCCCGCTGCACGACCGCCACGAGCTGGTCGAGTCGAAGGAAACCGGGCTGCCGCACGACCGCGCCGGTGTCGCGGCGCCGCTGGCCTCGGTCGACGCCATGGTGGCCGAAGCCCAGCGCCGCTGGGCCGCCAAGGGCATGGCCGGCGACGTCGGCTACCTGAACATCCAGCACGTGGGCGACGCCAACAGCTATGTCAGCGTCTACCGCGCCGGCACCGACCGCGTCCAGCTGACCGGCGAAGGCATCCACTTCAAGGCTTCCACCGGCGAGCTGCTGCGCGAGGATCCGCCGCCCACCGTGGTGGCGCGCATCAACGAATTCCTGACCGGCCTGCACCTGCAGCACTTCAAGCACTGGCTGCTGCGCTGGCTGTACGTGCTGGGCGGCCTTTCGGGCTGCGCCTGTATCGCCACCGGGCTGTTCTTCTTCGTCGAGAAGCGCAAGCGCCAGCACGCCAAGCAGGGCGTGAGCGGCGCGCGCATGGTCGATGCGATGGCGGTCACGGTCGTCACCGGCATGCTGGTGGCCACCCTGTGCATGCTGATCGCCAACCGCCTGCTGCCCGACGTCATGCCGGCCGGCTGGCCGCTGCGCGGCGCCATGGAGAAATATCTGTTCTGGGGCAGCTGGGTCGTGGCCGGCGCCCACGCATTCTGGCGCACCGCCGCGGTGGCCGAAGGCCGCCTGGCCCCGGCCTGGCGCGAACAATGCCTGGCCATCGCCGTGCTGGCGGTGACGGCGCCGCTGCTCAACTGGATCACTACCGGCGACCACCTGCTGCGCACCATCGGCTCCGGCTACTGGCCGGTGGCCGGCGCCGACCTGTTCATGCTGGTCGGCGCTGCACTGGCGGTGCTGGCCGCGCGCAAGCTGCGCCAGCGCGAAGCGCGTCCGCTGGCGGTCAAGAACGTGACCCTGGAGGCCGGCCATGCCTGATGCGCTGCTCCTGCTGTTCGCCCTGCTGGCCTCGCTGGCCGGAATGGGCTGGTTCGCCCTGTCGATGGACGTGCACTGGGCCCAGGTGCGCGGCGCGGCGCCCCGCTCCGCAGCCATGGTCAAGACCCTGCGCCTGGGCGGCGCGGCAGCGCTCCTGCTGTCGCTGGTCCTCTGCCTGACGGGGGATTCGCCGTCGATCGCGGTGCTGGTATGGTTCATGGCGCTGGCCGGCGCCACGCTCGCGATCGCCTTCACACTCACCTGGCGCGCCAGCATCCTCGGGATGCTGGTATTCTGGACAGGACCAGGCGCCCGGTGAGCTGTCAACGGGATGCGCTCGCGCGTCCCGCCTCCTTATCCGTGCGCCCGCATGGCAAGAATGTCGCTGAAGAATGTCGCGTGATCGCGAGGTCGCGCATTGCACTTGACCTCAAGCACCCTTGAGGTTGTGTAATACAGCCAGCACATGCAAATCGCGGGACCTTGCGGTCCCGGTGCAACGTTTCATGCCGGAACAGTGTTCCCAACCATCTGAACGGAGAATGATCATGCCTTATGCACTGCCGCCACTGCCGTATGCCTACGATGCCCTCGAGCCGCATTTCGATGCGCGCACGATGGAAATCCACCACACCAAGCACCACCAGACCTATATCACCAACGTCAACAACGCCCTGGCCGAGGCCAGCGTGGCCGAGACGCCGGTCGAGGAACTGATCAGCAATATCGGCGCGCTGCCGCAGAACATCCAGACCGTCGTGCGCAATAACGGCGGCGGCCACGCCAACCACGCGCTGTTCTGGACCGTGCTGAGCCCGGACGGCGGCCAGCCTTCGGACAAGCTGGCGAAGGCCATCGAGGACGATCTCGGCGGCTTCGACCGCTTCAAGGACACCTTCACCAAGGCCGCCCAGACCCGCTTCGGTAGCGGCTGGGCCTGGCTGACCGTCGGCAAGGACGGCAAGCTGCTGGTCGAGAGCAGCGCCAACCAGGACAACCCGCTGATGGGCGAGTTCGCCGGCATGTCGGGCGGCACGCCGATCCTGGGCCTGGACGTCTGGGAGCACGCCTATTATCTGCAATACCAGAACAAGCGTCCGGACTATATCGCGGCCTTCTTCAACATCATCAACTGGCCCGAGGTCGAACGCCGCTACGATGCGGCGCTGGGCAGCCAGGTCGGCTAAGCAAGCCGAGTCGTAAAAAAGAAACGGGCGCGCCAGAAGACACGCCCGTTTTGCTTTGAAACCGCCAGTCGCGGACTTACAGTTTCACGTTCAGCGACACATACGCCGCGCGGCCATTGCCCGACGAATACATCGGCTGCGCCTGGTTGGTCGGCCAGAAGAAATTATCGTACCACGCGTATTCGTAGCGGCGGTCGGCGATGTTCTTGACCTGCACGTCGACGCTCACGCGCGGCGTGATCGCATAGCGCACATTGGCGTCGAACAGCACGAAGCCGCCATACTTGCCCAGCTCGTTCGGGCTATCGATGAAGTAATTGCCTTGGGCCCGGCCCTGCACGCCCAGGTGCCAGCGCTCGGAGGGGTGATAATCGAGGCCCACATTGCTGATGTAGCGCGGCGTCGAGAACACTTCCTTGCCCGCCAGCGACACGCCGTCGGCGGCAAAGGCGCTCACCACTTCGGCCTTTTGCAGCGAATGCGAGGCCCACAGTTCGAGCTTGTCGGTGATCTTGCCCGACAATTGCACGTCGATGCCTTCGCGGCGGGTCTCGCCCAGGCCGACCGTGGTGCCGGTGGCCGGCATGTTCGCCACTTCGCCGGTCGCATCCTGGCGCCAGATCGCCAGGCGCAGGTCGGATCGCGCGCTTGGCTTGAGCTTGATCCCGACTTCCTTGCCGGTATTGACCGAGGCGTCGAACGGCGCCTGGCCCGGCACCAGGTAGGCCGGCCCCACCGATCCGGTGAGGATCTGGAAGGTGCGGCCCCAGTTGCCGTAGACGCTCACGTCCGCGGCCGGGCTGTACACCATGCTGAACTTGGGCTGCTTGATCCAGCCATAGTCCTGCAAGCCGGCGGTCACGCCGCTCGCGAGCGCTCCCGGCAGCGAGCTGCTGCCCGTGAAACGGTCGACGCGGTAGCCCGGGACGATCCTAAACGTGTCGGTGGCCTTGATGACGGCCTGCACATAGGCGCCCACGTTGTTGAGCTTGTAGCGGTCGTCGTTCTGGACCGCGGCCGGGGTGCTGAAGTCGGTCGGCAGCGCGTACAGGTAGCGCTGGCGTTTATAACCGTTGTCCTGGCGCTCGGTGTTGACGCCGCCGTCGACGGTCACGCGCTCGCTGGCGCGCCAGGTCAGGGTGCTCATGAAGCCGAACTGCTGCTCGTCCCACAGGCGGCGCTGGCGCGGCGCGTGGCCGGCCGGATTGCTGGTGAAGGTGACGCGGCGGTCGTCCTTGTACTCGTTGTAGTACAGCTTGTTACTGAGGAAGGCGTTCGGCGAGATCTGCCAGTCCAGGTGGGCGCTGGCATGGTGCATGTCGCGCTCGGTGAAATCGTTCGCGTTCTTGGCCGGCGACTGGCGCCGGTCTTGGGCGAGCTCGGCGGCCGTCAGGAAGCCGGGCTCGTCGGCGTCGTGGCGGTAGGTGCGCAGGATCACGCCGCCAGTCAGGGATTTATCCTTCGAGGTCAGGAACCACTTGCCGCCGACCGAGTACTTGTCGGAATCGCCGTGATTGCGGCGGTAGCTGTCGGTGTCCTGCTTGGCCAGAATATAGTTCTGCGAAAAACCGTCGGCTTCCTTGCCATAGGCCAGCTGGACCTCGCGGGTATTGAAGCTGCCGACCGTGAAACGGCCGTCGAGGTAGTTGCCGCCCTGGCGCGTGCCGAAGTTGATGTTGCCGCCAATATTGTGCAGGCCGTAACGCGGGTCATTGGTGCCGCGCACCACCTCGATATAGTCGACTTCCAGCGGGAAGATCATGTCGATGAAGCGCTGGTTGCCGCTGTTGACATTGCTCGGAATGCCGTCGATCAGCACCTTGATGCCGTTGATGTAACCTTCGCCGTTGAAGGCGCGGAACGTCACCTTGCCCGACTCGGCGCCCATGCGGGTTTCGGTGAGCTGGATGCCGGGCAACTGGCCGACCAGCTCCCAGCTGTTGGTCACGTTCTTGTCTTCGATCTTGTCTGCGCCGAGCACGTCGACCGAGGTCAGGACGGTGCTCGAACGCAGCGCGCCGGCGTCGCGCTGCGCGCTGACGCGCACCTCGCCCATGACGATCGCAGGGTCGGCGGCATGGACGACGGACGCAAGGCCGGCCAGGCCCAGCGCCAGGGGAAGAAGCTTTATTTTCATTATCGAGAGGATTGGAGTATCACGGGAACTCGATAATGATATCCCATTCTCAATAATTCTCGCAAGCTATGCCTGGCCTGCTTCATCGCTGCCAACCCGGAGCCAGCCACCCTACCCGGTCGCCCGGATCTGGACCGGCACCCGCGGCCAGCCGGGCCGTTAGCGCACGGCGCAGGCCCGCGCCATGGGCATGGCCGCCAGCACCGTCCCGGCGCACTCGCCGAAGCCGATGCGCCGGTAGCCCGGCCGTTCGCAAAAGCCGCGCAGGATCACAGTGTCGCCGTCCGCGAGCCAGCGGCGCGTCTCGCCGTTCGACAGAGACAGGGAACGGCGTCCGCCGGCGCCCAGTTCGAGCAGCGAACCGCCCTGCTCGGGCCGCGGCCCGGACAGGGTGCCGGTGCCGAGCAGGTCGCCACTGCGCAGGTTGCAGCCGCCCACCGCGTGATGGGCGATCATCTGCGCCACGGTCCAGTAGGCGTCGCGGTAGTTCGACCGCATCAGGCGCTCGGGCGGCAGGCCGGCGCGCGCCATGGCCGCGCTCTGCAGCCATATTTCGAGCGTGATGTCGATCGCTCCGACTTCGCGGTTGCGTGCGGAGTCGAGATATGGCAATGGCGCGGGGTCGCCCTCGGGCCGCGAAGACGGCGCGCGAAACGGCGCCAGCGCCTCCGGTGTGACGATCCAGGGCGAGATCGTGGTGGCGAAATTCTTCGACAGGAAGGGCCCGAGCGGATGATACTCCCAGGCCTGGATGTCGCGCGCGCTCCAGTCGTTGAGCAGGGTGAAGCCGAACAGGTGTGCCTCGGCGTCGCCGATCGCGACCGGCGTCCCGGACGCCTTCGGCTTGCCGATGAAGGCGCCCAGTTCGAGTTCGAAATCGTGGCAGGACGATGGACCCAGCACTGGCGCGATGGCGGACGCGCCCGGCGCCAGCGCCTGGCCGGGCGGGCGGTGGAAGCGCTGGCCGCTGACGCCGATCGACGAAGCGCGGCCGTGATAGGCCAATGGCGCCCATTTGTAGTTGGGACTGAGCGGACTGTCGGGAAAGACCATGCGCCCGACCGCCGTCGCATGGTGGATGCCGGTATAAAAATCGGTGTAGTCGCCGATCGTGCACGGCAATCCCAGCTCGACGTCGGACTGGGCCACCAGGGCTGCGCGCGTCAGCCAGTCCTCGCGCCTGGCGCTGCCCCCGGTGAGGCCGCGCGAGAGGGCAGTGCGCAGGGCTTCGCGCGCCGCCCTTCCCTGTTCCATCAGGCGGTTCATGTCGGCGTCCGCCACCAGGCCGGCGCGTTCGAGGTCGAGCACCTGGTCGCTGATGGCGACGCCGATGCGCCAGTCCAGTTCGCCCTTGCGCCGGAAGCGCCCGAACGGCAGGTTCTGGATCGGGAAGTCGGTGTCCGGCGCGTTCGCGGACGCCACCCAGCTGCGCAGGCCGGGGTCCAGCGTGCGGTCGAGCTGCGGATCGTTCATTGCATGTCCTGCTATCAAAGACGTGAGCAAATGTGCTCAGCGTCCTCTTCCTGCCCCGAACCGTCTTGCTGACCGTGATCGTGTCTGACAGGCGTGACTTTCCCGCCTACTGCCGGCAACGTGCCGGCAGCAGTGCCTGACGTTGCCGTCAGACTCGCCTCGGGTAGCGCAGTACGCGCCGCAAGGGCGCCGGTTGCGAGCCGTTTGAGATTGTTGGCTGCATTGACATCACGGTCGTGACAGGCACCGCATTCGATGCAACTCCAATTCCGTATCGCCAATGTCAGACTAGCGTGCTTCGCGCCACAGGCTTCGCACAACTTGCTCGATGGGTACCATCGATCTGCCACGACGACCAGGGTGTCGTAGCGCTGCGCCTTGTAAGCAATTTGCGACCGGATTCGATACCATCCGATGTCCGAGATGGCTCGGGCCAGCTTGTGGTTGCCGAGCATGCCCTGCACGTTCAGATCTTCGATCGCGATCGCTTGGTTTTCGCGACACAATCTGGTGGTCAGCTTATGCGACCAATCCGTTCGTATATGCTTGATGCGAGCATGAAGGCGTGCGAGTATTTGTGCGGCCTTGATGGTATTGGCTGATCCCTTCTTGGCACCTTGATCGCTCGCGTCTTCGGCGGATATCGTCTTCTTCCGCCCAGCCACTATCTTGCGACTATGTCTGCGGCTGCGGATGCGCAGGCGCCGCTGGGCCTTTTGCAATGGCTTCGGCCCTGTAATCTTCTCACCTGTACTCAGCGTGACGGCAGTCGTGATGCCCAAGTCAAGCCCGATGACCCCATCAGCGCTGCGTGGGAGCTGTGCCTGCTTG
Organism: Massilia sp. UBA2604; assembly: GCA_002339265.1. Lineage (GTDB taxonomy): Bacteria > Pseudomonadota > Gammaproteobacteria > Burkholderiales > Burkholderiaceae_D > Telluria. The sequence goes on along the minus strand of DDKG01000018.1, from coordinate 17,211 downwards.
TCAGGGACATCGACCTGAATCGCCAGGTACCAGGTGTCCGCCTCGCGCGACACGGTCGCCCCCATGACCTTCCCCTCGAACCGAAGCTGCTCACGCATCGCGACGCGACCGATCTTCGGCAGGACAACCGTCTTGCCATCAAGGCGGAATTTATCGTTGGCGACGTAGAAGGCTTCCCGACAACGTCCCTTCTTCTTGAAATGAGGTCGATATGCCCGCACCCCGTTGCGGATATGCTCGAAGTAGCGCGCGTAGGCTTTTTTTAGGTTGGCAAATGGCTGGGAGTGTGCGTCTCGATGGATACCGCGCAGCCACGGTAATCCGTCTTCGTCCAGCCACGCTGGATCTGTGTACTTGATGGAGTTGAATTGCTTCTTGAGCTCGAAAATGCGCAAGGGCAGACCTTGCGCAGCACGTCGCAGACATTCACCAACTGCCCAATTCCAAACGCGCCGGGCAGTGCCAGCCGCACGAGCAAAGTGGTCGCTCTGCGCTTCCGTTGGATCCAGTTTAATGCAATGGGCTAGCAGCATGCGATGACTTTAACCCGGTAATGTCAAGCTGCGAGTTCGATAAGCGCAGTACAACCGTCGTGCTCGCCGTCTACGGTTCGGAATCCCTATGTGCTCAAGGCTGTCCGTCACTTCACACAATTAGACATCAATCGCGTTACTAGAGTTCAGCTCCGCCGGCATCAGTTGAGGAAGTCGAGCATGGCTTCATTGAAGCCGGCCGGATCCTGCCACGGCGCGAAGTGGCTGACCTTGCGCAGCACCAGCATTCGCGCGTCGGGAATGGTGGCGGCCGCGTACTTGAAATGGCGCATGGTGATGAATTCGTCGTGGTCGGCCGCCGCGATCGCGATCGCCGGGCCGCGCAGCGCGGCCAGCTGGGCATCGGTGTAGTCGGGCTCCTTCGCCTGCATCGCCGCCACCGCGTCGCCCAGGCGCAGGAAGCCCTGCGGATCGGGGGCGATGGCCTCGTAGTCGGCGCGCAGGCGCGGGCCGATCAGCGGCAGCACCGGCGACGGCAGGGGCGCCTCGATGTGGCGCCGGTTGACGTTGGGGCCGAAGGCGAACAGGCGGCTGACGCGCTGCGGCTGGCGCATCGACAGTTCCAGGCCGACGATGGCGCCGTCGCTCCAGCCGGCCACCGCGGCGCGGCGCAGCTTGAGCCGGTCCATCACCGCCGCGACGTCGCGCGCCATCAGCGCATACGACAGCGGCTGCTCGCCCAGCGTGCTGCGGCCGTGGCCGCGGCTGTCGACCAGGATCACGCGGTGCTTGCGCGCCACCAGCGCCCGCACCTGGTGCCCCCAGGTGAGACTGCTGGCGCGGCCGCCATGCAGCAGGATCACGGGCGAGCCGTGGCCCACGACGCCATACCAGATGCGCGCGCCGGCATGCTCGACGTGGCCCTGTTCGGCCAGCGCCGGCAGCGGCGGCACCGCGGGCAGGGTTTCGTAGCGGGGCGTGCCGCCGGCAGTGTCGGCGCCAGCGCTCACGCCGGCGCTGGCGCTGGCGGTGGCCAGCAGCGCCGCCGCCGCCAGCAGGGTCGTGACGGCGCGCAGGTATCGGGAAGCCTTGTTCATCGTGTCATCCATGGAAGTGGGAGGGGGTGCAGCATTCCCGGATAGTTACGCTGCGCGCCCACCGCCGGATGCACGGGGCGCCCTGGCCCTACTTCACTCCGGCGCCGCGCCGGACTGCCTGACCAGGACCCTGCATTTGTCCAGCTCGGAAGCGAAGAACGCGGAGGCCTCCCCAGGGCTGCTGCCGATCACCGTCATTCCTTGCCGCGCCAGGGCGTCGCGCACCTCCTGCGTCGCCAATGCGGCCTGCGCCAGCGCGTGGTAGCGCGCCACCAGGTGCGGCGGCAGGCCGCTCGGCGCCACCAGCGCCACCCAGGCCTCGAAGCTATAGCCAGGCAAGCCCTGCTCGGCCAGGGTCGGGACGCCCGGCAGGAAGGCCGGGCGCTCCCGCGTCGACACGCCCAGCGCGCGCAGCTTGCCGCTGCGGATCAGGGGCGTCGCGACCGTCACCGACAGAAAGCCGAACTGCACCTGGCTGCGCAGCAGGTCGGCCGTCATCTGCGCCGTGCCGTTATAAGGCACATGCTGGACGTCGAGGCCGCCCGCCTGGGCGCGCAGCAGCTCGGCGGCCAGGTGCAGGAGGCTGCCGGTGCCGCCGGAACCGTAGTTCAGGACGCCCGGCTGCCTGCGCGCCAGCGCGATCAGGTCCTGCACGTTCCGCACCGGCAGCGACGGCAGCGCCACCAGCACCAGCGGAAAGCTGCCGACCACGGTGATCGGCGCGACGTCCTCCAGCGGGTCGAACGGCAGCCTCCTCATCATGGCGGGATTGATGACGTGGTTCGAGGCGACCACGCCCAGCACCGAGCCATCCTTTGGGGCGCGCACGATGTGGGCGGTCGCCGGCACACCGGAGGCGCTGGGCTGGTTTTCGACCACCACCGGCCGGCTTAACTCCCGCGAAAAATACTGGCCCAGGATGCGCGCGGTGAAGTCGGCAGTGGTGCCCGGCGCGAGCGGCACGATCATGTGCAGCGGCTGGCCGTCGGCCGGGACTGCGCGCACCCTGGCCGGCCATCCGAGGGCAAACATCGTGGCCAGGGCCAGGGGCAGGAGCTTGCTGGTCACACGTCGATGCATCCGGCGTCCTCTCGTTGGTGTGCCGACGACGATAGCAGATCGACATGGCTGGCGTATCTCTGCCTTTCGGCGGACCCGCCGGCGCGCCGCGTCACCCGATTGTATTTACCATGCTAGAATTTTGTCCTATGACATAAATCACATTGCCGGAAAGGCCTGCGTCATGAACAAATCCGCCGTCGTCATCCGCCACATCCATTTCGAAGACCTGGGCACTCTGGAACCCGTGCTGCGCGAGCGCGGCTACCAGGTGCGCTACGTCGATCCCGCGCTGGAAGAACTGGCCGCGCTCGACAACGTGGCGCCCGACCTGCTGGTCGTGCTGGGCGGCCCGATCGGCGCCTTCGACGACGACACTTACCCGTTCCTGGCCGGGGAACTGGAACTGGTGCGAAAACAGCTGGCGGCGGCGCGTCCGCTGCTGGGCATCTGCCTGGGGGCGCAGCTGATCGCGCGCGCACTCGGCGCCCGCGTGGCGCCGATGGGCGTCAAGGAGATCGGCTTCGGTCCGCTGGATCTGACCACGGCCGGCCAGGCCTCGGCGCTCGCCGGCCTCAGGACGACACCGGTGCTGCACTGGCACGGCGACCAGTTCGAGATCCCGCCCGGCGCCGTTCGCCTGGCCTCGACGCCGACCTGCGGCAACCAGGCCTTCGCCGTCGGCGCCACCGTGCTGGGCCTGCAATTCCACCTCGAGGCCGACGCCGGCCGGATCGAGCGTTGGCTGGTGGGACACGCCAGCGAGCTGGCGCAGGCCGGCATCGATCCGCGCCGCCTGCGCGAACAGGCCCGCCTGGCCGGAGCGCCGCTCGCCGCCGCTGCAGCGTCGGTCATGCACGCCTGGCTGGACGGGATCGCTGGCGACGCGTCGAACGCGGCATGAACCTGACCCATCGTCAGCCTGGCTTCAACCCGTCCAGGAAGCCGATGAGTTCTTCGTTCAGGCGCTGCGCCGCCTCGTGCTGGACCCAGTGGCCGACCTCGTCCAGCCGCACCTGCTTGACCAGCCCGGGCTGAAAGCGCCGCAGTTCCTCCAGCGACGGCGTGGTTGGATGGAAAAACCGGCAAAGGCCGTCGGCCGCGCCCCAGACGTAAAGCGAAGGCTGGCGGATGACGGCATTCCTGAAGGCCGGCATCAGGTCGAACGTGAGGGGCGAGGCCCGGTAGTAATTCAGCCCGCCGCGAAAACCGCTGTTCTCGAAGGCGCGCACCGTGTGGCGCACGTAGTCCAGGTCGGCCCACGGCGGCGCGGCGACCGGCGCCGGGCGCAGCATGTCGCGCGCCGGATCGATCGGATCCCAGCGCTGCTCGGGGGGCGGGCTGGCCGACAGCCAGTACAGGATCGCGGGAATCGACTGCGAGGCCGGCGCGAACAGGCTTTCCCGCCTTGGCGCGAGCCAGTCCAGCGCGTAATAACGCTCACCGAGCCCCTGGTTGCGCAAGCCGGTCCAGGTGTCGACGTCGCCGCGCGGGGCATACGGAATGCTGATGCTGACCAGGGCGCGGAAACGGTCGGGCCGCAGCAGGGCGGCGCGCTGCGCATGGTCGGCGCCCCAGTCATGGCCGACGATGACCGCGGTGTCGATCTTCAGGGCGTCCAGCACGCCGACCAGGTCGCCGGCGACGTGCAAGGCGGTGTACTGGCTGGCGTCGGGCGGGGCGAAGCTCTCGCCGAAGCCGCGCATGTCGAGCGCCACTGCACGGTAGCCCGCGCCGGCCATGGCGCGCATCTGGCTGCGCCAGGTCTCGGCGGTGTCGGGGAAACCGTGGCAGAACAGCACCGCCGGCCCCTCTCCCTGCTCGATCACGTGGAGCGATTCGCCGTTGACGTTCAGCCGGTGACGGCGCACGGGCGGCGCATCGGGCGCCGATGCGGAAGTGTGATGATTGCTTGACATCGATGACATGGCTGGCCTTTCTCGTAGCGTCGATCGGCGCACCCGCCTCCTGTCGCAATACCTGCGGGCACAAGGCGTGCGCTACCCGTATTCACACTGCCGATGCTACCGTGAAATCAACGAGCACCGCGCCACCAAGCCGGACGCCACAAGGGGCGGCGCCCGTAGACCACCCGCGCCGGCAGCGTGAGCACCACCCGGGTGCCGCGCCAGCCCTTCCCCGCGCCGCTGTGGATGTCCAGCCTGGCCCCGATGCGTTCGGCGCGCTCGCGCATGCCGCGCAAGCCCCAGTGGTCGGGCCGGCCGTGTTCCGCAAGCCAGGACGGGTCGATGCCGCAGCCGTCGTCCGCCACCGTCAGCACGAAGGCCGTGCGCCGGTAGGCCACGTCCACTTGAACCCGGGTGGCGCGGGCGTGGGCGAAGGCGTTGCGCAGCGCTTCACTGCCGATCCGGTAGATCTCGTCCAGGACGGCCGGCTGCAGGCGCCTGACCGTCCCATCGACCGTGAATCCGAAACGGCATGCCCACTGCGCCACCAGTTCCTCGCCCGCAGCGGCCAGCGCCTCGTGCAGCTCGCGCGTATCGCGCGGCCCGCCGCGCAGTTCGCGCACGCGGTCGCGCCCCTCGACCAGCACCTGGTCGGCGCGCGCCAGCGCCTGTTCCAGTTGCGCGCGGACGGCAGCGCCCGGGGGCAGCATGTCGGCCGCGGCCTGGAAGCGCAGCACCAGTCCATGCACGCCCTGCAGCAGGGTGTCGTGCAGCTCGCGCGCGATGCGCTCGCGCTCGCGGTGGCGTTCCTGCAGGCGGTCGCGCACGCGTTCGGCGGCGCGCCGCGCCGTGGCCCGGTAGACCATCCGCAAGGCGGCCAGCATCACCAGCCCGGCGGCCAGCAGGAACAGGGGGTGGCGGTAGAAGGCCTGCGCGACCCGGAACGACAGGACGGCTTCGTGCGGACTCGGCACGCCATCCTTGTTCAGGGCGATCACTCGAAACGTGTAGGCGCCCGGCGCCAGCCCGGTATAGATGGCCTGGCGCGCGCGGCCGGCCTCCACCCAGTCGGTATCGAAGCCGTCCAGCCGGTAGCGAAATCCCAGGCGCTCGGGCGCGGCCAGGCTCGGGGCCGTGTAGTCGATGGCGATGCGCTGCACCTGCGGCCCGAGGCTGAGCGGAACGTCGGACGCGACCTTGGCGCCGTCGACGCTGACCGCCTCGATCTCGACCGCCGGCCCGGGTTCGGCTGGCGGCAAACGCAATGGGTCGAGCGAGACCACGCCGCCGCTGGTGGAGAACCACAGCCGGCCGTCGGCGCTGCGCACGGCGGTCGGCAGGGGCAGCACCTGGTGCGGGTCATTGGCCAGGCCGCCCAGCGCGTCGAAGGAGCGGTAGCGGATCCGGTGACCTGGTGTGGCTATGGCGCGCCGCAGCTCGGCGGCGGGGAGCTGGAAGATGCCCGCCCTGGCGTGCAGCCACAGGTCGGCAGCGCCGCCATCGGCCGTCGGGACCGGGACGATGGCGTAGATATTGTCGAACGCGCCGTCGTCCGGCAGCGGCAGCCGGCGCAGCCGGCCGGCCTCGACGTACGCCAGCCCGTGCTGCCCGCCGACCCAGGTGCGCCCCGCATGGTGGGCGAGCGCGGTGACGTGGCCGACATCGAGGCCCTCGCGCCCGCTCCAGCGCTGCATTTGCGCGCCACGGCGCGCCTCCAGCAGGCCGTCGCGGTAGCCGAACCACAGCCAGCCATCGGACCCGGCCAGCGCGCTGACCGGCATGCGCTGGCTGGCGCCATCCGGCGTGCCGGCGACCCGCGCCCAACCTTGCGCCTCGAGCCGGAACAGGCCGACCTTGTTGATCGACACCCACAGCGCTCCTCGCGCATCGCGCGCCATCGCGCGCACCGGCGCCTGGCCGGTCGCGCCGGGCGGCAGGTCGGCAACGAATACCAGATCCGTCCCATGCGCGCGCCAGATGCCGGCCGGACCGGCCATCCAGATGCCGCCGTCAAGGTCGCGGATCGCGCTGTTGACCGGCGCCGGCATGGCCAGCGCCTGCGCGCGGCCGTCCTGCAGGCGCAGCGCCGACCCGCTGCCTGGCCCGCCCCACAGGCTGCCGTCGTCGCCGGCGGCCAGCGCCACGTTCAGCGCGCCGGGCGGAAATGCCGATGGCGCCAGGATGCGCGGCCGAAAGCGATCCAGGCCGGCATTGGTGCCGACCCACAGGTTGCCGGCGGCGTCCGGGTGCAGCCGCCAGACGAAGTCCGAGCTCAGGCCCTGGCTGGCGGTAAAGCGGCTGGCGCCGGCCAGCGCCTCCACGCCGTCGGGATGCGCGACGTGGAGCAGGCCGCGGCCGGTGGTGCCGAGCCACAGGCCGCCGGCGCCGTCGAACGCCAGGCTGCTTGCCGGCGCATCCAGGCGCGCGCTGGCGAACGACACGGCGCGGCCGTTCCGCACCACGCGATGGATCTTGCCGTCATGGCGTTCGGTCAGCCAGATGGCGCCATCTGGCGCCTGGGCGATCTGGCCGGCGTCGGCCATCTGCAGACCGGTGTCGGTGAAACGCCGTGCGCCAGGGGCCCGGTAGTACAGCCGGCGCTCGCCGGCGGCCCACACGATGCCGTCGCGGTCGACGAACACGGCGCGCGCGCTGCTGAATGCAATCCCGTCATCCGCGCCGATACGCCGCCAGGCGCCGTCCGCGCGGCGCACCAGGCCATCCTCGGCGGCGGCCCAGAGCGCACCATCGCGGTCCTGCGCCAGGCCGTAGACCACGCCCGCCGGCGCGCCGGGACCAGGCTCGCGCACCAAAGCCTTACCCTTGCGCGCCGGCGCCACGCCGCCGCTGCGCAGGCCGACCCACAGGATATCGTCCTGCGCCAGCAGCGACGAGACGATGGCCGGCGCTCCGCGCACGCCAGGCGACTGGCGCAGGAAGCGCAGGCCGTCGAAGCGCACCAGCGAGTCGTTGGTGCCGAGCCAGAGATAGCCGTCGGCGGCTTCGGCAATGGCGCCGACCTGGCTTGGGCCGCCGTCGGAGGACAGCCAGCGCCGGTGCTCGAAGCGGTCCAGCGATGCCGCATGCGCGCTCGCGACGCCCAGCGCCGCCAGCAGGATCGACAGCAGGATCGACGCCCCAAGCCACAACACCACCGGCACACGCGATTCCGCCGTGACAGGGAGTCTGCAAGCGGCGCCAAGTTGCTGGGTATCCATTGTCCGATAATAGCATCGGCAATGGGCCACGCCTGCCGCCGATCAGCTCAGGGCACCATCACGGTGCGACCTAGTATCCCGCCCTGCTCCGCATGGCGATGGGCTGCCGCGGCCTCGGCCAGCGGGAAGCGGCGGTCGATGACGACCTCGAGCTTGCCCGCCGCGACGTCCGCGAGGATGGCCTCGATCGTGGCCGACACCTCGGGCCGCTCCCACAGCGCGCCGAAGAATACGCCATGCAGCGTAAGGTTCTTGCCCATGGCCGGAAACAGGTCCGGATTGAGCGAACCGCCGACATTGCCCACGAAGACCAGCCGCCCCTGCTCCTTGAGCGCCTCGAACGACTGGGGCAGCGTAGAGCCGACCGGATCGATGACGGCGTCGACGCCGCGTCCGGCCGTCAGCTCACGCACCACGGCCACGACGTCCTGGCTGCGGTGATCGATCGCCTCGTCCAGCCCCAGAGTCCGCAGGCGGGCAGTGCGCTCCTGGCCCGACACGGTGGCGATCACCCGGGCGCCGAGCCGGTGCGCGATCTGGATGGCGGCCAGACCCACCATGCCGGCGCCACCCTGCACCAGCAGCGTGTTGCCTTCGGCCAGTTGCAGGCGCGCGTGCACGCAGTGCCAGGCGGTGCCGAAAGCGACCGGCACCGCGGCGGCGGCGGCATCGTCGACGCCGTCCGGCACGAGCCAGGTGCCGCTGGCGCGCACGGCGCGGTATTCGGCGTGGGAACCTTCCAGCGCGCCCGTCGCCACCCGCTGTCCGACCCGCCGGTTGCTGACCGCGCTGCCGACCTCGACGATCTCGCCGGCGGCGGCGAAGCCGACGATGTGGTTCGGCGCCTCGGGGGCCATGTTTGCACGGTGCAATAAATCACCGCCTTCGATCGAGATCGCCCCGATCCGCACCAGCACCTCGTCCGGGCCGCAGGAAGGCCTGTCGACGTCGGTATAGCGCAGTACATCGGGGTCCCCGGCGCTGTCGTACACCGCCGCCTTCATCCGTTGTGTCGTCATCTTCGCTCCAGTCTTGTAGTCGAACTCGTCTGAATGGGAAATAAAGATAGCGCAAATCGGCAGCCGGGGTTGTCCCGCTCGGCCATGGAACCACTGGGCCCGGCGCGGCTCGAAAGGAAAATACCCGACGAGGACCGCGCCAGTGAATGCCACCACGATGTCCAGTCACCATGCCAGGCTGCGCAGCTGGCTGCCCCCGGTGCTCGGCGCCGTGCTGCTGTGCGCGGCGCTCTGGGTCCTGCACGGCGAACTGCAGGCGATCCGCTATCGCGACCTGCAGGCCGCGCTCGCGCGCCTAGGGCCCGATCATCTCCTGCTGGCGCTGCTGTGCTGCGCGGCCAACTACCTGGTCCTGAGCTGCTACGACCAGCTTGCCTTTTTCTACATCGGCAAGCGCATCGCCCGCGCGCGCATCGCCGTGACCGCCTTCATCGCCTACGCGATCAGCAACAGCGTCGGCTTCGCCTTGCTGTCCGGGACCGCCGTGCGCCACCGCTTCTATTCGCGCTGGGGCGTGGGCGGCGCCGACCTGTCGCGGATCGTGGCCCTGAACGGCATCACCTACTGGCTCGGCCTGCTGGCACTGGGCGGCTGGAGCCTTGCCAGTCACCCGCATGCCTGGCTGGACGGAGAGTTGGCCCGACGCGGCGCCCAGTGGCTCGGCCTCGCCTGCCTGGCGCTGGCCGGCGCTTATCTGCTGCTGCCGCTGCTGCGCAAGTCGCCACTGCGGGTGCACGGCTTCGACCTGCCGATCCCGCGCCCGCCACTCACGCTGGCGCAGTTGCTCGTGTCGGTGACCGACTGGCTGCTGGCGGCGAGTGTCCTGTACGCCCTGCTGCCGCCGGACGGCCCCGCCTATCCTGTCGTCCTGGGCGCCTTCCTCGCGGCGCAGCTGGTGGCGCTGGCCAGCCACGTGCCCGGCGGACTGGGCGTGTTCGACGGCATCATGGCGCTGCTGCTGGCGCCCTGGCTGCGCGCCGACCAGATCGTGGCGGCCCTGCTGCTGTACCGCCTGATCTATTACCTGCTGCCGCTGAGCCTGGCGCTACTGCTGCTGGTCGGCGACGAGACGCGCCACCGGCGCGCCCGCCTGCAGCAGCTCGGCCAGTCGCTGGGGCAGCACTCGGTGCGGCTCGCGCCCCGGATCCTGTCGCTGTTCACCTTCATGGCCGGCCTGCTGCTGCTGGTCTCGGGCGCCACGCCGGCCGCGCACGAGCGCCTGCACTGGCTGTCGCGCCTGCTGCCGCTCGGCCTGTTCGAGGCCTCGCACCTCGTCGGCAGCGTGGTCGGCGTGGCGCTCCTGCTGCTGGCGCAGGCGATCGCGCGCCGCATCCGGCTGGCCTGGTATCTCGCCGTCGGCGCGCTGGCGGCCGGTATCGCGGCCTCGCTGCTGAAGGCCGGCGACTGGGAAGAAGCGACCTTGCTGGCCCTGCTGATGCTGGTGTTCGTGCCGAGCCGCCGCCTGTTCGAACGGCGCGCGGCCCTGTTCGACACCCGCTTCTCCCCCGGCTGGATCGTCGCCATAGTGGCCGCCTTCGGCGCCTCGCTGTGGATCGGCGTGTTCGCCTACCGCCATGTCGACTATGCGAACGAACTGTGGTGGCAGGTCGCGCTGCACGACGACACGCCACGCTTCCTGCGCGCGAGCCTGGGTGCCGCGGTCGTGCTGTTCGCGTTCGGCGTCGCACGCCTGCTGCGTCCGCTGCCGCACCTGACCGAGGCGCCGTCCGGCGCGGCGCTGGCCGACGCCGAGCGCATCGTCCGCGCGCAGGGCGCGACCCTGCCCTACCTGGCCTGGCTGCGCGACAAAGAGTTGCTGTTCAACCCCGAACGCACGGCCTTCATCATGTATGGCGTGCAGGGACGGACCTGGGTCGCGCTGGGCGATCCGGTCGGCCCGCCGGCGGCCGCCGCGCCCTTGATCCGCGATTTCGTCGACCGCGCCGACGACTACGGCGCCACCCCGGTGTTCTACCAGGTGCATCCGGAACAGCTGCATTGCTACGCCGACCTTGGGATGACCTTCGCCAAGGTCGGCGAGGAGGCGCGCATCCTGCTCGAAGGCTTTTCGCTGGCGGGGGGCCGCTACAAGGATTTGCGGGCGGCCCTGCAGCGGCTGAAGCGAGAACACGTGGACTTCCGGATCGTTGCGCCGGAGTCCGTGCCGGCCATCCTGCCGCAGCTGCGCTCGGTGTCGGACGACTGGCTCACAGGCAAGGCCGGTGGCGAGAAAGGTTTTTCGCTGGGCTTCTTTGCCGACGATTACCTGGCGCGGCAGCCGGTGGCGGTGCTGGAGCGCGAAGGCCGCATCGTCGCCTTCGCCAACCTGCTGTGCGGTCCCACCGGCGAAGAGCTGTCGATCGACCTGATGCGCTTCATGCACGCGGCGCCGCGCGGCCTGATGGATGGCTTGCTGATCCACGTATTCCTGTGGGGGCAGGAACACGGCTACCGCTGGTTCAACCTCGGCATGGCGCCGCTGTCCGGCGTGCGCGCGTCGAAGACCTCGCCCTTGTGGAGCCGGCTGGCCGGCTTCGTGTACCGGCATGGCGAACCGTTCTACAAGTTCCAGGGCCTGCGCGCGTACAAGGAGAAATTCCATCCGGTGTGGGAGCCACGCTATATCGCTTACGCGGGCGGCAAGCTCCTGCCGGCGCTGCTGGCCGATGTCGCGGCGCTGTCGGCGCGGGGGTATGCGCGGATTTTCCTGTGAGCGGACTATGTATCGGGCTGGCTCAGGCAACCCATGCGACAGGGTCGGCGGAGCGCGCCTCTGCCTTCAGGAAATCGATCACCTTCGCGGCGGCGGCGGCCACGATCCCGAGGTCACCGTCCAGTCCCCGTGGAAGCTGCAGACCGGTCAGGAGAAATCGATCGTCCGCCGGTTCGAAAGACAAACCGGTGCGCGTCAGCACGTCCTGCAGCGCCCGGAAGTTGGCGCCATTTCGTGGAATCACGCGAATGCTCCACTCGCCGATGCCCACAGTCACATCGCACGCTACCCGCGCGCCGTTCGGGAAGGCGATATCGACGTAGAAAGTGTCGGAGAACAAATCGCCGCTATCACGATGATATGCGCCGCGATTGACCATCATTTCGTCATCGAGCAGCAGCGGATGTTCGGTCTTCAGCATCTCGTGCAGTGCATTCAGCTTGGCGCGCAACTCGGCCCTGAGCGCGTGTATGTTCCGCACGAGCTCGGCCAAGGTGGCGGCATTCGTGTCGAAAAAGTCGAGCGAGGCGCGATCGAATGTGCTTCCCATGCTGATGTTCTCGATAGTCTTGATGAGGTCGATTAGTAGGAGCCAGTAACGGTTCGCGGCGCTGGCGGCGTAGTCGCCCATGATCGACCGGATTTCGGCGAACAGAGCGTCATAGGTGACAATGACGTATCCGAGCTCGGCGAGCGCATTGCGCTGACCATCGAGCACGGCAGGGAACGGCGTCAGCACGACGAAATGGCAGCTGTGTCGGGGGAATCGGCTGCGAATCACATGGACATAGGTCCCGAACGGGTTCGCCCCGGCATGGTGGTAAATCTTGTTTTCGATCGCGACCACATGGCTGACGCCGGACGCCACGATGTCGATGTTCGCCGCCTCGGTCTCGACGACGTCCAGCTGGACGTCGTCGAGACCGAGCAGGTTCAGAAGCGCGCGTTGCAGCATATTCCCCATCTTGTGCTCGGCGCCCGGATCGAGATAGAACGCGAGGAAATTACTGATCACACGCTCGTAATGGGGAAACCCTCCCAGCTCCAGAAACGTTCTTTCTCTCGGCGCGCGGGTGCGTTTCTCGAATTCTTCCAGCACCCGCTTGAACCTGGTGAGCCTTTCCAGCACGGCCGGCAGCGTCATGGCGCCCTGCGCACGAATGACCTGTACTGCACGTCATCGCTAAAGTGCGCGAAGATCGCCCTCTCGACATCGATGGCGCGCCATTCCTGCGGACCGCTTGCGCCGGCCGCCCAATGCCAGTCGGCGCCATCGGCAATGCCGGCATTCATTCCCGCCGCCACCCGGCACAGGAATTCGCACCAGGCGACGTAGCGCCTTTGGTAGCGCGGCGCGCGTACGTCTCCGATTCCATCTAAAAACGGCGCGCCACGTGCCCAGGCACTGGCCGCGAGGCCGTTTGCGATTTTATTGTCGAGTACCCCGGCCCGGTCCGGGTACATGAACGCGATGACCTTGCTGGCGAACGGCGTGCGGCCAAGCTGCGATAGTGCTCCAAGGCGGCCCAGCGCCGCGCCGATGTCGGTCGGCGCGTCCGCCTTCAGGCATTGGGCGACCAGCGCCGGGCTGGCTGCCGGCCTTGCACCATGGCCGCCATGGTGGCGCATGGCGCGTACCGTAGCGAAAGGCGGGCTGAAGGTATAGAAGCCCCAGAATACCGTCGACAGCGTACCCAGCAGATTGTCGGCCGGGTCCGTGGAGTGCAGCAAACCGGCATGATAGCAGTCCAGCTCCAGGTCCGTGATCTCGCCGGGTTCAGGATGAACAAGCTCGGCCCATCGGGCACCGCCAAGGCTGAATTGCGCCGGACTGTTCGAGGCGCGGACATGGGCGCGGGGATAGGCATAGCGATTACGCAGCTTGATGAGGCGATTGGCAATCGTTTCGCTGACGTGGCATCCGTTCGCGATGAAATTATCGGGAAACATCATACGTAGGAGCTGAATATACTGCCCGGCAGGGAGCGATCATGAAAAAAGCCACCTTGCGGTGGCTTTTTTCATCAAACTTGGCGGAGACGGTGGGATTCGAACCCACGATACGGGTATAAGCCGTATGCTTCCTTAGCAGGGAAGTGCCTTCGGCCACTCGGCCACGTCTCCCATCAGAACCGGCGTTTGCACGTCAGCGCTGAGTGCAGGCATCTTAAGGGCTGGACCTCATTGCGTCAAGGACGCACACCCAAAAATTTTGAAATTTGTTAACCTTGTTCGAGACCAAATGCTTTATGCAGCGCGCGGACGGCCAGCTCCATATACTTCTCGTCGATCAGCACCGAGATCTTGATTTCCGAGGTCGAGATCATCTGGATATTGATGCCCTCTTCCGACAAGGTACGGAACATCTGCGACGCGACGCCGACGTGGCTGCGCATGCCCACGCCCACCGCCGACACCTTCGACACCTTGGCGTCGCCCAGCACCTTGGCCGCGCCCAGCGCCTGCTGCTGGCCTTCCAGCACGCTCATCGCGCGCACGAAGTCGTTACGCGGCACGGTGAAGGTGAAATCGGTCTTGCCATCCACCGACTGGTTCTGGATGATCATGTCGACTTCGATATTGGCGTCGGCGATCGGGCCCAGGATGTGGTACGCCACGCCCGGCTTGTCCGGCACGCCCAGGACGGTGATCTTTGCTTCGTCGCGATTGAACGCGATGCCGGAGATGACGGCTTGTTCCATATTGCTTTCTTCCTCAAACGAAATCAGGGTGCCGGACTGGGCTTCTTCTTCCAGCGGCATCAGGGGATCGGTCAGCGACGACAGCACGCGCGTCGGCACCTGGTAGTTACCGGCGAATTCGACCGAGCGGGTCTGCAGCACCTTCGAGCCCAGCGAGGCCAGCTCGAGCATTTCCTCGAACGTGATCTTCGACAGGCGGCGCGCCTCGTCCACCACGCGCGGGTCGGTCGTGTAGACGCCGTCGACGTCAGTGTAGATCAGGCATTCGTCGGCCTTCAGCGCGGCCGCAATCGCCACTGCGGACGTATCCGAACCGCCGCGGCCCAGGGTCGAGATATTGCCTTCGTCATCCATGCCCTGGAAACCCGTGATGATGACGATCTTGCCGGCGGCGACGTCGCGCAGCACGCGGCTGTCGTCGATCGACTGGATGCGCGCCTTGGTAAACGACGAGTCGGTGCGGATGCCCGCCTGCCAGCCGGTGTACGACACCGCATCCTTGCCGATGGCCAGCAGTGCCATGGCCAGCAGGCCAACCGACACCTGCTCGCCGGTCGAGGCGATCATGTCCAGTTCGCGCGGGTCCGGTTGCGGCATGATTTCCTTGGCCAGACCAATCAGGCGGTTGGTTTCGCCCGACATCGCGGACGGCACCACGACGATTTGGTGACCTGCGTCATGCCACTTGGCCACCCGGGCCGCGACATTCTTGATACGGTCCGTCGAGCCCATCGACGTCCCGCCATATTTGTGGACAATTAAAGCCATATCAGGAAGGGTTCCAGCTTGTGTAAAGATAAAAGGGGACCCTTAATGTAGCATGCTGCAACGCGGCATCACAAGGCTTGGAGGCCGAAAAAGCTATATGGAAAGAAAATAACTTAATGCGTTTTCGGCATACACTTGCCTATACAATTCAGGCCGAGGTTGCTTCCCAACGCAGTCCGATCAGCTCCGTTCCGCTCGCCGACCAGTGCCGGCAATCCATGCCGATGCCTGCCGCAAACAGCAGGTCGAAGTCGCGGCGGACAGTCGGCAAGCGTTCGCGCTCCCACGCCGGCACGCCCAGCGCCTGATAGTGGGCCTTCAGGCTGCGCGATGGTCGGTTGGCCGCGAGTTTGAGCCGCTCGCCGCCGGTGCGGAAATCGATCGTGAGTGTCTGCGTGCGTAGCCAGAGCGCATCGAAGCCCTGCCCGGCCGGCTCGAAGTGCAGCACCCCGCCATAGTCCGGGAAGGCGATCGACACCTCGCCCTGCCAGCGGAACGCCTGCCCCTGCTTGTCGAGCACGCCGACATCGTCCGGATCGCGCATGCCGGCAAGATCCGGCAGGTGCGGCGTCAGGAACAGCTTGCCGCGGTGGCGGCGGATATGGCAGCCCGGATGCGTCACCTTCAGTTGCGCATCTTCGCGCGCCGAAAACAGTTGCGCCACCATTTCGTGCAGCCAGGCGGTCGACGGCATCGCCAGTCCGCGCACGGCGAACAGGTGGCGCATGAAGTTGTCGACCCGGTCTGCGCTCAGGCGCGACAGATAGGCCAGGTCGATCGCCTCGCCGTCCTGGCAGGTCGCCAGGTCGTCGGCCGCCAGTTCATCCAGCAGCCGCTGGGCCGACGCGACGTGCATTGCCCCGCGCGCCAGGCGCGCCTGGAATCCGGGGAAATTGGCGCCAAGGGCCGGCATCACCTGGTGGCGCAGCGCATTGCGGGTATAGCGCGGGTCCTGGTTCGATTCGTCCTCGACCCAGCCCAGGCCGTGCTCGAGCGCAAACGCTTCCAGCGCCGCGCGCGACTGCGCCAGCAAGGGCCGCGCCATCGCCAGCTCGGCGCTGCGCAGCAAGCCGGGAGCGAGATTGTCCGCATCCATGCCGGACAAGCCTGCCAGCCCCGATCCGCGCAGCAGTTGCAGCAGCACCGTCTCGGCCTGGTCGTCGAGGTGATGGGCGGTAAGCAGCAGGCTCGCGCCATGGGCGCGGCACATTTCTCCCAGCGCCGCGTAGCGCAGCTTGCGCGCCGCGGCCTCGACGCCGTTGCCGTCGTTCGGTACCGTCACGCGCCGATGGTCGACCTTGATGCCGAGTTCGGCGGCGCTCTTTTCGACGTGCGCCAGCCAGTCGTCGGCGTGCGGACTCAGACCATGATGGACGTGGAAGACATGCAGCGCGATGCCATGCTGCACGCACCAGTCGTGCGCCAGCCGCAGCAAGACCATCGAATCGAGGCCGCCGCTACAGGCTACTGCAATGGAGTGGGGAGAGTATTTGGCGCGCAGGCCGGACATGGCCTGCGCGAACGATGCCGGGACCAGCCCGGCCGGGTTGGCCCCGCGCTTCGAACGGCTCAGAGGATCACTCCTCGCGCGGCAGGGTTTCCTTGAACTTGCCATAGCTCATCAGCTTCGCGTGACGGGCTTCCAGCAGGTCCTTGGTCTTCATGCCCTGGAACTGGCGCAGCGAATCGGCCAGCGCGCGCTTGAGCAGCTGCGCCATCTGCGCCGGATCGCGGTGGGCGCCGCCCAGCGGTTCGCTGACGATCTTGTCGACCAGGCCCATCGCCTTCAGGCGGTGCGCGGTCAGGCCCAGGGCTTCGGCGGCGTCGGCCGCGCGTTCCGAGGTCTTCCACAGGATCGAGGCGCAGCCTTCCGGCGAGATCACGGAATAAGTCGAGTATTGCAGCATCAGCACCGCGTCGCCGACGGCGATCGCCAGCGCGCCGCCCGAGCCGCCTTCGCCGATGATGGTGGCGATCAGCGGCACCTTCAGTTCGGCCATCACGTACAGGTTATGGCCGATGGCTTCCGACTGGCCGCGCTCTTCGGCGTCGATGCCGGGGAAAGCTCCCGGGGTGTCAACGAACGTGAAGATCGGCAGGCCGAATTTTTCCGCCAGCTTCATCAGGCGCATCGCCTTGCGGTAGCCTTCCGGTTTCGGCATGCCGAAGTTGCGCATCGCGCGCTCCTTGGTGTCGCGGCCCTTCTGGTGGCCGATCACCATGCATGGCTGGCC
>DDKG01000289.1 GCA_002339265.1 Massilia sp. UBA2604 | reverse complement strand
AGCAGGCCCACGCTGAAGCGGAACAGGAAGGCGAAGGCGATCATGCGCCACACGCCGCGCTTCTGGAACAGGGTGACGAAGGCGTCGAGCAGGATGCGGCCGGCGTCTTTCACCGAGGACGGCGTGTCGGCCGCGCGCGCGCCTTGCGGCATGGTGCGCCAGTGCCATAGCGCCATCAACAGGGTCAGGCCGCCGACCAGCAAAAAGATGATGCGCCAGGCGTCGATCCAGTCCGGCCCGAACACGGCGGGATCGTGGCCGAAGACGTGCGTGTGCAGGTAGCCGGAGAGATACACCATGCCGCCGGCGGCCACGATCGGGCCGATGTTCCAGGACAGGCTCTGGATGCCGCAGTACAGCGATTGCGCGCGGGCGTCGAGCGAGGTGACGTAGACGCCGTCGCTGGCGATGTCCTGCGTCGCGCCGATGAACGACAGGGCGAAGAAGATCGCCATCAAAAAGGTCATGTAGCCGGGCAGTTCCATCAGCAGCGCCACCCCGGCGAAGCCGGCGCCGATCGCCACCTGCGCGCACAGCACGAAGAATTTCTTGGTGCGGTACATCTCCACGAACGGCGCGAATAGCGGCTTGACCGTATACGCCAGGATCAGCAGGCTCGAATACTGGGCGGCGCGGCCGTTGTCCATGCCCAGGTTCTTGAACATGATGGCGGTGACGCTGGTGAGCATCACGTAGCCGAGCGCCATCGTGAAGTAGCCGGTCGGCACCCACAAGAGCGGCGAGGCGATCTTACGCATGGGCGGCCTCCGTGCTCGTACGCGGCGCTGTCGCATGGGTCCGGGCCAGGTGGTCCGCGAGGATCGCCGATGCGCCCTGCAGGGCCGGATAGGGGGCCGTGATCAGCCAGGTGGGGATGCGCGCCGTGAACTCGCTGAAGCGGCCCTTGCGCTCGAAGCGCGGACGGAACGGCGAGGCGACGAAATAGGCGCCCAGGCGCGGCACCACGCCGCCGCCGATATAGATGCCGCCGCGCGCGCCGAGGGTCACCGCCAGGTTGGCCGCCACCGTGCCCAGCATGCCGCAGAAGCAGTCGATCGCTTCCAGCGACAGGGCGTCGCCGCCGGACAGGCCGCGCGTCACGATGTCGGACGGCGACAAGTCCTTGTCCTGCGCCATGCCGCGGCTCGCCGCCAGCGCCTCGCGGATCAGCACCAGGCCGGGACCCGAGACGAAACGCTCGGCCGAGACGTGGTCGTAGCGCTGCCAGGCATGGCGCAGCACGGTGACTTCGCGCTCGTCGAGCGGAGAAAAGGCCACGTGGCCGCCTTCGCTATTCAGGGGAATCCAGCGCTCGCCGCTCGGGACCAGGCCCGAGACCCCGAGGCCGGTGCCGGCGCCAACCAGGCCGACGGCGGCGCCGGGCAGGGCAGCGCCGCCGCCGACCTGCGCCAGGTCGCCCGGCTGCAGGGACGGCAGCGACATCGCCAGCGCCGTGAAATCGTTCACCGCCAGCAGCGTCTCCAGGCCCAGCGCACGGCGCGCCGCCTCGATCGAGAACGCCCAGTGATGGTTGGTCATGCGGATGGCGTCGCCGTCCACCGGATTGGCGATCGCGATCACCGCGTGGGCTACCCGCGCATTGGCGCCGGCCAGGTAGAAGCGCACCGCATCTTCGAAGCGGGCGTGGTCGGCGCAGGCCAGCGTCTGCACGGCCTGGATGCGGCCCGGCGCCAGCTCGAGAGCGAAGCGCGCGTTGGTGCCGCCGATGTCGGCCAGCAGGTGCGGGCCGTCGGGGTAGTGATTCGTCTGCATGTCTCCTCCTTGTCGCTCTTTTTCGTGGCGATCAAGTCTTGATGCGGTTGTTGCGGGCTGCAATGAATTCGCGATACCACAGCGCGCTGTCCTTCAGGGTGCGCTGCTGGGTCGCATAATCCACGTGCACGATGCCGAAGCGCTTGGCGTAGCCCGAATTCCACTCGAAGTTGTCGAGCAGGCTCCAGAGGAAGTAGCCGCGCACGTCGACGCCGGCATCCATCGCCTCCTTGAGCGCCGCCAGGTGGCTGCGCACGTAGGCGATGCGTGCCGGATCGTGGACGCGGCCATCCTCGACCACGTCGGGATTGGCCATGCCGTTCTCGGTAATGTACACCGGCGGCAGGTCGGGGTACTCTGCTTTTAGTTTGATCAGCAATTCGGGCAGGCCTTCCGGGAAGATCTCCCACCCCATGTCGGTGACGCCGTTGCGCGCCGGCGGCGGCAGTGGCGGGGTGGCGGCGCTGCACCAGCTGCGGAAATAATAGTTCGAGCCGAGGAAGTCGATCTTCTGCCTGATGATGTCGAAATCGCCGTCGCGGACCTGCGGCGCATTGGCGCCATGGCCGCGCAGGGCGAGTTCCGGATAGCGGCCCTTGAAGATGGGGTCCATGAACCACTGTACCGAGCGCGCATATTCGAATTCGGCCATCGCGATGTCGGCTTCGGAAGCCGAGGCGGCATCGGCGGTCCACTGGTTCAGCACAATGCCGAGTCGCGCCTTGCTGTCCACCGCGCGCATGGCGCGCATGGCCAGGCCGTGCGACAGCAGCAGGTGGTGCGAGACCTGGATCGACTGCTTCAGGTCGACCACGCCCGGCGCGAACTGGGCGTTGCCGTAGCCGAGGTTGGCCGTGCACCA
>DDKG01000296.1 GCA_002339265.1 Massilia sp. UBA2604 | reverse complement strand
CTGGCCGTGATCGACAACCTGTCGGGCAAGCTGTACCTGATCGTGTACGCCGATCCGGGCCAGCCCGAAAGCTACTCGCGCGGTCGCCAGCGCCTGAAAGACCTGCGCATGATGCTGCGCCGGAGCGTCGACGCGCCGGTCACCTCGAGCTCGGTGCGTACCACCGAAGTGCGCGACTTCAGCAAGGAGGACTACCTCAAGGCCGTCGCCAAAGCCCATGAATACGTGATGGCCGGCGACCTGATGCAGGTGCAGATCGGCCAGCGCATCCGCAAGCCGTATGTCGATTCGCCGCTGTCGCTGTACCGCTCGCTGCGCTCGCTGAATCCGTCGCCGTATATGTACTACTACAACTTCGGCGACATGCAGATCGTCGGCGCCTCGCCCGAGATCCTGGTGCGCAACGAGCTGTCGCCCGAGGGCGGCCGCAAGGTCACCCTGCGCCCGATCGCCGGCACCCGCGGCCGCGGCGCGACGCCCGAGCAGGATGCGGCGCTGGCCGAAGAACTGCTCAACGATCCGAAGGAAGTCGCCGAGCACGTGATGCTGATCGACCTGGCGCGCAACGACATCGGCCGCATCGCCGACATCGGCTCGGTGAAAGTCACCGACCGCATGGTCATCGAAAAATATTCGCACGTGCAGCACATCGTCTCCAACGTCGAGGGCAAGCTCAAGGACGGCATGTCGAACCTCGACGTGCTGCGCGCCACCTTCCCGGCCGGCACGCTCACCGGCGCGCCGAAGGTGCGGGCGATGGAGGTGATCGACGAGCTCGAACCCGTGAAGCGCGGCATCTATGGCGGCGCCTGCGGCTACCTGAGTTTCGGCGGCGAGATGGACGTCGCGATCGCGATCCGCACCGGCGTGATCAAGGACGGCAACCTGTACGTGCAGGCCGCGGCCGGCATCGTGGCCGATTCGATCCCCGAGATGGAATGGCAAGAGACCGAAAAGAAGGCGCGCGCCGTGCTGCGCGCCGCCGAGCAAGTGCAAGATGGCCTGGATGGGGAGTTCTGACATGCTGCTAATGATCGACAACTACGACTCGTTCACCTACAACATCGTGCAGTACTTCGGCGAGTTGGGCGAAGACGTGCGCACCGTGCGCAACGACGAGATCACAATCGAACAGATCGCAGGATTGAGGCCGGACCGCATCTGCATCTCGCCGGGCCCGAAGGCGCCGAAGGATGCCGGCATCTCGCTCGACATCCTGCGCGAATTCAAGGGCAAGCTGCCGATCCTGGGCGTGTGCCTGGGCCACCAGGCGATCGGCGAAGCGTTCGGCGGCAACGTCATCCGCGCCAAGCAGGTCATGCACGGCAAGACCTCGAGCATCGCCCACATCGGCGAAGGCGTGTTCACCGACCTGCCCAGCCCATTCACCGTGATCCGCTACCACTCGCTGGCGATCGAACGGTCCTCGCTGCCGTCCTGCCTCGAAGTGACGGCATGGACCGACGACGGCGAGATCATGGGCGTGCGCCACAAGGACTATGACATCGAGGGCGTGCAGTTCCACCCCGAATCGATCCTGTCCGAGCACGGTCACGCGCTGTTCAAGAATTTCCTGACGCGCTGAACATGCGCTCGAAGTGGTTGCACGCATACCAACCACGTCACCGAACACCGCGTCTCCAGCACGTCATTCCCGCGAAGGCGGGAATCCAAGTCCGTTCCGCCGCCAGCGACCTCTCCACCATCCTGGCACGCAAGCAAACTTAGGTTCCCGCCTCCGCGGGAACGACGGCTCGAGCGCTAGCGAATACTGAAACCCTACTGGAACCGCCATGCCGATCACCCCACAAGAAGCGCTGCTGCGCTGCATCGAACACCGCGAGATCTTCCACGACGAGATGCTGCACCTGTTCCGCCAGATCATGGCGGGCGAGATGTCGCCGACCATGGTCGCGGCCCTGACCATGGGCCTGCGCGTCAAGAAGGAAACTATCGGCGAGATCACCGCCGCCGCCCAGGTGATGCGCGAGTTCTCGACCAAGGTGCCGATGGCCGACACCACCCACCTGCTCGACATCGTCGGCACCGGTGGCGACGGCGCCAACACCTTCAATATCTCGAGCGCCTCGATGTTCGTGGCCGCCGCCGCCGGCGCGCGCGTGGCCAAGCACGGCGGCCGCAGCGTATCCTCCTCGTCCGGCAGCGCCGACGTGATCGAGGCCTTCGGCGCCCACATCGACCTGAAGCCCGAGCAGATCGCACAATCGATCGCCCAGACCGGCATCGGTTTCATGTTCGCCCCCAACCACCACGCGGCCATGAAGCACGTGGCGCCGGTGCGGCGCGAACTGGGCGTGCGCAGCATCTTCAATATCCTCGGGCCGCTGACCAATCCGGCCGGCGCGCCGAACATCCTGATGGGCGTGTTCCACCCCGACCTGGTCGGCATCCAGGTGCGCGTGCTGCAGCGCCTCGGCGCCGAACACGCGGTGGTGGTCTGGGGCCGCGACAATATGGACGAAGTCTCGCTCGGCGCCGGCACCCTGGTCGGTGAGCTGGTCAATGGCGAGATCCGCGAATACGAGATCCACCCGGAAGACTTCGGCCTGCAAATGATCTCGAGCCGCAACCTCAAGGTGAGCAATGCCGAGGAATCGAAGGCGCGCGTGCTGGAAGCGCTGCGCGGCGAGCCCGGCCCGGCCCACGACATCGTGGCCCTGAATGCCGGCACCGCGCTGTATGCGGCCGGCGTGACCGATTCGATCGAGGCCGGCCTTGCGAAGGCGCGCGAAGCGATCGCCTCGGGCGCCGCCATCGCCAAGCTGGAGCAGTTCGTCGCCGTTACCCGCCAGCTGGGCGGAGCGACTGCCTGATGTTCGGCATCCACGACCTGCCGATGTTCGTGGCCGCGGGCCTGATGCTCAACATCATGCCCGGCCCCGATTCGCTCCTGATCATGGCGCGCAGCGCCTCCCAGGGCTGGCGCGCCGGATCGGCGGCCGCGCTGGGCATCGGCGCCGGCACTTTCGTGCACGTCTTCGCGGCGGCGCTCGGGCTGTCGGCCGTGCTGGCGACGTCGGCCACCGCCTTCACCGTCATCAAGCTGCTGGGGGCGGCCTATATCCTGTACATGGCATGGGGCCTGTTGCGCAGCAAGCCAGCGGCGCCGGTCACGGTCGCACCAGTGCTCCCGCCTCTATCGTGGCACAAGATCTTCGCCCAGGGCTTCCTGACCAATGTGCTCAACCCGAAGGTCGCGATCTTCTTCCTCGCCTTCGTGCCCCAGTTCATCGCGGCCGATGCGCCGAACAAGGCGCTCGCATTCATCATCCTCGGCTGCATCTTCAACCTCAACGGCATGCTGTGGTGCCATGCGCTGGCGCTGTTCACCGCGCAAGCCAGCGCCCGCATCAAGCTGCCGGCCGCCGCCACGCTCTGGCTCAACCGCATCACCGGCGGCCTGTTCGTCTGGCTCGGCATCAAGCTGGCGCTCTCGAAACAAACCTGAAGGCTCTCCATGTCCGACATCCTCAACAAGATCCTGGCCGTGAAGGCCGACGAAGTGGCCGCCGCCCGCAAGGTGCGCGACCTGTACAGCCTGCGCAGCGAGGTCGAAGGCGATCGCGAGGCGCGCGCCGCGCTGCGCGGTTTCGAATCCAGCCTGCGCGCGAAGATCGCCGCGGGCCAGGCCGGCGTGATCGCCGAAGTGAAAAAGGCCTCGCCGTCGAAAGGCGTGCTGCGGCCCGACTTCCAGCCGGCCGCGATCGCGCAGAGCTATGCCGAACACGGCGCGGCCTGCCTGTCGGTGCTGACCGACGTCCAGTTCTTCCAGGGCTCGCTTGACTACCTGAAGCAGGCGCGCGCCGCCTGCACCCTGCCGGTGCTGCGCAAGGATTTCATGGTCGATCCCTACCAGGTGTATGAAGCGCGCGCGCTGGGCGCCGATGCGATCCTGTTGATCGTGGCGGCGCTCGACCACGGCCTGATGGCCGAGCTCGAGGCCTGCGCCATGGACCTCGGCATGGAAGTGCTGGTCGAAGTGCACGACGGCGAGGAACTCGATGCCGCGCTCAAGCTCAAGACGCCGCTACTGGGCATCAACAACCGCAACCTGCGCACCTTCGACGTCACCCTCGACACCACGCTGGGTTTGCTGCCACGGATCCCGAAGGACCGCCTGGTGGTGACCGAATCGGGCATCCTCGGCACGGGCGACGTGCAGCGCATGCGCGAAGCCGACGTCCACGCCTTCCTGGTGGGCGAGGCCTTCATGCGCGCGGAAAATCCCGGCCGCGAATTGCAGCGCCTGTTTGCATGAAGTAGAAGACCGGTAGAGGAACTCCGGATGCACGGATGGGTCGAACAGGTACGCCAATACCGGCGCGACCTGCGACTGTCCTGCATCCGCCATGAAGAACTCTCATCGCAGCATCGTCTTCTTTTGCACGCTGATTTTCACACTGACCGTGCTCGCGGCCCTGGCCGCATGCGGCACGTCCACCCGGGCGCCAGCCCCGCCGCCATCAGCTCAGGCGGTTACCATTCCGCTGACACCGATCCCCGCCCCGCCGCCCACGCGCACGCTCGACGCCTATAAGGCCGACGTCGCGCGCCACGTCATGCAGCGCAATCCAGAAAGAGTGTTCGAGGGAGAATTGCCGCCAATGCTGCCGGCGGTGGTGGTGCTGAACATCACGGTCGACCGAGTGGGCCAGCTGGCCGACGTCCAGGTGCAGCGCTCGCGCGACCAGGGTGCTTCCGAGGTCGCGCTGGCGTCCTTGCGTCGCAGCGGCCCGCTACCCCCGCCCGATGGCCTGGGACCGCAGCATGCCGACCTGATGACGTTTTCCGAGACCTTCCTGTTCGGAGAGCGTTACCGCTTCCAGATCAGGACACTGGCGGGGCCGCAGAGCGCGGGCTTGTAGCCTGGATCAGCGTGGATGGCAGGATGCCGCTGCCGACGGGGCGCCGTCGCCTTGCGCGCGCGTGGCGCAACGCTTGCAGTGGCGGCGGTTGCGCAGGTGCGCGTACAGCAGCATGAAGCCGCTGATGACGGCAAATACCGCTTCGGCCACTTCGCCGAACAGCGGGCTGACGACGAACACGGCGCCCAGGAAGATCGCCAGGCCGGCGCAGCCGATCAGCAAGGTGGTCTTGTCGCGATGCTTCAGGTAGCCGGGCACCAGCGCCAGCAAGACCGGCAAGGTGATCGCCGCGATCAGGGTGTCGTGGAAGGTGTCGTGCACATGGGCCAGCCCGAGCATCGGAAACGCCAGGATCACGAACGGCATCGCCATGCAGTGAATCAGGCACAGGATCGATGCCGCCATGCCGGCGACATCACCGTATTTGATCAGGGATTTCATGAGTCCTGTTTCTTTCTCTGGAACCGGCGCGGCGGGAATCTGCTCCCGCCAGGGCCGGTGAATGGGTTCGGTCAGAACAGCACACGCAGGCCGGCCGTCAGGTTACGGCCGGTCAGCGGTGCATAATCCTTGATGAACGAGGTGTGGCTATAGGCCAGGCGATCGGTCACATTGTTCAGGCGCAGGTACAGTTGCGCCGGCAGGTTGCCGATGCGGGTCGAATAGTGCGTGCTGAGGTTGAGCATGGTGTAGCCACCAGTCTCGGTTTCAAAATCAGAGATCTTGTCCTGCTTGCCGACGCGAACCACTTCGGCCAGGCCATTCCAGGCGCCCCAGTCGGCTTCGAGCTTGGCGCCGATGCGGTGCGCCGGAGTGCGCGGGATGTCGCGGCTGCCCGGGCCTTCGTCGAAACGGGCGCGGACGTAGTCGCCGAACAGGGCCGTCTTCCATACCGACGACAGGTTGTACTCCACCTCGCCTTCCAGGCCGGTGAAGGTAGCGTCGCGCTGCGCGTAGTTGATCAACTGCAGGCCTTCGAACTCGCCGCGCGTCTGCGAGTAGATATAGTCGCCGATGCGGTTGTGGAAGGCGCTGAGCGAGAACGTCGTGCGGCCGGCGAACTTGCGCAGGGTCAGGTCGAGGTTGTTCGACGTTTCCTTGACCAGGTTCGGGTTGCCGATCTCATAGGTGTTGGTCGCCAGATGCGGACCGTCCGCGAACAGTTCCTCGGCGGTCGGCAGGCGGTGCGTATGCGACAGCGAAGTGCCCAGCGAGTATTCCGGCGCGAACTTCCAGACCGCGCCGACCGACAGCGAGGTGCCGCGCGTGTGGCTGTCCGGCTTGTCCACCTCGGCTTCGACGTCCTGCCATTCGTGGCGCACGGCGGCTTCGAAGCGCACATTGCCCAGCTTGTATTCCTCGGTCAGGAAGGCCGCGTGTTTCTTGGTCAGGGTCGGCGGCACATAGGCCTCGGCGCCGATGGCCGAGAAGTCGCGGCGCGTGGTCTGCAGGCCGAACACGCCATGCCAGCCCGCGACCGGCGCGTGCACGAATTCCAGGCGGCCGTCGTGGCCCTTGTTCTTGAAGGTGGTGGCGACCGCGCTGCCCTCGACCTCGTCATGGATGTAGTCGGTAAACGAGGCGCGCAGGCGCACCCGCTCGATGCCGGCCACCGGGTTGCGGTATTCGCCGCGCACGTCCCAGCGTTCGCTGTCCAGGTCCACCACCGGCGCCTCGATCTCGCCTGCCTCGTTCTCGAAGCCATGGCCCGGCAGGCCGTACTTGCCGTGCTCCATGGTGAAGGCGGCGCCCAGGTAGCCGTCCTCGCCGACCCACGACATGCCGACGGTGCCGGTCTCGGTTTCCTTGTAGCTGCCCGGGACGCGGCGGCCGCCTTCCCAGTCCTTGCCCACGCGGTAGTCGTCGGCGTCGCGCTTGACGCCTTCCAGGTGCAGGGCGAGGTTGCTGCCGGCGGCCACGGTGAATTCGGCCGCGCCGGTCTTTTCGCGCGCCGCCGAATTGGCGCGCAATTCCGCGCTGCCTTCCAGGCCGTTCGCCGGCATCACGGTCGGCACCTTGCGGTCGATGATGTTCACCACGCCGCCGACGGCGCCGCCGCCATAGGCCAGCGCCGACGGGCCGCGCAGCACTTCGATGCGCTCGGCCAGGACAGGCTCGAAAGCGACGGCGTGGTCAGGGCTGATGGTGGACGCATCCTGGATCTCGGAACCGTCGGACAGGATCTTCACGCGCGGGCCGTCCATGCCGCGGATGATCGGGCGGCTGGCGCCGGCGCCGAAGTGGCTCGAGGTGATGCCCGGCATCGCGGATAGCGTTTCGCCCAGGGTCGACTGGCGGGTGCGCACCAGCTCATTGCCACCGATCGACGTCACCGGCGTGACCATGTCGTCGCTGGCCACGCCGAGTCCGCTGGCGGACACGACGACGGTGGCCGGCGCCGCGGTCGATTGCGCGTGGGCGGCCAGCGGCGCGCCAAGCGCCAGCAAGCATGCCAATGCGAGCGGCGTGCGCTTGCCAGTGAAGTCAGTCATGAGGGAATCCTTGATTAGCCAAATCTAATGATAACCGATTATCGTTAAGGACTCAACGCACTGCAGCAATCGCGCGCGGCAGTAGGAAGCGGCGCACCGCGAACGCCGTTCAATCCACGGCAATAAAAACGTCGTCCCCGCGCAGGCGGGGACCCAAGTCCTTCGCGCAGCGACTACGTTTATGTAGACACTGCGCTGGAAAACTTGGGTCCCCGCCTGCGCGGGGAGTCGTTCCTGCCAGTGGCAGGAACGACGCGCCGAGGCTAACGAACTTAGAAAATGACGCGAATCCCCGCCGTCAGGTTACGCCCGGTCAGCGGCGCCGCATTCTTGATGAACGACGTGTGGCTGTAGGCCAGTTCGTCGGTCAGGTTGTTCAGGCGCGCATAGAACTGGGTCGGCACCCCGCCAATGCGGGTCGAGTAGTGCGTGCCGATATTGAGCATGTTATAACCGCCGGTCTCGGTTTCGTATTCGGCCAGCTTGTCCTGCTTGCCGACGCGGTAGAACTCGACCATGCCATGCCATTGATTCCAGTCGCCGTCGACCTTCACGCCGAGGCGGGCCGCCGGGATACGCGGCAGGTTGCGGCTGTCCGGGCCGTCGTCGAAGCGGGCGCGCACATAGTCGCCGAACACGGTGGCGCTGAGCGCCGGCGTCAGCTTCTGGCGGATCTCGCCTTCCAGGCCGGTGAAGGTGGCGTCGCGCTGGGTGTATTCCACCAGCTGGAAGCCTTCGTGGTTGTCCAGCGTGCGAGCGTAGATATAGTTGTCGACGCGGTTGTGGAAGGCGCTGACCGAGAAGGTGGTGTCGCCCTCGAACTTGCGCAGCGTGAGGTCGACGTTGTTCGAGGTTTCCTTTTCCAGGTTCTGGTTGCCGACTTCATAGGTGGCGGTGGCCAGGTGAATGCCGTCGGCATACAGTTCCTCGGCGGTCGGCAGGCGGTGGCTGCGCGACAGCGAGGCGCGCAGCGAATACTGCGGCGCCAGCTTCCACACGGCGCCGACCGAGGCCGAGGTGCCACGCGCGTCGGTGTCTCGCAGGCCCGGCGCATCGACCTCGATGTCCTGCCATTCGTGGCGCAGGCCGGCCTCGAAGCGCCAGTTATCGAGCTTGTATTCCTCGGTCAGGAAGGCGGCGTGTTTCTTGGTGAGCGTCGGCGGCACATAGGCTTCCTCGCCGATGGCCGAGAAGTCGCGGCGCGTGGTCTGCAGGCCGAACACGCCGCGCCAGCCGGCGATCGGCGCGTGCACCGCTTCCAGGCGGGCGTCGTGGCCCTTGTTGCGGAACGAGGTCGAGACGACGTTCTCTTCCAGCTCGTCGTGGACGTAGTCGGTGAAGGAGGCGCGCATGCGCACACGCTCGATGCCGGCCACCGGGTTGCGGTATTCGCCGCGGATGTCCCAGCGCTCGCTGTCGAGCTTCACGATCGGCACGCCGTGTTCGTGGTCATGATCGTGGTCGTGGTCGTGGCCTTCTTCGCCGTGGTCGTGGTCATGGCCCTCTTCCTCTTCGTGGCCATGGCCGCCGCAATGCAGGTGGTCGCCATGCGGATGGCAGCCTTCGAACTCGTGGCTATGGCCCGGGATGCCGTATTCGGTGCGCTCCTTGGTGAAGGCGGCGCCGATATACCCGTCCTTGCCGATCCACGACAGGCCGACGGTGCCGGTCTCGGACTCCTTGTAGCTGCCGTTCACGCGACGACCTTCGGCCCAGTCCTTGCCGACCCGGTAGTCGTCGGCGTCGCGCTTGACGCCTTCCAGGTGCAGGGCCAGGTTGCTGCCGGCGGCGGTGGTGAATTCGAAGGCGCCGGTCTTTTCGCGCGCCGCCGAATTGGCGCGCACTTCCGCGCTGCCTTCCAGGCCCTTCTCGGGCATCTCGGTCGGGATCTTGCGGTCGAGGATGTTCACGACGCCGCCCACCGCGCCGCCGCCATAGGCGAGCGCCGACGGGCCGCGCAGCACTTCGATGCGCTCGGCCAGGACCGGTTCGAAAGCGACGGCGTGGTCGGGGCTGATGGTCGAGGCGTCCTGGATCTCGGCGCCGTCGGACAGGATCTTCACGCGCGGACCGTCCATGCCGCGGATCACCGGACGGCTGGCGCCGGCGCCGAAGTGGCTCGAGGTGATGCCGGGCTGGTGGGCCAGGGT
>DDKG01000295.1 GCA_002339265.1 Massilia sp. UBA2604 | reverse complement strand
CCGGGCGACACCGCCAGCGCCGACCGCGCCTTCACGGTCGGCATCATGTCGCTGGCCGAAGCCCTGTTCTCGGTGCCGATGGCCGACATCCTGGCCCACGTCGACATCGCGCACGACGTGCGCGAGGCGCTGCTCGAGCGCGAGGGCGACTTCGGCACCATGCTGCGCATCGCCGAACTGCTCGAGGCGGCCGAGGGCGGCGGCAAGCTGGCCTGTGCGTTGAAAAAGATCGGCCTGACGGTGGCCGAGGTGCGCGAGATCGAGCTGGCGGCCTTCGACTGGGTGCGCGAGCTGACCACCGACGCCCAGCAGCCTTCGCCCGAGGCGTGACATTCCGTGAACGTGTAGCGCCGCGCCAGGCGCTACAGTCATGGGATGAGTGTCGCCATCCTTCTCCTGACCGCCGCCGCGGCCATCGCATCAGTCCACGATTCGGCCGAACAGGATCGCCTACGGCAGGCGATGAAGCTCGATCTTTACGCCTGCGCGCGTCCTGCATATCCACCTGCCGCGCTGGCGCAAAGGGCTGGCGGCAAATCGACGCTGAAGATCCGGGTCGACGCCGAGGGCAAGGTCACCGGTGCGCGTGTCACCGTTTCCAGCGGCAGGGCGGATCTCGACGCCGCGGCGCTGGCTGCCATCCGCAACTGCGCCTTCCACGTGGTGGCCACGCTCGATAAACCCTCGGACGAGTGGTTCGCGACGCAGTTCATCTGGCAGCCAGGCGACCCGCCCCAGCCGCTCGATCCGGCGCTGGTCGCCCGCACCCAGCGCCTGGCGGAAGAGGGCAATCCCGCCGCCCAGAACACGCTCGGCACCTGGTATGAGCAAGGGCGCTTCTTCGAGAAAGACCTGGAACAGGCTGCGGCCTTGTACCGCCTGGCGGCGCACGGCGGCAACGCGTTTGCGCAAAACAATCTGGGGGTGTTGCTCAATCGCGGCGCCGGCGTGCCGCGCGATCGCCGTCAGGCGGTGTTCTGGTACGCGAAAGCTGCGCAACAGGGGCATGGCTGGGCCCAGGCCAACCTGGCATGGGCTTACCAGTACGGTACCGCCGGCGAGCGGGACGTGGAGCAGGCGCGGCATTGGCTGACCCGTTCCGCCGAAGGCGGGCTGGCCGCTGCCCAGGTGCGGCTCGGCCTGATGCTGCTCTATCGCGCCGTCTATAGCGAAGCGAAGGCTCCGGGCGCGCAATGGCTCGAGCGTGCGGCAGCGGCCAACGATCCGGCCGGGCTCTATTACCTGGGACGCAGCTTCGAGCTGGGCGTAGGCAATGCGCGGGACGACAGGCAGGCGACGGCGCTGTATCGCCGGGCGCTGGGGCGCAGTGCCGGACGCGCAGAAACGGCGCTGGCGTCGTTGATCGAAGCCGGCCGCGCACAGGCCGGGCATCCGGATGAGGTGCTCACGCTCTACGAGGCGGCCATGCAGGCGCGCGATCCGGCCGCTTTCTATCGTTATGGGCGGATCCTCGAGCAGCGCGGAGAGGCCGACCGGGCCAAGGCACTGTTCCGACATGGGAAGAAAATGGGCGACTGCCGCGCGGCGCTTCGGTCCATCAGGATCGAGGCGGGGTGGCAGCGCAGGGATTCAACCAGATTGCCGGGCGCGATCCGGCCGACGTCCGAGGAGCAGTGCCCGGCGGGGATCGATCCCCGTCCGGTGTTCTGACAGTGCTACTGACCCAGCAGCAGGAACACGGTCGGCTTCTTGTGAAAGTCCGGCCCTTTATTGGCCGCCAGCGCCGCCTTCCACTTGGCCGCCGTCAGGGTGCGCACCGATTCCGTCGGCAGCGACAGGTCGGTCGCCACGCAGATCAGCGTGCCTGCCTGGCACCCAGCCGCCAGTGCTTCGAGCATGGCGCCGTTGCGGTACGGCGTCTCGATCAGCAATTGGGTCTGGCGCTCGGTGCGCGAGCGTTTTTCCAGCTCGGCGATGCGCTTGCTGCGCTGCGCCGCGTCGGTCGGCAGGTAGCCGTTGAAGGCGAAGCTCTGGCCGTTCAGGCCGCTCGCCATGACGGCCAGCAGCAGCGACGAAGGTCCCACCAGCGGACGCACCGCGATGCCGTGCTGGTGGGCCAGGCGCACCAGGTCGGCGCCGGGGTCGGCCACGGCCGGCACGCCGGCTTCCGACACCAGGCCCGCATCGCGGCCCGCCAGCAGCGGCGCCAGCAATTGCGCCAGCGCCGCCGGCGGCGTGTTCACGTTCAGCTCGGCGATCTCGATTTCCTGCAGCGGCTTGGCCAGCGGATGGTCGATCGCGATCAGTTTCAGGAAGGCGCGCGCGGTCTTGGCGTTTTCCGCCACGAAGTAATCGAGCTTGCTCGTGAGCGCCTGCACCTGGGTCGGGAGCAGGGCGTTCAGGGCGCCAGGAGCGGCGTCGGTCGGGCCGAGGGTATTCGGGATCAGGTACAGGGTGCCGGGCATGGGAATCAGGGTAAAAATCAGGCGCCAAAGAAGCGCACGCCGGCCTTGCGCAGCATGCCGGTCAAGGCGATTAGCGGCAAGCCGGTGAGGGCGGTGGGGTCGGTCGATTGGATTCTCTCGAGCAGGGCGATGCCCAGCCCTTCGTTCTTGGCGCTGCCGGCGCAGTCGTACGGCTGCTCGATGCGCAGATAAGCGTCGAGTTCATGGTCCGGCAGGTCGCGGAAAGCGACGCGCACCTGCACGTTCTCGACCTGGGCCGCAAGGCCGGGATCGGCAATACGTCCGTCCCACAGGCACAGGGCGGTGTGGAACACGACTTCGCGCCCGCGCATCAGCTGCAGCTGGGCCAGGGCGCGTGGGTGGTCGCCGGGTTTGCCGATCTGCAGCCCATCCAGCGTGGCGACCTGGTCGGAACCGATCACCAGCGCGCCGGGGTGTAGCCGCGCCACGGCCTGCGCCTTCTCGCGCGCCAGGCGCAGGGCGGTGGCTTGCGGCGTTTCGCCGTCGTGCGCTGTCTCGTCGATGTCGGGCGCGATCGCTTCGAACGGCAGGCTAAGTCGCTGCAGCAGTTCGCGGCGATAGGAGGAGCTCGAGGCGAGGATGAGCTTGGAAGTAGTGTTCATGGCGCTGTTTGACAGGAATACGACGGTTTTTTGACGCTGGCGCGAAAAGCCTGCTATTATCGCAGGTTTTCCGGGGTAACTTTCTAAATGAGCGCTTTTGTCATCGACGCCTTCGAGTTTTGCAAGAACGACGGCCATCGTGAAGGCTCTACGCCCCTGGTCGAGATGACCCGTCTCGCCGCCGAGAGCACGGACAAGAGCGGCGATATCCGCTGGTCCATCCAGGGCGGCCAGACCCGCCAGGGCTATCCGTCGCTGACCCTCGCGGTCGCCGGACACGTGAAGCTGGTCTGCCAGCGTTGCCTGCAGCCTCTGGATTACGAGATCGATTCGTCGACCATGCTGGTGCTGGGCGAGAACGACGAGGATGCCGATGCGATCGAGGAAATCCTCGACGATGAAAGCATCGACGTGATCGTCGGCAGCCGCAGCTGCGACATCCGCGAACTGCTCGAGGACGAGGCCCTGCTGGCCTTGCCGCAGTCGCCGCGGCATGACATTTGTCCGGATACGGGCTTGCTCGATAGCCTGAAAACCGATAAAGTGTCGCCTTTCGCCGCCCTCAAGAACCTGAAGGCGGACTAAGAAGAAATAGCAGGGAACAATCAGCATTACAGGTTTCGCAGTACGGTGGCGGCAGCGTAGAAACAATGTCGTCCAAAATCTGCAAAAGAACGTGTCAAACGCGTGCAATCGAGTATGGCATTCGCGGTAGTTGTAGCAGCGTTCAACATGTCGGCAGCCCTCAAAAGCTTGCCGCCGAGATACTCGGTATGCATCTGGTTTGCTTATCGAATGTGTTAAAATTTTAGAACTTTGTACTAGGAGTTATCATGGCAGTTCAACAGAATAAGAAATCCCCATCGAAGCGCGGCATGCACCGTTCGCACGATTTCCTGACCGCCCCTAACCTGGCAGTCGAGCCGACCACCGGCGAAACCCACCTGCGTCACCACATCTCGCCTAACGGCTTCTACCGTGGTCGCAAGGTCCTGAAGACCAAGAACGACGAGTAATCGACGTTCTGGCTTTTAGCATCATGAAAGCGGCGCAACGTATGATTTCTGCGTGGCGCCGCTTTTTCTTTGGCATCTGCTCAGTAACCGGCTGCATCCTGGGAGCCTGCCCCAGCAGGTGGGAGTCGCTGCTGGCGCGCCTGACAAGCGTGTGCTGCGTTGCTCGTCGTTGCATGGTGTACCATGCGGCCTCCTCGCGCCTTGCCCACACTTGCCATGCATCGCCATCAGCTTCCCCCCACCTGCTGTGGCAGGCTCCTAGCACCGTCATGTTGAACAGCCTGGATCCCGTGCGCATGTGCGTTACGCCCCGATCCCCTCTGGCCGCCCG
>DDKG01000294.1:7703-12477 GCA_002339265.1 Massilia sp. UBA2604 | reverse complement strand
GCTAGCTTTTCTTAAAAATTTAACTGTCGTCGCATTCCTCACCTTGGTCGCGACGGCGAGCGCCTATTCTGCACCAAAAACGGTGCTCGTGGTGGGCGACAGCCTGTCGGCCGAATACGGCATCGCGCGCGGCGCGGGCTGGGTGGCCCTGCTGGAACAGAAACTGCAACGCGAGAAAATCGACGCGAAGGTGGTCAACGCCAGCATCAGCGGCGAGACCACCAGCGGCGGCCGCGCGCGCCTGCCGGCGCTGATCAAGCAGCATCGCCCCGACATCGTCGTCATCGAACTGGGCGCCAACGACGGCCTGCGCGGCCTGCCGGTGCCGTCCGCCGAAGCCAATCTGCGCGCCATGATCGGCATGGCGCAAGAGACGAAGGCGCGCGTGCTGCTGATCGGCATGCGCATGCCGCCCAACTACGGGCGTGCATACACCGAACGCTTCTTCACCATGTTCGAGACCGTGGCCAAGTCCACCAAGTCGCCGCTGGTGCCGTTCATGCTCGAAGGCGTGGCCGACAAGCCGGCCCTGTTCCAGCAAGACCGCCTGCACCCGACCGCGCAGGCGCATCCGATCATCCTCAATAATATCTGGCCGCAGTTCGAGGCCCTCATCAAGAAGTAACGACACGCATGAAGTATCCAGAAGTCCTGGGGTTCGACGCCCTGCTGCCGCAACTCGACGCATTCGACACCATCATCGATGCGCGCAGCGAGTCCGAGTACGCCCTCGACCACATCCCCGGCGCGATCAACTGCCCCGTCCTTAACGACGAGGAACGCATTCGCGTCGGCACGCTGTACAAGCAGACCGGCGCATTCGAAGCGAAGAAGGTCGGCGCGCCGATCGTCGCGCACAATATCGCGCGCCACATCGACGACCTGTTCGCGGACAAGCCGCGCGAGTGGCGCCCGCTGGTGTACTGCTGGCGCGGCGGCAACCGCAGCGGCGCGATGGTGCACGTCCTGGCGCGGATCGGCTGGCCGGTGGTGCAGCTGGAGGGCGGTTATAAAGCCTACAGGGCGCACGTGAGCACGGCGCTGGAGAACCCGCCCGAACTGGACTTCCGGGTCGTATGCGGCACCACGGGCAGCGGCAAGAGCCGGCTGCTCGAAACCCTCGATGGCATCGGCGCACAAGTGCTCGATCTGGAAAAACTCGCGGCCCACCGCGGCTCGGTGCTCGGCCACCTGCCGAACGAACCGCAACCGACCCAGAAGATGTTCGAAAGCCTGGTGTGGGACAAGCTGCGCCGTTTCGACCCGAGCAAACCCGTGTTCGTCGAATCGGAGAGCAAGAAGGTCGGCAACCTGCGCGTGCCGGGCGTGGTCATGGAGCGCATGCGCGCCGCGCCCTGCATCGCCGTCAACCTGTCGCGCCCGAACCGCGTACGGCTGCTGATGGAAGACTACGAGCACTTCTGCGCCGATCCATCGGCATTGAACACGCAGCTGGACCACCTAGTGCAGCTGCACGGCCGCGCCAAGATCGACGCCTGGCACGCGATGGCCGATGGCGGCGAGATGGCGCAGCTGGTCGACCAGCTGCTGGTGGAGCACTACGATCCGGCCTACCTGCGCTCGATCGACCGCAACTTCGTGCGTTATCCGCAGGCCGAGGTGCTGGAGCTGGACGACATCGCGCCTGGGGACTTCCTGAAGGCCGCACAGATGCTGCACCAATCATGACGCCATTCTTAGCGTAGGGTGGACGGCTACGCGGTCCACGCGTCGATCGTTATCGGCACCGATTTCGCGCCGGATGATCTTACAGCCAACCATCACCGCGTGGAGTGATTCGGTCCAGTGGACCGAATCACGAGCCGTCCACCCTACCGGGATCGCACGAATACAAAAAAAGCCCGACTGCGCAAGCAGCCGGGCTTTTTACGATCCGACGATCCGATTACTGCTCGTCGGTGTTCGCGCCAAGTTCAGTCGGGCGAACATTGATCTTCACCTTGGCCTTGGCCTTCAGCGCTTCGACGTAGTCATACATCTGCTGCTGGCCCACCAGGTTGCCGATCTGGTCGGATTCCTGCTTGCGGCGCGCCGTGTCCGGCTGGGCCGGCTGCGACACCTTGGCGATGCGGTAGACGCCATAACCCTGGCCCGGCACCTCGACACCCACGTACGCCGGCAGCTTGGTCACGTCGGCCTTCAGCACGGCGATCGCGGCGGTCTGGTTGATGGCCGGCTCCTTGGTGCGCGACACGCTCACTGGCGCGCCGAAACCGGTGGCGTCGCCCGCTGCCTTGGCGGCGTTCAGCTTCGCTTCGCCGGCGACGCGCGCCAGGCGGGCCGCTTCCTCGATGGTCACGCGCTGGCGGATCTGCGCATCGACTTCGGCCAGCGGACGCTTGGTCGCCGGACGGAACTCGACCACGCGGCCCGACACCAGCACGCTCGGCGCCACTTCGACCGCTTCGGTGTTGCGCTTGTTCTTGATCGCATCAGTGCTGAACAGGGCAGTCAGGAACTTGGCGTTGTTGACCGGCGAATCGCCCAGCGCCGGGTTCGGCGTGCGGGTCAGGTTGTCGGCGGTCTGGATCTG
Organism: Massilia sp. UBA2604; assembly: GCA_002339265.1. Classification (GTDB taxonomy): domain Bacteria; phylum Pseudomonadota; class Gammaproteobacteria; order Burkholderiales; family Burkholderiaceae_D; genus Telluria. The sequence continues at coordinate 9,923 of DDKG01000294.1, read as the reverse complement.
CAGCTTGAGCTTGTCGGCGACCGGCTTCAGGCTCTCGGACTGGTCATACGCGGTCTCGCTGAACACGCCAGCCAGCTCGGTGTACTTGGCCGACATCTTCTGTTTCTTGAGGTCGGCGGCGATGTCGCCCTTCGCATCGTCCAGCGAACGCTGCGTCGACGGCTTGACACCGGTGACCTTGATGATGTGCCAGCCGAATTCCGACTGCACCAGGCCGCTCGTCTCGCCTTCTTTCAAGGCGTAGATCGAGTCTTCGACCGACTTCACGAACAGGCCCTTCTCGACCACGCCCAGGTCGCCGCCCGACTGGGCCGAGCCCGGGTCTTGCGAGTTGGCCTTGGCAATCGCCGCGAAGTTGTCCGGATTGGCGCGCACTTCGGCCAGCACGGCTTCGGCCTTCTTCTTCGCCGCAGCCTGGGTTGCGGCGTCGGCGTCGCGCGACACGGTGATCAGGATGTGGCTCGCCGTGCGCTGCTCGGGCGTGGTGTAGTTCTTGAGGTTCTTGTTGTAGTAGTCGGTGACTTCGGCATCGGTGACCGAGACCTGGTTCTCGACGGTCTTCGCATCGAACACGACGTACTCGGCCTTCACCTGCTCCGGAATCTGGAACAGCTGGGCGTTCTTGTCGTAATAGGCCTTGACCATCTCGTCGGTGACTTTCACCTGCGGCAGATAGGTCGACAGCGGGAACAGGACTTCCTGCACTTCGCGTTCCTGGTCGTTGATGTCCGACAGGCGGTTTGCCACGGTGCGCGGCGCGAAGGCGGTCGCCTGGATCGAACCCGACAGCTGCTGCACGGTCAGGTCGCGGCGCAGGCGCTGGTCGAACATCTCGGGCGTCATGCCCTGTGCCGCCAGCGCGGCCTTGTAGCCTTCCATGTCGAAGCCACCGTCCGGCAGGCGGAACTGCTGGATGTCCATGATGGTCTTCTGCAGGGTCGCGTCGCTCACGGTCATGTGCGCGCGGTTGATCTCGGCATTGATGGCGCGCTCGGCCACCAGGTTGTTCAGGATCGCCTGCTTGGCTTCCGAGGTTTCGAACAGCTTCTGGTCGAACTGCTCGCCCATCATCTGGCGCGCCTGGTCGATCTGGCGGCGCTGCGCGTCTTCCCATTCCTGCTGGGTGATCTTCTGGCCGTCGACGGTGGCGACACCGGCGCCGCCGTCATTGCTCTGGTAACTCTCCATGCCCACGAACACGAACGAGGGAATGATCAAGAGCAGCAGGATCCCGTACATCCAGCGCTTGTGGGTCCGAATAAATTCAAACATGGTCAGCCATTCAAGGTTGAGAATGCAATAACAGCAAACATTAAAAAAAAAGGCGAACTCGCGTTCGCCTCTTCTCGTTTCGAGGCGGCTCTGAGAGCTGCCCCTATCTTACTGAATTCTGGCGGAGCGGACGGGGCTCGAACCCGCGACCCCCGGCGTGACAGGCCGGTATTCTAACCAACTGAACTACCGCTCCAGACTTTCGTCATCGCGTTTATTTGGTGGCGGAGCGGACGGGGCTCGAACCCGCGACCCCCGGCGTGACAGGCCGGTATTCTAACCAACTGAACTACCGCTCCAGCAAATAAACACTACAACAAGCATCAGGATGGATACGACATTATCCTGTTGCTTTCTACGCTTGTCATCGCGAAGAAGGCATTAGTTTACTGCATCTTTCAGCGCTTTACCAGCCTTAAATTTCGGAACCTTCGCAGCCTTGATTTTAATTGGCTCCTTGGTGCGCGGATCGCGGCCGGTACGCGCTGCGCGCTCGCCCACGGTGAAGGTGCCGAAGCCCACCAGCGTGACGCTGTCGTTCTTCTTCAGGGTCTCGGTCACGGCTTCGATCATGGCGTCGAGTGCACGCGTTGCGGAAGCCTTCGTAATGTCCGCGGACTTCGCGATTTCTTCGATCAGTTCTGTCTTGTTCACTCGTTTCCTCGTTTTCCGTTCGTGACGCACGTTGCGCCATTGGTGCAAAAGTGCAAGCGTATATTAAACAAGGGCAACATAGGGATGTCAAGCGAGCATGATCGAGGAAGGCTTCGGTCGGCGGGGTCAGAAAGCCCGTCAGTATTGACACTCTGGCCCCGGACGACGTCGTACCCGCGAAGGCGGGTACCCAAGTTGTTTGCGGTTCGGCTGCGTTTGATGATGGTGGCTTGGGTGCGAACTTGGGTACCCGCCTCCGCGGGTACGACGTGGTGGAGGTGCGGGTACGACGTG